>NZ_JAOWCD010000078.1:0-389705 GCF_030337175.1 Citrobacter sp. Ca225 | reverse complement strand
TGATGTAGCCCCCTGAAACACCAGACAGTAGCTGTATCTCCAGATAAGAGATAGGCTTGAATATATGTCTAACACTAACGCCAATTTTGAGATGACCGGGATCCTGTTAGGGCAAGAAGTCCGTAAACGTAAAACTCCTCAGGAGAAGATCGCCATTATCCAGCAGACGATGGAGCCGGGCATGAATGTCTCCCATGTCGCCCGCCTGCATGGCATCCAGCCCAGCCTGCTGTTTAAGTGGAAGAAGCAATATCAGGAAGGCAGCCTCACCGCCGTTGCGGCCGGAGAAGAAGTTGTTCCAGCTTCTGAGCTTACTGCTGCTCTGAAGCAGGTCCGGGAGCTTCAGCGCCTGCTGGGCAAGAAGACGATGGAAGTTGAGATCCTGAAAGAAGCCGTGGAGTACGCTCAGTCGCGAAAATGGATAGCGCACGCGCCCTTGTTGCCAAAGGACGGGGAATAGCCCTGGTCAGCCGCACCATGGGCGTGTCGCGTGCGCAGCTGTCACTGCGAATTAACCGTTCTGCCGACTGGCAGGACAGGCGCTGTAACCGGCGTGATGACGAAGCAGACGCTGAAATACTGTCAGAGATCCTCGATATCATCAGCGATATGCCCAGTTACGGCTATCGCCGTGTGTGGGGCATCCTGCGTACGCAACGCCGTACAGAGGGACTGCCCCCCGTGAACGCCAAACGGCTTTACCGGCTTATGAGTGAGCATAATCTGCTGTTACTGCATGACAAACCAGAGCGGTCGAAGCGTGAACATAAGGGCAAAATCGCGGTGGCAGAAAGCGATATGCGCTGGTGTTCAGATGGCTTCGAGTTCGGCTGCGACAACGGTGAGAAGCTGCGGGTCACGTTCGCGCTGGACTGCTGCGACAGAGAAGCCATAGACTGGGCAGCGAGCACAGGAGGCTACGACAGTTCGACGGTGCAGGATGTGATGCTGAGGTCGGTGGAAAAGCGCTTCGGCGACGGGCTGCCGACCACACCGGTTCAATGGCTGACGGATAACGGTTCAGCATATACCGCGCATGAAACGCGGAGGTTCGCCAGAGAGCTGAATCTGGAGCCGTGTACAACAGCGGTGAGCAGCCCGCAGAGCAATGGCATGGCCGAACGATTCGTGAAGACGATGAAGGAAGACTATATCGCGTTCATGCCAAAACCAGATGTGAGAACAGCCCTGCGAAACCTTGCAGCAGCGTTCACACATTACAATGAAAACCACCCGCACAGCGCGCTGGGATATCACTCCCCGAGGGAATATCGGCGGCAGCGGACATCGTTAACTTAAGATACAAAAGCTGTCCGGAGATGGCGGGTCAAGATCACTTCCACCGGAGCCTTGCTAAGGCACATCACTGCAATGTGTTTCCAGTTAAACCCTACCCACGAAAGAATGATATATCCCCATAATGGGCTTGACAGCCTCTCTTTCAGTCCCTGTATGGTTGAATCCACAACACTATCTTCACTCATCTAATCACCACTTAAAATTTTGAAATCGGGGTTAATGTTATAGTGAACAGCTTAATTTAGGGAGTGAATTTTATGGCAGCAATCGTTATATAGTCCTGTATATAGCACTTTTCTAGGAGTCGAGAGAGGGACGACTAACACCGCTACAGTTTCCCTAAACAGAGGTTGCGCAGATTATTTATATATATCAATAATTTAGGCTATTTAGGGGTGATGTAAGTGCTTGTAAGATACTGCATAGACACTGTGAAAAACTGCTTAGATACTTGGAAATATACTGTTAAATTGCATAGATATTCACCTGATAAAACCTGTTAATAACAGGTAACTTAAAGTTGACGTAATCGCTCCTTCAACCTGACCATCAGACCACTCATAGCATCATAAATCTTCATAAAAGGTCTTGAGTTTGACAGTGTGTAGAAATCTTTAAATTTAATCTTCTTCAATTCAGCATTGATATCCATAGAAGAATCAAGAGTTACAAACACCATCTGATATCTGACTGTCACTTCATCCCTGACACGCTGCATGTCCTCAGACAACACACCACGCCTAACAATCTCAGATATTGCGTTGTTAAACTCTCTCGCTTTTGCCCAAAACTCACTGTGTGCATTCATCTGCTTCTCAACTAGTTCAGCAGAGGCTGGACTTAACTTAATATCCATTGCATCCATTAGCAGATACGAAGATACAAAATGGTCAAACTCTTCTTTGGTCTTGTAGAGATTTGCTTTCACTTCCCAGAATTGCTCATTGCTTATGATTTCAGGATTGGGTGACATCAGACCTTCCTGATTCTGGAATACTCGATTCGACTCTTCAGCATAACGCAGGATTTTTGAGTATCTTTTATGCAGGTCATGAACCTCTCTAAAGAAAGATTCAGCATTATCCAATCCTTTATTTTTTAACCAATCATTAGCTTTGAATGCAGCCCATACAGCAGTACCAGCCATAGTAATATCGGCTATCATGCTGAAGACGTCGGTAGTGTCACTCATCCTGTCATACCTTGAAAACTCAATCGGTTAACTATCTTAACGCTCTGGGGAGTTGTAAGGAACATCAATTACAGAGGATGTGAGGTGAACATCTAAAGAAAGCCGAATAGACTTTATTCAAGGGTCATTGAAGTCATAATCGTTTCAGTTGAAAAACCAGGCCCCAATTTTAAATGCAAATAGCAATCATATTCAATAAGCCATCGCCATAAGCGCCATTTTTCTCCTAAAAATTCCCTGACAATTGTACGGCCTTAACAAGGCTGTCATCTTTGCGTTGCAGTAAAGAGGCCTTTCAAATAACGTATTTAGCACTTTTACCGAACAAGGAGCCCTATCCGTGCTTTATGTCATCTACGCGCAAGATAACCCGAATTCACTTGAAAAGCGTCTTTCCGTCCGCCCCGCGCATCTGGCACGACTACAGTTGCTTCACGACGAAGGACGTCTCCTGACTGCAGGCCCCATGCCAGCGGTAGATAGTAACGATCCCGGTGCGGCAGGTTTTACCGGCTCCACGGTGATTGCTGAATTTGACTCACTGGAAGAGGCGCAATCCTGGGCCGAGGCTGACCCGTATGTTGCCGCCGGGGTTTACGCGCAGGTTTCAGTGAAACCCTTTAAGAAGACGTTCTGAAAGACGTGTTCATTGGGCACCGCATGCGGTGCCCTGTTCACTCAGAGGCTATGGATCGCAAACAGCAGCGAATTCCGTTGCTGATTCAGGACACATTTTCTGATTGAGTGGATCCGCATATTCCGACGCGACTGTCCTTCAAGCCAACGCGCTTTACGGCGACTGGCCTGACGCAGCATCCGCCAGCGTCCCACTTCCGTTCTACTCCGCTTCATGATACCTACTCTTACAGTGCAAGAATGGGCATTATACCCCCCACAGACAGGCAGGCTAGCGCTTTTGCCGTGTTTTTATTTGCCAGATTTATCATGACGCGTAAACTCATAACAATACGCTTTCAAAAGGATTTTTAATCTATGACAACCTTCTACACGGTGGTGAGTTGGCTGGTCATTCTGGGCTACTGGGTGCTCATTGCCGGTGTAACATTACGTATTTTAATGAAACGTCGCGCGGTTCCTTCTGCGATGGCCTGGCTGCTAATCATTTATATTCTGCCGTTGGTCGGAATTATTGCTTATTTATCCTTCGGGGAACTGCATCTGGGCAAGCGTCGGGCAGAACGCGCTCGCGCAATGTGGCCATCCACCGCAAAGTGGCTGAACGATCTCAAAGCCTGCAAACATATCTTTGCCGAAGAGAACAGCAGCGTCGCCGCTTCGCTGTTCAAACTCTGTGAGCGTCGCCAGGGCATCGCGGGGGTTAAAGGCAACCAACTCCAGCTGCTCACCGATTCTGACGACGTGATGCAGGCGCTGATCCGCGATATTCAGTTGGCACGACATAACATCGAAATGGTGTTCTATATCTGGCAACCTGGCGGTATGGCGGATCAGGTGGCGGAATCCCTGATGGCTGCCGCACGACGCGGGATCCATTGCCGACTCATGCTGGACTCTGCCGGTAGCGTCGCTTTCTTCCGCAGCCCCTGGGCGGCGATGATGCGCAACGCCGGTATCGAAGTGGTCGAAGCGCTGAAGGTTAACCTGTTCCGTGTGTTCCTGCGCCGCATGGACCTGCGTCAGCACCGCAAAATGGTGATGATTGATAACTATATTGCTTATACCGGTAGTATGAATATGGTGGATCCGCGCTTTTTCAAACAGGATGCGGGCGTCGGTCAGTGGGTGGATCTGATGGCGCGGATGGAAGGTCCGGTGGCAACCGCAATGGGCATCGTCTATTCCTGCGACTGGGAGATTGAAACCGGCAAACGCATTCTGCCTCCGCCGCCGGACGTCAACATAATGCCGTTCGAAGAGGCCAGCGGACACACAATTCATACCATCGCTTCCGGCCCAGGCTTTCCGGAAGATCTGATACACCAGGCGCTGCTGACGGCGGCTTACTCGGCGCGTGAGTATTTAATTATGACCACCCCCTACTTCGTGCCGAGCGACGATTTGCTGCATGCCATCTGTACAGCGGCGCAGCGCGGTGTGGACGTCAGTATTATTCTGCCACGCAAGAACGATTCACTCCTGGTTGGCTGGGCCAGCCGCGCCTTCTTTACCGAGCTGTTAGCGGCCGGGGTGAAAATTTATCAGTTCGAAGGCGGTCTGTTGCATACCAAGAGCGTACTGGTCGATGGTGAACTCAGTCTGGTCGGGACCGTGAATCTGGATATGCGCAGTCTGTGGCTGAATTTTGAGATCACGCTGGTGATTGATGACGTCGGATTCGGCGGCGATCTGGCGGCTGTGCAGGACGATTATATCTCCCGTTCTCGCCTGCTGGACGCGAATTTGTGGCTAAAACGCCCGCTCTGGCAGCGGATCACCGAGCGACTGTTTTACTTCTTCAGTCCGTTGCTGTAAAACGTGCCCAAGAGACGGTAAACAGGTAGTCACTATGGATATGGATCTGAACAATCGCCTGACTGAAGACGAAACGCTTGAGCAGGCTTACGATATTTTTCTCGAACTGGCGGCCGATAACCTCGACCCGGCGGACATTATTCTGTTCAACCTGCAGTTTGAGGAGCGCGGCGGCGCAGAGTTATTTGATCCGTCAGAAGACTGGCAGGATCACGTGGATTATGACCTGAACCCGGACTTCTTTGCCGAAGTGGTGATTGGTCTGGCAGACAGTGAAGACGGCGAGATCAACGATATTTTTGCCCGCGTGTTGCTGTGTCGCGAAAAAAATCACAAGCTCTGCCATATTCTCTGGCGCGAATAATCAAAGACAAGAGCCGCAATCGCGGCTCTTTTTACTTAGTCCGGCAATTTACTGCCGCAGTGGTTACAAAATTTCGCGCTATGCTCATGCTGGCTCTGCTGGCACTGTGGGCACTGGCGCTGTTGATTCCGCCTTTGAAACGCCATGCTCATATGCGTGGTGATCAACCCAGTAGGAATGGCAATCACTGAATAGCCAATCAAAATCAGGACTGATGCCACAATCCGCCCCAATGGCGTATGTGGCGAAATATCGCCATACCCAACCGTCGTGACGGTCACAATCGCCCAGTAGACCGACGCATTCAGCGTGGTGAATCCATATTCCGGTCCTTCGATGAGATACATCAGCGTGCCGAAAATAATCATCAAAATGCCGATAAACGAATAAAACAGAATCAGTTGATGCCGGGCACTCATAATCGCCCGCCAGAATACCCGTAATGAAGGCATAAAACGCAACAACTTAAGGATCCTCAGGATACGAATAGCCCGCATAGCCCGCCAGGCAAAAACGTAATTGAGGCTGATTTCCGGCCACAGCCACATCACATACAACGGCAGAATAGTCGCTAAATCAATTAAGCCCCAGAAGCTGAAGACATATTTCGCCGGATTCGGCCAGCTCACTAAACGCAGCAAATATTCCAGCGTAAAGACCAGCGTGATGATGAGTTCAAGCCAGACAAAAATATGCCACTCATCAAGCGTCAGGTGATATTGCGTGCCAAGGCCCGATTCAATAAAAATAACCAGCACGCTCAACAGCGCGAACAGAGCACATAACCCCTCGCCCCGTCGCCCTGAGCGGGTGTTCAGATCGAACAAGCGGTGATAAATCTGCCTGCGAAGCGATGACAAGGAAAACGACACGATAACCTCTGCGAAAAGAAGGGCTGACAGTTTGTCAGCCCTTGCGATTATAGCGGGTCTACTTTAAGGCAGGAAACCGCATGCCGGAAACTGCCTTCCAGTACCGGACGCGTTTTCGCACACTCCGGGCCGGCTATCGGACAACGGGTACGGAATACACAGCCTGACGGCGGGTTAATCGGTGACGGCAATTCCCCTTCCAGTAGCTGAATCGTCTTGTTCTTTTCCAGATCGGGATCGGGAATCGGTACCGCCGACATCAGCGCTTTAGTGTAGGGATGCAGTGGGTTGTGATAGACCTCGTCATAGGTCCCCAGTTCCACGGCATGACCCAGATACATCACCAGCACGCGATCAGAGATATGTTTTACGACCGCCAGGTCATGGGCGATGAAGATCAGCGACAGCCCCATTTCCCGCTGAAGCTGCTGCAAGAGGTTGACGACCTGCGCCTGAATTGACACGTCCAACGCGGAGACCGGCTCATCGCAGATGATCAGCTTCGGCTCCAGAATCAACGCCCGGGCAATCCCGATACGCTGGCACTGACCGCCCGAAAACTCATGCGGATAGCGGTTAATCAGGTTTGGCAGTAAGCCCACCTTCATCATCATCGCTTTCACCCGATCGCGCACTTCCTGACGCGGTAATTTCGGATGATAGGTCCGCAGCGGTTCAGCGATGATTTCACCAATGGTCATGCGAGGGTTCAGCGATGCCAGCGGATCCTGGAAAATCATCTGAATATCACTGCGAACGTCCCGCCATTCATCGGGGTTCATCCCCAGCAGGTCTTTACCCAACCATGCCACCCGACCATCGGTCGCTTTTACCAGCCCGATAATGGCCCGGGCAAAGGTCGACTTCCCGCAGCCGGATTCGCCAACGACCCCCAGCGTCTCTCCTTCATACAGCCGCAGCGTCACGCCATCGACTGCCTTCAGCGTTTTTGAGGGCTGCCAGAACCACTGCTTGCCATCTTTAATATCGAAATGCACCTTCAGATCGGCGATTTCCAGGAGGACTTTACGTTTTTCATCTACAGCGTTCATGCCAGATCCTCCACCGGTTTAAAGCAGGCACGCAGGCGTCCCGGACTGAATTCCTCCAGCGGCGGAGTGGTGCTACAAATCTCCATCGCATGCGGACAGCGCGGCTGGAACGGACAGCCTTTCGGCAGACGCAGTAAGTTGGGCGGGTTCCCCGGAATCGTCAGCATCTCGTCACCTTCGCCATCCAGACGCGGTACCGCATTGAGAAGACCTATCGAATAAGGATGAACGGGCTGATAAAAGACATCGCGGGCATTACCGTATTCCATCGTCCGACCGGCATACATCACCAGCACTTTGTCGCAGATCCCGGCCACCACCCCAAGATCGTGGGTAATCATGATGATGGCGGTGTTGAATTCACGCTTCAGTTCATTGAGAAGCGTCATGATTTGCGCCTGCACGGTAACATCCAGGGCGGTCGTCGGTTCGTCGGCAATCAGTAACTTCGGCCGGCACAGCAGCGCCATTGCGATCATCACGCGCTGACGCATACCGCCGGAAAATTCATGCGGGAACATTTTCATCCGCTTACGCGCTTCCGGCATTTTGACCGCATCCAGCATTCTGACCGACTCTTCAAACGCCTCCGCTTTGCTCATGCTTTTATGCAGCATCAGCACTTCCATCAGTTGCTCCCCGACACGCATGTAGGGATTCAGCGAGGTCATCGGGTCCTGAAAAATCATCGAGATTTGCTCGGCGCGCAGCTTATTCAGTTCGTGCTCCGGCAGATTGAGGATCTCGCGGCCGCTAAACGTCGCCGAACCGCCTATCCGACCATTCGCGGCCAGCAGCCCCATCAACGCAAACGCGGTCTGTGATTTACCTGAACCGGACTCACCGACGATGCCGAGGGTTTCTCCGGCGCGCAGCGTAAAGTTCAAATCATTCACCGCGGTGACATCACCGTCCGGGGTACTGAACGTCACACGAAGATCTTTTACGTCCAGCAGTGCGTTAGCCCTTTGCTGCGCGAACGGCACGCCTGCAGTTTCAATTACGCTCATGGCTGCACTCCTTAACGGTCTTTCGGGTCGAGGGCATCACGCAAGCCATCGCCAATAAAGTTAAAACAGAACAACGTCACCACCAGAAAAGCGGCCGGGAACAGCAGTAGCCACGGCGACACTTCCATCGAGTTGGCGCCATCGCTTAGCAACGCGCCCCAACTGCTCAGCGGCTCCTGCGTCCCCAGCCCCAGGAAGCTGAGGAACGATTCGAACAGGATCATGCTTGGCACCAGCAAGGAGGCGTACACCACCACCACGCCCAGCACGTTAGGCACAATATGACGCAGGACGATGTTACCGGTCGACACGCCGCCCACCTGCGCGGCTTCAATAAATTCTTTCCGCTTCAGGCTCAGGGTTTGCCCGCGCACAATACGCGCCATATCCAGCCAGGAAACCATCCCGATCGCCACAAAAATCAGCAGAATATTTTGCCCGAAGAAGGTGACCAGCAGGATAACGAAGAACATAAACGGGAAGGAGTTGAGGATTTCCAGCAGGCGCATCATCACCGAGTCGATTTTGCCGCCCAGATAGCCTGAAAGCGAGCCGTACAGCGTCCCCACGACCACCGCAACGAGCGCGGCCGCGATGCCGACCATCAGCGAGATCCGCCCGCCAATCGCCACGCGCACCAGCAGGTCGCGTCCAGAGGAGTCGGTACCAAAATAGTGACCAGACTCGCTATCCGGCGCGCTGGACATCATGCCCCAGTCGGTATCGAAGTAGGTGAACTGCGACAGCATCGGTGCAAGCGTCACGAACAGCGCAATCATCACCAACACGATCAGACTGGCAACCGCAGCGCGGTTATGCATAAAACGACGGCGAGCATCCTGCCACAGGCTGCGCCCCTCGACCTCCAGCTTCTCACTGAAATTCTCCAGCGCTTCGCTGTTTTTCTTACCTAACATCATCGCGAGCTCCAGTATCAGTATCGAATTTTCGGGTCGATGACGGCATAGAGCACGTCAACAATCGCATTAAAGACAATGGTCAATGTCCCCACGAGGATCGTCAGACTGAGAACCAGCGAGTAATCGCGGTTCAGCGCGCCGTTAACAAACAGCTGACCAATCCCCGGCAAACCATAGATTGTCTCAATGACCATTGAACCTGTGATAATCCCGACAAATGCCGGTCCCATATAGGAGAGCACCGGGAGTAACGCCGGTTTCAACGCATGGCGGAAAATAATACGGCGCATCGGCAGCCCTTTCGCTCGCGCGGTGCGAATGAAGTTTGAGTGCAGCACTTCAATCATTGAGCCACGGGTGATACGCGCAATACTGGCAATATAGGCCAGTGATAACGCCACCATCGGCAGGATCATAAATTTCAGCGCCCCGCCATTCCAGCCGCCACCCGGCAGCCATTTGAGGGTGATCGCAAATATCATGACCAGCAGAGGCGCGACCACAAAGCTCGGTATGACCACCCCGGTCATCGCCACCCCCATGACCGCATAGTCCCATCGCGTGTTTTGCTTCAACGCGGCAATTACGCCAGCGCTCACCCCGAGGATCACGGCCAGAAAAAAGGCGGCAAGGCCCAGTTTCGCCGATACCGGAAAACTCGAAGCGACCAGGTCGTTAACCGTATAATCTTTGTATTTAAAAGAAGGACCGAAATCACCGTGCGCCAGTTGCTTCAGATAGCTGAAATACTGGGTCATGATAGGGTCGTTAAGATGGTATTTCGCTTCAATGTTTGCCAGAACTTCTGCCGGCAGCGCGCGTTCGCCGGTGAAGGGGCTTCCCGGCGCAAGACGCATCATAAAGAACGAAATGGTAATAAGAATAAACAGCGTCGGAATTGCTTCCAGACAGCGGCGTAGAATAAATTTCAACATTGCCCGTACCTTCTGGCGTGTGCCTTTACACCTCTTCACGCAGAACCGCTAATGAGAGGTGTTGAGAGTCGACGAAAAAAGACACTGTGGGGCAACGTCTGCTGCCCCACCCTTTGCCATTAATGCTTGATAATATACAAATCTTTGACGTGGATATTATCCATCGGGTCTTTACCGGTATAACCACCCACCCACGGTTTCACCAGACGGGCGTTGACGTAGTAGAACACCGGCACAATCACAGAATCTTTATCAAGCTGCTGCTCGGCTTTGCCGTAAAGCTCAGTACGCTGCTCTTCATTCGTTGCTTTCAGCGCATCGGCAAGGATCTTGTCAAACGCCGGGCTCTTATAATGCGTCGTGTTGTTTGAGCTGTCAGACAACACCATGTTCAGGAAGGAAGTCGGTTCGTTGTAATCCGCACACCAGGCCGCACGGGAAACATCATAGTTGCCCTGATGACGCGTATCGAGGAAGGTTTTCCATTCCTGGTTTTCCAGCTTGACGTTCACACCTAAGTTTTTCTTCCAGATGGACGCCGCGGCGATAGCCAGTTTCTTGTGCAGATCGGACGTGTTATACAGCAGGTTGAAGGTCAACGGTTTATCAGCGGTATATCCGGCTTCGGCCAGTAATTTTTTCGCTTCTTCGTTACGTTTTTCCTGCGTCCAGCCAAACCATTCTGGTTCAGCCAGTTTTGCGCCGTCAGTATACGGAGGCGTGAAGCTGTATGCCGGCAGGTCGCCCTGGTTTTTCACTTTATTAACGATAATATCGCGGTCCAGCGCCAGCTTAAGCGCGGTACGCACGCGGACATCCGTAAACGGTGCTTTCTGGTTATTGATTTCGTAATAGTAGGTGCACAGATACGGGTCAACGTGAACTTCGTTCGGGATCTCTTTTTTCAGTTTCTGGAACAGTTCAATCGGCATGTTGTTATAGGTCATGTCGATTTCACCGCTGCGGTAACGGTTAACGTCTGTCACCTCTGATGCGATCGGCAGGTACGTCACCTGATTAATGACCGTTTTGGCGTTGTCCCAGTAATTAGGATTGCGCTCGAGCACGATATGCTCGTTAACCACCCAGTCTTTCAGCTTATACGCACCGTTGGTGATGATATTGGCTGGCTGAGTCCACTTCTCACCGTATTTTTCAACGGCGGCTTTAGGAACCGGGGAAACGGATGAGTGCACCAGCAGTTTGTAGAAATAAGGTACAGGCTCGCTGAGGGTCACTTCAAAGGTATTATCATCAATGGCTTTAACGCCAAGATCGGTTGGCGGCTTCTTGCCGGCAACGATGTCATCAATATTGACAATATGCCCATACTGCAGATAACTGGCGTACGGGGATGCGGTATTCGGATTCGCCAGACGCTGCCAGCTGTAAACAAAATCGTGGGCCGTCACCGGTGAGCCATCGGACCATTTTGCGTCTTTGCGCAGATGGAATGTCCAGACTTTAAAATCTTTATTTTCCCATTTCTCAGCCACGCCCGGAGACGGTTTACCGTCGACGTCACTGATGATTAAACCTTCAAACAGATCGCGGCTGATATTGGATTCCGGCACCCCTTCGATTTTATGCGGATCGAGAGACTGAACTTCCGAACCATTATTTCGCACCAGCGTCTGCTTTTCCGCCAGTTGCACACCTGCGGGGACGACGGCAGCTGTCGCGACATTTCCGGCGATGAGCGCAGTTAAAATTCCTGCCGCCACTAAACTTTTCTTCGTGTTGGTCATTGTGTTTGTACTCCCTCATTATAATTACTGGTTTTATCACCAGCCTGTTAATCCCGTCAGGGATCTCTGATCAGCTTCGGAGACTTTCAGCTGCCAGGTCGTTTACTGCCTGCTATCACCGACTTTATTTATTCTGGCGATTCGTTTGATCACCTTACGTCGATTCGTTATGCACCTCCCCTGTCAGGGGGCGCATGAATAGTGGCCAGACTGCTTAGTTGATATTTATTCTCATCAACAAGCAATCCGCTGCAATATGAACTGTCGGAAAGTAACAAAAGCATTTATTAACCGCCAATACAATTTACAGATTTGTTAAGCAATTCTCTTTTAGAGAAAAAATTGCGTTCCGGCGGAACGTTCCGAAACAAGCAAAATAACAACAATCGCTTAGCAATCAATTAATTATTGATACCCCATTCGTCTGAGACCCTTGATCTCTGCAAAAGGCGTATAAATATACAAAAATTTAACAATTGGTTATTTTTTAGCACATTCATCTGCGAGTTCATTGAATTAACTAATATCATCTCAATTATCCTTCAGCAAGCCCCGGATTGTGATGTGAGCAAAATAACAATGCAGAGCCTCGCAAAGGGATTAAAAAGACTGTTAAATCAAGGGACTTAATACCGACAGAGGCATCAGTGATTCCCGGTAGGCGGGACTGAAAGTAAGAAAGGTGACGAGACGGGATGATAAAAAAGACGGAGCCGTGAACAGCTCCGTGGGATATTTCATCTGAAAGCGAATTAGCTTAAAAGTCCTGGAAATATGGCCTTAATACCGGTGACAATAAACTCGATGCCCAGCGCCATTAAGAGTAGCCCCATAATTCGGGTAATCACGTTAATACCCGTTTGGCCCAGAACACGCACCAACCACGGTGCCATGCGGAAGAGTCCCCAACAGCACAGGGCAAAAAGCGCAATCGCCACAAAGAAGCCAAGCAGGTACATCACACTGTGATAACGCGTTCCCCACACAATGGTTGAACTGATCGCGCCGGGGCCTGCCATTAGCGGCAGCGCCAGGGGAACCACACCTACACTTTCACGGATCGCCGTTTCTGATTTTTCCTGCTTGTTCTGCTTATCCTCACCCAGTTTGCCGCTAATCATCGACATCGCAATGGTGACCACAAGGATCCCGCCGGCGATACGAAACGAATCAATTGAGATACCGAACAGTTGCAGAATGCCGTCGCCGAGGAATAGCGAGGTCCACAGAATGATCGCAACGGACAGGTTAGCAGTGAGGTTCGTTTTGTTGCGCGCCGCCGCTGTCTGGTAGCTGGTCATACTGATGAAGACAGGAATAATCCCAACCGGGTTCACTAACGCGAACAACCCGATGAAAAATTTAAAATAAACAGGAAAATCAAACAGCGTTTGGATCACGGTTAGCTCCGAAGCGTTAGCCGTATAAAGTAAGTTAAAATAACCGGGTAAAAACCGTGCTGAAGATACGCCTTTTCATAGCACATTTCACCAGGGCAAACGTAAAATTGCTACCTTTCCTGCGTGTTACTAATATGTTTTAATTATGATAATTTGAGACCCATTCACCACTACAATTACACAACACTTAGCGTTTAGGGCTAAAACGGCCTGCTGAAAGGTGTCAGCTTTGCTAAATCTTGATCCAGATCACGTAATCGCTACTCAGAAGTGAGTAACCTTGCTTACGCCACCTGGAAGTAACGCGTTAGAGTTAGATGACGCTGACGCATAAGCTCTTTTAGTAAATCAGAGCAAACTGAACGTTAAGTAACCAATTGATTTTCTGGCTTTTATACAAACTAACGCCCGCTGTCTATACTCACGTATCGAGCAGATGATTTACTAAAAAAGTTTAACATTATCAGGAGAGCATTATGGCTGTTACTAATGTCGCTGAACTTAACGCACTCGTCGAGCGCGTCAAAAAAGCCCAGCGTGAATATGCCAGTTTCACTCAAGAACAAGTTGATAAAATCTTCCGCGCCGCCGCTCTGGCTGCTGCAGATGCTCGAATTCCTCTCGCGAAGATGGCCGTTGCCGAATCCGGTATGGGTATCGTCGAAGATAAAGTGATTAAAAACCACTTTGCTTCTGAATACATCTATAACGCTTACAAAGATGAAAAAACCTGCGGCGTGCTGTCTGAAGACGACACCTTCGGGACCATCACCATTGCTGAACCAATTGGTATCATCTGCGGTATCGTACCAACCACTAACCCAACCTCTACGGCAATCTTTAAGTCTCTGATTAGCCTGAAAACCCGTAACGCGATCATCTTTTCTCCGCATCCGCGTGCAAAAGATGCTACCAACAAAGCGGCCGATATCGTACTGCAGGCTGCTATCGCTGCCGGTGCGCCGAAAGATCTGATTGGCTGGATCGATCAACCTTCCGTTGAACTGTCTAACGCACTGATGCACCACCCGGATATCAACCTGATTCTGGCGACCGGTGGTCCGGGCATGGTTAAAGCCGCATATAGCTCCGGTAAACCCGCTATCGGTGTGGGCGCAGGTAACACGCCAGTGGTTATTGATGAAACCGCTGATATCAAACGTGCAGTCGCCTCTGTACTGATGTCCAAAACCTTCGACAACGGCGTTATCTGTGCTTCTGAACAGTCTGTTGTTGTGGTTGATTCCGTTTACGATGCCGTTCGCGAACGTTTCGCCAGCCACGGCGGCTACATGCTGCAAGGCAAAGAACTGAAAGCGGTTCAGGACGTGATCCTGAAAAATGGCGCGCTGAACGCCGCTATCGTAGGTCAGCCTGCGTACAAAATCGCTGAACTGGCAGGTTTCACTGTGCCAGAAACCACTAAGATCCTGATCGGTGAAGTGAAAGTGGTTGATGAGAGCGAACCGTTCGCTCACGAAAAACTGTCCCCGACGCTGGCGATGTACCGTGCGAAAGATTTTGAAGACGCGGTCATTAAAGCGGAGAAACTGGTGGCGATGGGCGGTATCGGTCATACCTCTTGCCTGTACACCGACCAGGACAACCAGCCGGAGCGCGTGGCTTACTTCGGTCAGATGATGAAAACCGCACGTATCCTGATCAACACCCCGGCATCTCAGGGTGGTATCGGTGACCTGTATAACTTCAAACTCGCACCTTCCCTGACTCTGGGTTGTGGTTCCTGGGGTGGTAACTCCATCTCTGAAAACGTTGGTCCGAAACACCTGATCAACAAGAAAACCGTTGCTAAGCGAGCTGAAAACATGTTGTGGCACAAACTTCCGAAATCTATCTACTTCCGCCGTGGCTCACTGCCAATCGCGCTGGATGAAGTGATTACTGATGGCCACAAACGTGCGCTCATCGTGACTGACCGCTTCCTGTTCAACAACGGTTATGCAGACCAGATCACCTCTGTGCTGAAAGCGGCTGGCGTTGAAACTGAAGTGTTCTTTGAAGTGGAAGCGGACCCGACGCTCTCTGTTGTCCGTAAAGGTGCAGAGCTGGCAAACTCCTTCAAACCTGACGTGATCATTGCGCTGGGTGGCGGTTCCCCGATGGACGCCGCGAAAATCATGTGGGTGATGTACGAACATCCGGAAACTCACTTCGAAGAACTGGCGTTGCGCTTTATGGACATCCGTAAACGTATCTACAAGTTCCCGAAAATGGGTGTCAAAGCGAAAATGATTGCGGTCACCACCACTTCTGGTACCGGTTCTGAAGTAACTCCGTTTGCGGTTGTTACTGACGATGCGACCGGTCAGAAATACCCGCTGGCTGACTACGCCCTGACCCCGGATATGGCAATTGTCGATGCTAACCTGGTCATGGACATGCCGAAGTCCCTGTGTGCCTTCGGTGGTCTGGATGCCGTCACTCACGCCCTGGAAGCTTACGTTTCCGTACTGGCTTCTGAGTTCTCTGATGGTCAGGCACTGCAAGCGCTGAAACTGCTGAAAGAAAACCTGCCGGCGTCTTACAACGAAGGGTCTAAAAACCCGGTCGCCCGTGAACGTGTTCACAGTGCAGCCACTATCGCCGGTATCGCGTTTGCGAACGCCTTCCTCGGCGTGTGTCACTCCATGGCGCACAAACTGGGCTCACAGTTCCACATTCCGCATGGTCTGGCGAACGCCCTGTTGATCAGCAACGTTATTCGCTACAACGCGAACGACAACCCGACTAAACAGACTGCCTTCAGCCAGTATGACCGTCCGCAGGCACGCCGTCGTTATGCTGAGATCGCAGACCATCTGGGTCTGAGCGCACCGGGCGACCGTACTGCTGCGAAGATTGAGAAACTGCTGGCATGGCTGGAAAGCCTGAAAGCTGAACTGGGTATTCCGAAGTCAATCCGTGAAGCAGGCGTTCAGGAAGCTGACTTCCTGGCTCACGTTGACAAGCTGTCTGAAGATGCATTCGATGACCAGTGCACCGGCGCTAACCCGCGCTACCCGCTGATCTCCGAACTGAAACAGATCCTGCTGGATACCTTCTACGGTCGTGAGTTCTCTGAAGGCACCCCGGCGGCGAAAGAAGTTGCCGCTGCTCCGAAAGCAGAGAAAAAAGCAAAGAAATCTGCGTAATTCTCGCTGAACTGTTACAACGTAAAAGCGGCCTCTGATGAGGCCGCTTTTTTATCTCCGAAATCCGTCTCTGTTGTCGCCCCACGGTCGGGTCTGTAAACGGTTCAGCACGTCGCTAAGCGTTTATCAGTAGGTAAAATTAGTCGTGGCTATGGCGTTCCTGTATCGCCGTCAGAGAGCCCTCCTCCAGCGCTTCCTTATAATGCTTACGACAGACCGAGACATACCGCTCGTTGCCGCCAATAACTACCTGCTCGCCTTCATTGTAGGGTCTGCCTGCCTGATCAAGACGCAACACCATACTTGCTTTACGCCCGCAGAAGCAGATCGTTTTTAATTCCACCAGCTTATCTGACCACGCCAACAGGTATTGGCTACCCACAAACAGTTCACCGCGAAAATCAGTGCGTAATCCGTAGCACAACACCGGAATATCCAGTTGATCAACAACTTCCGATAATTCATAAACCTGCTGCCGGGTTAAAAACTGACATTCATCCACCAGCACGCAATGAATAGGTTGACGCGCATTATCGGCTGCAATCTCTTCATACAACGATGAATTCTGGTTAAACAATTTGGCGGGAGAAGACAACCCGATACGCGAACTCACTTTCCCCGCACCATAACGATCGTCTATTTCCGCGGTATATACGACAGTACGCATCCCGCGTTCCTGGTAATTGTATGAAGATTGCAGTAAGGCTGTCGACTTACCTGCATTCATTGCTGAATAGTAGAAATATAGCTGTGCCATCGGCCACAGACCCTCACCAAAGTGAAATAAAGACGGGGCGCAGTGTAGCATAATTTCAATCGTTATCGGTGCCAGGTTCTGTTCTCGTTGGCTATATCTTCCGCCTCCCCCTCCCGGCGCGAGAAAAATCTGTAGGGCCGAATGTACGGAAAATACGAATTAACAATTGAACAAACAATGCGCGGCGGCTCCCATTCTTGTCGTAATGTGCGTTTGATATTCATCAACGCTGCTTATCAACGCTGACCTAATGGAAACCCTGAACTTATTGTTACTGTTCTACATAACTGTTGCGAAGTAATAGACTGTGCTCATCAACAAAACTAATACAAAAGGTTGAAATCACTACAATGAATGTCTATTTCATCATGTGAAAATGTGACCTGAATCCGGATGTTCTCGCCTGAAAAAAGGAGTAACCGCTCAGCCAATAAGCCTTTTTTTGTGCGTTCCTTCAAGAAAAATTTAAGTTCGGATATTTATTGCAGGCAAAAAATAAAGGGCAATTTTGAATTCCTTACATTCCTGGCTATTGCACATCTGAATTTAACGCTCTATTATTAGCTCAACAAACCACCCCCAATATAAGTTTGAGATTACTACAATGAGCGAAGCACTTAAAATTCTGAACAACATCCGTACTCTTCGTGCGCAGGCAAGAGAATGTACCCTTGAGACGCTGGAAGAAATGCTGGAAAAATTAGAAGTTGTTGTTAACGAACGTCGTGAAGAAGAAAGCGCGGCAGCCGCTGAAGTTGAAGAGCGCACTCGTAAACTGCAACAATATCGTGAAATGCTGATTGCTGACGGTATTGATCCGAATGAACTGCTGAATAGCATGGCGGCGGTTAAATCCGGTACCAAAGCTAAACGTGCAGCGCGTCCGGCTAAATATAGCTACGTTGACGAAAACGGTGAAACTAAAACCTGGACTGGTCAGGGTCGTACTCCGGCAGTGATCAAGAAAGCAATGGAAGAGCAAGGTAAACAACTGGACGATTTCCTGATTAAGGAATAATCTGTAATCTCCTTGCTTAAAATCCCGCGCTCTGCGGGATTTTTTATGCCTGCAATCTGACGATTTCTCATCAAGCGTTGGTATAAAAAAACGGCGCTGGATGTCAGCGCCGTCTCAGTTCGTTAATTATAACGTCTGGTTACTTTTTAATACCCATCTCTTCTTCGAGCCAGGCCTTAAATTCGCTACCAAGCGAATTATGTCGAATGCCATATTCCACAAACGCCTGCATATAACCTAATTTATTGCCGCAGTCGTGGCTCTTTCCTTTCATATGGTAGGCTTCAACAGTCTCTTTTTCGATCAGCATGTCAATCGCGTCGGTCAACTGAATTTCGTCACCTGCGCCTGGAGGGGTTTTAGCCAGCAAAGGCCAGATGTCCGCGCTCAACACGTAGCGGCCAACAATCGCCAGGTTTGACGGGGCGACATCGGCTTTCGGTTTCTCCACAACGCCCACCATTGGCACGCTTTCACCTGGTGTCAGCGGTACGCCTTTACAGTCAACCACACCGTATGCGGTCACATCCGCGACCGGTTCAACCATAATCTGGCTATTTCCGGTTTCATCAAATCGACGGATCATTTCAGCCAGATTATCCTGGGATAAATCGGACTCAAACTCATCAAGAATAACGTCAGGCAAAATAACCGCGACAGGTTCATTACCAACCACGGGATGGGCGCACAATACCGCATGGCCCAGGCCTTTTGCCAGCCCCTGACGAACCTGCATTATCGTGACGTGTGGCGGACAAATAGACTGAACTTCTTCGAGTAGCTGGCGCTTAACGCGTTTTTCCAGCATCGCTTCCAGTTCGAAACTGGTATCGAAGTGGTTTTCGATCGAATTTTTCGAGGAGTGCGTCACCAGTACAATTTCAGTGATGCCCGCAGCAATACACTCGTTTACGACATACTGAATTAATGGCTTATCAACCAGCGGCAACATCTCTTTCGGGATCGCTTTCGTCGCCGGTAACATCCTGGTTCCTAATCCCGCTACCGGGATAACGGCTTTTTTGACTTTCGTGTTAATGGCAGCCATTTAAATTCTCCTGGACTGTTCATGTATTGAACGTGTTCATCAATCTGTATCGCATCGAGTATATCAGGACTGATACAAGCCTCAGGTCCGAAAAGGATGCGTGTTCGTATAATTAAGATAAATACGTATAAGACTGGCGCAGATAGTAACACCCGCAGAGAAAGGCAGATACGGCAATTTGCATCCGCCCTCTCGATTGTTCATTCCGCAGACAACATAAGACGTAGCCGACCTCCTGCCCCCCAAATTTGACACTGCCAGGCGTCGCAGCGTTGGCTAATTTGGTTAAGGTAAGTATTACCCAACGTTCCCAGTGGAACGCCGTTACTGATCTGCACATTATGCAATCCGGTATTTAATGTCGCATTGAGTCCGGCAGAAACCAGAATCAGATTTTTAAGCTCACTGTGATAATAGCCAACTAATAGCGGAAACTGTCCGGGTAAATTGGCCTGGCGAAGCAGATGGTTGACCTGTTTCAATAATGCCCCCAGTTCCGGCAGACGCTGATTCTGATGTGCAAGTTGATCCTGTAACAGACCATTAAATAACGCCCGCAGGAGTAACGCCGCCAGCACACCGTTGTCGCCAGCCCGGGTAACGTCCAGACAATAAAATGCGAGATCGTTATCCGAAAGTGGCGCGATATCCAGCACCAGTCCAGGCTTATCCGCCGAAACCAGTTGTCGGTAATTGACCCGGCAATGCGAAATAATCTGCTGCACCGGAGGTTGAAGTTCCTGAAGTAATTTTGCCGCGGCGGCAGGATTATCCACCATCGCATCCCAGTCGCGAAACAGGCGCTCTTCTTCTTCAACCCGGGAATTAAACATATTCGGATACAGGCAGGCAAACACCGTTTCCCGCAGTCGGGTCAGGTCTTTCACCGGCTTCAGCAGGACGTCATCTACGCCAAGACGTAAAGCTTTGGCAATATCCGCCATATTTTCTGTCGCCGAGATCACCAGAATCGGCGTCTGGTCACCGCGATTACGCAAATGCTCCACCAGACTGAGGCCGTTCATTCTTGGCATTGCAAGATCGCAAATCATGAGATCGGGTGTGAAATCAGCTAAACGGTCCAGTGCTTCTATGCCATCGGCCGCCAGTGCTGTTGTCGCTCCCAAAGAGGAAAACCACGAATCCAGAAGCGAGCGGAAAACCGGCTCGTCCTCAACGATTAGAATCTGTTTTCCGACCAATGGCTGCGTCATGTTCTCTCCCCTGACTGGCTTTACTCAATAGTGGCATGCTATTGCCACACACGCCTGTCAGAATATGCTTAAGTGTAGTTAAAAATGGTGCGTCAAACGCCGGCACGCACCAGAGGTAAAAGCTCGTCCATCTTTTTCTCTACCGCTAATCGCCCTGCTTCTATGGCAGAGCTGGCGCGATGAAAATCCAGGGTGGAGATTTGTGGACAGAACGGTTGAATTAAGATATCCGGCGGGTCGCCCGCCATGCGATTACGCTTGAGACGATTTTCCAGCACCTGAATCGAGGTGGTCATGATTTCCATCGCGGTTGGCGCTGTCACCACACGGCGGGCGGTAATATTGCCCAGCCGTTCTTTCAGGCGCGCATGCCAGGAAAGTCCGTCATTATCTCCCTCCGGGCTGTCATCGCTGACGTTCAATGACAACAGATCCTGCTGCATCAAATGCGCGTCATGTTGCAGATCGACGGCAATCACAATATCCGCGCCCAGCGCGCGGGTCAGTGAGATGGGAACCGGATTAACGACGCCGCCGTCCACCAGCCAGTAGCCATTGTGAGCGACGGGCGACATCAGGCCGGGAATACTACAGGAGGCGCGAACGGCAAGATGGAGATCGCCCTCCGTAAACCATAATTCACGCCCCGTGCTGAGATTGGTCGCCACCGTCGCAAACCGACGGCTGCACTGTTCAATTTCAGCCACGGGCATGACGTTGCGATATTGATTAAAGACGCGCTCGCCGCGCAACAGTCCGCCCCGACGCCAGGAGAGATCCATCAGACGCAGGACATCCCAATAGCTGAATGAACAGACCCACTCTTCAAGCGCGGGCAATTTGTTACAGGCGTAGGCGGCACCAACCAGCGAACCGATGGAGCACCCAGCGACGATATCAACATCAATGCCCATGTGTTTGAGGGCTTTGATGACACCAATATGGGACCAGCCTCGCGCAGCACCTGAGCCCAGCGCCAGACCTATTTTCATTTTTCTCATTTGACCAACAAACTTCCCCTGGCTTACGGGCGTAGCAACATCTCCAACGCTCAGTTAACATAGTGCTACCCAGGCTTTTTTATACGCCGTTTTTTTATCAGGGAGTTTTTTGTGTCTCAGCTTTGTCCCTGTGGTAGCGCAGTCGAGTATAGCCTATGTTGCCACCGATATCTGTCTGGCGAGCAAGTCGCACCCGATCCATTGCACCTCATGCGTTCGCGCTACTGCGCTTTTGTGATGAAAGACGCAGATTATTTGATCAGGACCTGGCATTCGGTCTGTCACGCGGCCCGTTTCCGGGATGAGATCGGTGCCGGATTTGCCACAACTGAATGGCTGGGGCTGACCGTTTTCGAACACACCGTGTCTGAGGCGGACAACACCGGTTACGTCAGTTTTGTCGCCCGTTTTCGCGAACACGAAAAACCAGGGGCGATCATTGAACGTTCTCGTTTTTTAAAAGAAAACGGTCAGTGGTACTATATCGATGGTACACGCCCGCAATTTGGACGCAACGACCCCTGCCCTTGTGGCTCAGGTAAAAAATTTAAAAAATGCTGCGGCTAGTCAATTGCCCGACAGTATTCACTCAGCAAACATCATCAACAGGATTACCGCTGCAATGCATTCTTTACAACGAAAAGTGCTTCGTACCATCTGCCCTGACCAGAAGGGGCTTATCGCGCGTATTACGAATATTTGCTACAAACATGAACTGAATATCGTGCAGAACAATGAGTTTGTAGACCACCGCACCGGTCGTTTTTTCATGCGCACCGAACTGGAAGGCATTTTTAACGACGCCACGCTGCTGGCCGATCTGGATAGCGCCTTACCGGAAGGCTCCATTCGCGAGTTGAATCCTGCCGGGCGCCGTCGCGTGGTGATTCTGGTCACCAAAGAAGCGCATTGTCTGGGCGATCTGTTAATGAAAGCCAACTATGGCGGTCTGGATGTGGATATCGCCGCCGTGATTGGTAATCACGAAACGCTGCGTTCGCTGGTCGAGCGTTTTGAAATTCCTTTCGAGCTGGTCAGTCACGAAGGATTAACCCGTGAAGAGCACGATCAGAAGATGGCGGACGCGATTGACGCGCACCAACCGGATTACGTGGTGCTGGCGAAATATATGCGCGTGCTGACACCGGAGTTTGTGGCGCGCTTCCCGAACCAGATTATTAATATTCACCACTCGTTCCTGCCGGCGTTCATCGGCGCACGCCCTTACCACCAGGCTTATGAGCGCGGGGTGAAGATCATCGGCGCGACGGCACACTACGTGAATGACAATCTGGACGAAGGTCCGATCATCATGCAGGACGTCATCCATGTGGATCACACCTACACGGCCGAAGACATGATGCGCGCCGGGCGCGACGTCGAAAAGAACGTTCTGAGCCGCGCGTTGTATCAGGTACTTGCCCAGCGCGTGTTTGTGTACGGCAACCGGACGATTATTCTTTAATCGACTGAGAAATGAATTGGTTAGCTTTTACGCCTTTACGGGTAAAAATCAGGCAACCAGTTTATTTTTCTCGCCGGAATGCTTTACAGGGGCGCATCATTTGATATGATGCGCCCCGCTTCCCGAAATGGAAGCAGGCCAGTAAAACGCATTACCCCGTGGTGGGGTTCCCGAGCGGCCAAAGGGAGCAGACTGTAAATCTGCCGTCATCGACTTCGAAGGTTCGAATCCTTCCCCCACCACCATTCACGCTGTAAGTTCTGACAATATATTTACCCCTGGTGGGGTTCCCGAGCGGCCAAAGGGAGCAGACTGTAAATCTGCCGTCATCGACTTCGAAGGTTCGAATCCTTCCCCCACCACCATCACTTCCCTGTTATCCCTTTGCCAAATCAATTGATGTTTCCCTATATTCTGCCCATGCGGGGAAGGATGAGAAGCTTCGATTAAGGTTCGATTCGAGCGTAGCGAGAAAGCGTTGCCGCAGGCAACGACCCGAAGGGCGAGGCGCAACGCGCCGAGTAATCCTTCCCCCACCACCATCACTTCCCTGTTATCCCTTTGCCAAATCAATCGACGTTGCCCTGTATTCTGCCCATGCGGGGAAATTTCGATTCGAACGGCACCCAGCAAAACGCTACATCGGTGGCAATCTGCGCTTCACCGGCGAGCTTTTCACGATCGATGTATTACACTGCGCATGCTCGGAAAGTCCATCAAGCAAGGTATCGAGTTGATCGATGGTGCGCACCACCAGCCGGATAACGAAACAATCCTCGCCGGTCACTTTGTCGCTTTCAATACATTCGGGCATCGCCTGAATATATTTATCCACTTTATGAAGCAGGCCCGGTAAAGGCCGAACCCGTACCAGCGCCTGCAAGGTATATCCCAGCGCAGTCAGGTTTACCTGCGCGCCATATCCCTGAATGACGCCGCGCTCTTCCAGGCGTTTCACACGCTCAGCGGTACTCGGTGAAGTCAATCCTACCCGACCACTCAATACCTTTAATGACATCCGCGCATCTTCTACCAGACACGCTACTATCCGTCGATCGATTTCATCAATAAGGTCATTCATCAATTTTTCCTGATAATAAAAAGTTATTCACGCATTTCACCTTATATCAACGCTGTAAAAGCGAACAGCCATTTTCGAAAATAGAGCCTTCAATCAGGAGGTGTGTGATGCGTGATCTTCAGCAAGGCGTCTGGCAAATGAGCCTGGCAATGGTGATTTCCGGTTCAATCGGCGCGTTTGTGTTACTTTCCGGCCTGCCGGTTACTGACGTGGTGTTCTGGCGCTGCCTGATTGGGGCTATCGCGCTATTTCTCTTTATCCGTCTCAGCAAACAACCGTTTAGCCCGCTGACCAGCGTCACGTTGGGGCTGGCAATCCTGGGCGGCATCGCGCTGGTCGTAAACTGGTTGCTGCTGTTTGCCGCCTACGAGCGCATCTCAATCGGTCTGTCGACCGTGGTGTACAACACCCAGCCCTTTATGCTGGTGATGATGGGAATGCTGATGGGCGAGCGAGTCAGTGCAGTAAAATGGGGCTGGCTGTTCCTCGCCTTTGGTGGCGTGGTCATTTTATTATCGGGTGAACTGACCGGAGGCCATCCTACAGCCTGGTTAACCGGTGTGGCCCTCGCACTTGGTGCAGCGTTCTTTTACGCCCTGACGGCAATCATTACCCGCAGACTGAGAAGCATCGCGCCACAGCATATTGCCTTTATTCAGGTGCTGACGGGAGTGGTCATGCTCTTGCCGCTGGCCCAGTTCCCGGCGCTCATCCACGCATACCCGTGGGGTATCTTACTGACGCTGGGGATTGTTCATACCGGCATCATGTACCAGTTGCTGTACAGCGCCATTCAGAAATTGCCCACGCCTGTTACCGGTTCGCTGTCGTTTATTTATCCGGTGGTGGCGATCGTCGTCGATAACGTGGTGTTTGGTCATTCACTTAACGCCACACAACTGACAGGCGGCGCGTTAATTCTGTTTGCGGCGGCAGGAAATAACCTCGGCTGGGGCGAAAAAAAACCCCGCGAATGCGAGGTTTCTGATAAAGCCACCCATCAGTGACGGGCGCGAACAATCTGGTATTTGCGCGTCAGATACTCCACGGGCGCGCTCCAGATGTGTACCAGACGGGAGAACGGGAACAGCAGGAACAGCGTCATCCCCAGTACCAGGTGCAGACGGAAGATAAACGCCACCCCCTCCAGATGCGCCGATGCCCCCCCGTGGAACGTCACCACAGACTGCGCCCATCCCACCAGTTTCATCATTTCGCTGCCGTCCATATGCTGGGCGGAGAACGGAATGGTCGACAGTCCCAGCGCACACTGGATCACCAGCAGCGAGAGGATCAGGATGTCAGCGCCGGTGGTGGTCGCCCGCACGCGTGGGCTAAACAGACGACGTTTGAGCAACAACACGCCGCCCACGAGACACATCAGGCCCGCCGCGCCGCCGCCAATCATTGCCATCTTCTGTTTCACTTCAATAGGCAGCCACGCTTCATACATCCAGTGCGGCGTCAGCATACCGAGGAAGTGACCGGCGAAGATCCCCAGAATCCCGAAGTGGAACAGGTTTGAGGCCATGTTCATCCCCTTGCGATCCAGCATCTGGCTGGACGCGGCGCGCCAGGTATACTGACCGTAGTCATAACGCAGCCAGCTACCAATCAGAAACACAGACCCGGCGATATACGGATAGATGTCAAAGAAGAACATATTCAGGAAGTGCATTATTGCTGTCCTCCGGTGGTGATATTCAGATATTGCGGCGCAACGGCTCCGGCAAAACGACGCTGGTGAGCGGAGATTTCAGACTCGCCGCAGCCCTGATCGGCAAAGAATTTCACCTGCTCTTCTTCCCAGACCGCATCGAGCGCTTGCGGCGTATCGTCGCGAACTTCATCGGCAATTTTTTCGGCAACTTTGTCTCTGTCGATCGTCGCATTCGCCAGCTTCAGCAGCAGGTCGAACAGCACCGCATAGCGGCTTTCACGTTGTTGCAGACGCGCACTCAGTAGCGCCAGAATCGGGGCGATGTCCTGCAACCCGCCCAGCGCCTCGCGCTTCGGCAACTGTGCCAGGTATTCCAGATACAGCGGCAGATGATCCGGCAATTCACGACTGTCGAGCTGTAAACCGTGCTGCTCGTACTGCGCCATCAGATCAACCATCGCCTGACCGCGGTCGCGTGACTCACCGTGGACATGTTCGAACAGCAATAGCGAGGTTGCCCGACCGCGGTCAAACAGTTCGCTGTAGTTGGCCTGCACATCCAGCATCTCCTGCGCGGTTAAATCGCGCAGGAAAACGCTGAGCGTATGCGCATCCTCTTTATCAAGATTTTCAGATGACGCGAGTGCATCGTACAGTTCCTGCTGATGCTGCCACAGGGCAGCATCCGGGTACTCGAGCAGACGCGAAACAATGACGAGTTCAATCATTGGTGCGGCTCCGTTTTGCTGGTCACATCGATGGCGTCAATGCGGCGGCTGTTGAACAGGTTGAATTTGGTGTCAGAACCGTGGCAACCGTCGCCGAAGGTAAAGCCACAACCGCTTTTCTCCGGGAACGCATCACGCGCCAGTTCACGATGGCTACTCGGTACGACAAAACGATCTTCGTAGTTGGCAATCGCCAGATAGCGGTACATCTCCTGCGCCTGTGCTTCGCTTAAGCCCACCTCTTCCAGCGCGCGGGTATCCACTTTACCGTCAACGGTTTCCGCACGTTTATAGTGACGCATCGCCAGCATCCGTTTCAGCGCCAGCAACACCGGTTGGGTATCGCCTGCGGTGAGCAAGTTAGCAAGGTACTGAACCGGAATACGCAGGCTGTCGACGTCCGGCAGAATGCCGTTGCTGCCAAGCTCACCCGCATCCGCCGCCGACTGAATCGGGGACAGCGGCGGCACATACCATACCATCGGCAGCGTGCGATATTCCGGATGCAGCGGCAGTGCCAGCTTCCAGTCCATCGCCATTTTATAAACCGGCGACTGCTGTGCGGCATCAATCACGCTCAATGGAATACCGTCTTTCAGCGCCTGTTCGATGACCACCGGGTCGTTCGGATCGAGGAAGACATCCAGTTGGCGCTGATACAGATCTTTTTCGTGTTCGGTGCTCGCCGCGCTTTCAATCGCATCTGCGTCATACAGCAGTACGCCGAGATAACGAATACGGCCCACGCAGGTTTCGGAACAGACGGTTGGCTGGCCAGCTTCAATACGCGGATAACAGAAGATGCACTTCTCGGACTTCCCACTCTTCCAGTTGAAGTAGATCTTTTTGTACGGACAGCCGGTGATGCACATCCGCCAGCCGCGGCACTTATCCTGGTCGATCAGCACGATGCCGTCTTCTTCACGCTTGTAGATGGCGCCGCTCGGGCAGGTCGCCACGCACGCCGGGTTGAGGCAGTGCTCGCACAGGCGCGGCAGATACATCATGAAGGTGTTTTCAAACTGACCGTACATCGCCTTCTGCATGTTTTCGAAGTTCTGGTCTTTGGCGCGTTTTTCAAATTCGCCACCCAGAATTTCTTCCCAGTTCGGACCGCTGGTGATTTTGTCCATCCGCTTGCCGGTAATCAGCGAGCGTGGACGGGCAATCGGCTGGTGCTTACTTTCCGGCGCGTTGTGCAGGTTCTGGTAGTCGTAGTCAAACGGCTCGTAATAGTCGTCAATTCCCGGCAGATGCGGGTTGGCGAAAATTTTACCGAGCAGCATCGCACGGTTCCCCATACGCGGCTGCAGTTTGCCGTTGATTTTACGGATCCAGCCGCCCTTCCATTTCTCCTGGTTTTCCCAGTCATTCGGGAAACCAACGCCAGGCTTGCTTTCCACGTTGTTGAACCAGGCGTATTCCATCCCTTCGCGGCTGGTCCAGACATTTTTACAGGTCACAGAACAGGTGTGGCAGCCGATGCACTTATCGAGATTCAGCACCATGCCGACTTGTGAACGAATTTTCATTTTACGCTCTCCTGTACCTGGTCATTGCCTTCGCCATCCAACCAGTTAATGTTCTTCATCTTACGTACCACAACAAATTCATCACGGTTTGAACCGACGGTACCGTAGTAGTTAAAGCCGTAGGCCAGTTGCGCATAGCCACCAATCATGTGAGTGGGTTTTGGCGTAATACGGGTCACTGAGTTGTGGATCCCGCCGCGCTGCTGGGTAATTTCAGACCCTGGCAGGTTCACGATACGTTCCTGGGCGTGATACATCATGGTCATCCCGGCCGGAACACGCTGGCTTACCACCGCACGCGCCGTCAGGGCACCGTTACTGTTGAACACTTCGATCCAGTCGTTATCTTCAATGCCCAAATCTTTGGCGTCGGTTTCACTCATCCACACAATCGGGCCGCCGCGTGACAAGGTCAGCATCAGCAGGTTGTCGCTGTAGGTAGAGTGGATGCCCCATTTCTGGTGTGGCGTCAGGAAGTTGAGCGCTTTTTCCGGGTTACCGTTGGATTTCTCGCCCATCACTGATTTCACCGAACGGGTGTTGATAGGCGGACGGTAAACCAGCAGGCTTTCGCCGAAATCACGCATCCACTGGTGATCCTGATACAGCGACTGACGACCGGTCAGCGTACGCCACGGAATCAGCTCATGTACGTTGGTGTAACCGGCGTTGTAAGAGACGTGTTCGTCTTCCAGACCGGACCACGTCGGGCTGGAGATGATCTTACGCGGCTGCGCCTGGATATCGCGGAAGCGGATTTTTTCCTCTTCTTTATTGGTCGCCAGATGCGTATGGTCGCGTCCGGTAAACTCGCTGAGCGCGGCCCAGGCTTTTACCGCCACGTGGCCATTCGTTTCTGGCGCCAGGGTCAGGATCATCTCTGCCGCGTCAATGGCGGTGTTGAGCATTGGTTGGCCTTTTGCCGGGCCGTCTGCCTTGGTGTAGTTAAGCTTACGCAGCAGGTCCATTTCGCTCTGAGTATTCCAGGCGATCCCTTTACCGCCGTTACCGATTTTCTCCATCAGCGGGCCGATCGAGGTGAACCGTTCATAAGTCGCCGGGTAATCGCGTTCAACGGTCATAATGTGCGGCGCGGTGACGCCCGGAATCAGATCGCATTCGCCTTTTTTCCAGTCCTTCACGTCCAGCGGCTGCGCCAGTTCGGCGGCAGAATCGTGTTGAATCGGCAGCGTGACGACATCTGTCTCTTTCCCGAGATGCCCCACGCAGACTTCTGAGAATTTCTTCGCGATAGCCTTGTAGATTTCCCAGTCGCTTTTCGATTCCCAGGCCGGGTCAACGGCCGCAGACAGCGGATGAATAAACGGATGCATATCCGAGGTATTCATGTCGTCTTTTTCATACCAGGTCGCCGTTGGCAGCACGATGTCGGAGTACAAACAGGTACTCGACAGACGGAAGTCCAGCGTCACGACCAGGTCCAGCTTGCCGTCGAGACCGTTGTCCTGCCATTCCACTTCTTCCGGCTTCACGCCTCCCTGCTGACCCAGATCTTTCCCCTGGATCCCGTGTTCAGTTCCCAGCAGGTATTTCAGCATGTATTCATGCCCCTTACCGGACGAGCCCAGCAGGTTGGAGCGCCAGATGAACAGGTTGCGCGGATGGTTTTTCCCGTTCTCCGGCTGCTCGGCCGCGAAACGGATCGAACCTTCTTTCAGTGATTTGACGGTGTAATCCACCGGCGTCATCCCGGCTTTCTTCGCGTCTTCGGCGATAGTCAACGGGTTGGTACCAAGCTGCGGTGCGGACGGCAGCCAGCCCATGCGCTCAGCACGCACGTTGAAATCAATCAGATGACCGCTGTAGCGCGATTTATCCGCCAGTGGTGACAGCAGTTCCTGCGCGGTAACGGTCTCATAGCGCCACTGGCTGGAGTGGTTGTAGAAGTACGACGTACTGTTCATGTGACGTGCCGGACGCTGCCAGTCGAGGGCAAACGCCAGCGGCTGCCAGCCGGTCTGCGGACGCAGTTTTTCCTGGCCGACATAGTGCGCCCAGCCGCCGCCGCTCTGGCCGATACAGCCACAGAACACCAGCATGTTGATCAGACCACGATAGTTCATATCGAGGTGATACCAGTGGTTCAGACCGGCACCGACGATGATCATCGAACGGCCATGCGTCTTATCGGCGTTGTCGGCAAACTCACGCGCGATGCGGGTGATCTGTGCACGTGGTACGCCGGTAATCTGTTCTGCCCACGCCGGGGTATACGCTTTGATGTCGTCATAACTGGTGGCGCAGTTGGCATCGTTCAGACCGCGTTCCAGACCGTAGTTAGCCATCGTCAGGTCATAGACGGTGGTAACCAGCGCCGTTGTGCCGTCTGCCAGTTGCAGACGTTTAGCCGGCAGTTTGTGCAGCAACACGTTTTCCAGTTCGACTTTATTGAAGTGCTCGGTGCCTTCACCACCAAAGTACGGGAAGCCCACCTCGGCGATCTCGTCCTGGCTACCCAGCAGACTCAATTGCAGTTCTGTCTCGGCACCGGTCGTACCATCGCGCTGCTCGAGGTTCCATTTGCCTTTTTCACCCCAGCGGAAACCGATCGAGCCGTTCGGCGCAACCATGTCACCATTGTTGTTAATGGCAACGGTTTTCCATTGCGGATTATTTTCCTGGCCCAGCGCATCCACAAGGTCAGCAGCGCGCAGCATACGGCCCGCGGCATAGTAACCGTCACGCGCTTCCAGCATCACCAGCATCGGCATGTCGGTGTAGCGACGTACGTAGTCGGTAAAGTACTGGCTCGGATTGTCGAGATGGAATTCACGCAGCATGACGTGACCCATTGCCAACGCCATCGCCGCATCGGTGCCCTGCTTCGGCGCCAGCCAGAGGTCGCACAGCTTGGCGATTTCAGCGTAGTCCGGCGTTACCGCAACGGTTTTGGTGCCTTTATAACGGACTTCGGTAAAGAAGTGAGCATCCGGCGTACGGGTCTGCGGAACGTTAGATCCCCAGGCGATGATGTAGCTGGAGTTGTACCAGTCAGCGGATTCCGGCACGTCGGTCTGCTCACCCCAGGTCTGCGGAGATGCCGGTGGCAGGTCACAGTACCAGTCGTAGAAGCTCAGGCAGGTGCCGCCAATCAGGGAGAGATAACGCGCGCCGGACGCATAAGAAACCATCGACATCGCCGGGATCGGCGAGAAGCCCGCTACGCGGTCCGGGCCGTACGTTTTCACGGTATAGACGTTAGAAGCGGCAATCAGCTCATTCACTTCCTGCCAGGAGGAACGGACGAAACCACCGCGACCACGCGCTTGTTTAAAGCTTTTTGCTTTATCGGCGTCTTCGATGATGGACGCCCAGGCGTCAACCGGATCGCTGTGCAGTGTCTTCGCCTCACGCCACATCTTCATCAGACGTTTGCGCATCAGCGGGTATTTCAGTCGGTTAGCACTGTAGAGATACCAGGAGTAACTCGCACCACGCGGACAGCCACGAGGCTCGTGGTTTGGCATGTCCGGACGGGTACGTGGGTAGTCGGTTTGCTGGGTTTCCCAGGTCACCAGACCGTTTTTAACGTAGATTTTCCAGCTACATGAGCCGGTGCAGTTAACCCCGTGGGTTGAGCGCACAACTTTATCGTGCTGCCAACGCTGGCGATATCCATCCTCCCAGTCCCGGTTGGTTTCGAGAAGCTGGCCGTGCCCATTGGCAAAGGTTTCACCCTTCTGCTTGAAGTAGCGAAACCGGTCCAGGAATTTACTCATCGGTTCTCTCCTGTGGAGCCTGACGGCTCTCTGATAAATCGACATTGCTTGATTGAGAGCGAAGGTAACGCTCTGAAAGGTCGTGAGAATTGATAACGATCAAGGCATACAGGGATGAAAACGGAGGGTAATTTTTGAAATACCCCTTTTGGAGGATTGGGCATTTAACTATATCCATTTGTTTCTAAAGCTTATTTTTTCAATCGTATTTTCCGTAAATGTTAAATTCTTTACGAGTGGGTATTAAGGGGTATGCCCCTCTGGTTGACCTCTTTTCGCAACGAACTGACAGAGCGACGTGACAATAAAACCATCAGTATGTTGTAACTAATCAGAGGCAAAAAAAAAGCGCGGTCTAACGCCGCGCAATGGGGAATACATGACTGCTGTTTTTATTTTTTCGAATGTCGTCCGTATACCAACCAGGTGATAATCACACAGGCGATATAGAAGATCAGGAAGACTTTCATCGCGTCAACCGGTGAGCCGGTTAAGGCCAGCGAGGTACCAAACGCTTTCGGGATAAAGAAGCCGCCAATCGCGCCAATCGCAGAGATAAAGCCTAACGCTGCTGCCGTATCGGTCGCCGCTTCGCGCATCGCTTTCTCTTCAGAGCCGCCTTCAGCCTTCACGCGATCCATCGTCAGCTTACGGAAGATAACGGAGATCATCTGGAAGGTGGAGCCGCTACCCAGCCCGGCCGTCATAAACAAGGCAAGGAAGACCGCGAAGAAGGCGATGAAACTGCCACCCGCGCCGTTGGTTGGTAAGGTCAGGAACAGCAGACCGCTGAAAATCGCCATCAGCACGAAGTTCACCAGCGTGACACGAGTCCCGCCTAATCGGTCAGAGATCGCCCCGCCCGCAGAACGCGCCAGCGCGCCAACCAGGGGACCAAAAAATGCATAATGCAGGATCTGAATCTCCGGAAACTGGGTCTTTGACAGCATCGCAAAACCTGCGGAAAACCCTATGAACGAGCCGAACGTCGCCAGATAAAGCAGGCTCATGATCCACAGATGACCGCGCTTGAGAACCGGTAATTGCTCCTTCAACGATGCTTTTGAGGTCGCCAGTTCATTCATACCAAACCAGGCCGCCAGCGTGAAGAAGGCGAGGAACGGCACCCAGATCCATGCGGCATTCGCCAGATACAGTTGCGAACCATCCGGTTGCTCAACGCCGTGGCTGCCAAAGACAGCGAAGATCGACAGCGAGACCACCAGCGGCGCAACAAGCTGCATCACGCTGACGCCCATATTTCCCAGACCGCCGTTCAGCCCCAGCGCACCGCCCTGCTTCTGCTTTGGAAAGAAGAAGCTGATGTTCGCCATACTGGAGGCAAAGTTTGCGCCGGCAAAGCCGCACAGCAGTGAAATCACGATAAAGGTACTGAACGGTGTGGACGTATCCTGTACCGCGAACCCTAACCAGACGCACGGGATAATCAGGATCCCGGTACTGAACGCGGTCCAGCGACGACCGCCGAAGACCGGTACCATAAAGGAGTAAGGCACACGTAATAACGCGCCAGAGACCGACGGTAACGCCGTCAGCATAAACAACTGTTCAGTGGTAAACGTGAAACCGACTTTCGGCAGATTCACCGCAACAGCACTGAATAACATCCAGACGCAAAACGCCAGCAGCAGACAGGGGACAGAAATCCACAGGTTGCGACTGGCGATACGATGACCTCGCTGTGCCCAGAATGCCGGATCTTCCGGCCGCCATTCTGTGATTACAGCTCCAGATGCCCTTTCGGGGACGGATGAGTGACTCATAGACACCTCTGATACTCGATTCGATGCCTGAAACATTAGGGTTTACAGCGCGAGGTAAGTTGATATAAATCAAAGGAAAAGTTGTCGATATCTCAACAGAAAAATCATGATCACCCTAAGTGAGTAGGATAATTCACCAAAAAATACGTGGTTTTTCACAGTGCTGCCTGCCGCAGCTACCCCCTTCCTCAAATCCCCTCCGGATACGGCAATTAAGAGGTAACTCGCTTTAGGTATGGGTATACTCCAGGGGATGGTCGAGAATAACGCCACTGCCGATTCTGCCCGGCACTCTCGTCATTCATTGAGGTTTCCCCATTCGCTGTCCGGAGACCTGAAGGAAGAAGGTTTTATGCTAAAACGTTGTCTCTCTCCGCTCACGCTGGTTAACCAGGTGGCGCTTATTGTGATGCTCTCAACCGCGATCGGCGTGGCGGGTATGGCTGTCTCTGGCTGGCTGGTTCAGGGCGTCCAGGGTAGCGCGCACGCCATTAATAAAACCGGATCGCTGCGGATGCAAAGCTATCGACTGCTCGCCGCGGTACCACTGAGCGCTGACGACCAGAAATTGCTTGATGAGATGGAGCAGACCGCGTTCAGCCCGGAACTGACCCGCGCAGCAGAACGCGACGGTCAGCAGGAACAACTGCGCGCCCTCCAGGATTACTGGCATCGCGAACTCTCCCCCGGCCTGCGGCAAGCCAGTAGCAGAGACGCCGTCGCGGCCGACGTCAACCAGTTTGTCGCTGGCCTTGATCGGCTCGTCTCCGCGTTTGACCACACCACCGAAATGCGCATCGAACGCGTGGTGATGGTGCACCGGGTGATGGCGATTTTTATGGCGCTGCTGCTGGTCTTTACCATTATCTGGCTGCGGGCGCGACTGCTTCAGCCGTGGAAGCAATTGTTGTCGATGGCCCGCGCCGTCAGTCAGCGCGACTTTACCCAACGCGCGCAAATCGGCGGGCGTAATGAGATGGCGATGCTCGGCGACGCGCTTAATAACATGTCCGACGAACTGGCAGAAAGCTATTCAGTGCTCGAACAACGCGTCAGAGAAAAAACGGCCGGGCTGGAGCAGAAAAACCAGATCCTCTCTTTTCTCTGGCAGGCCAACCGCCGTCTGCATTCGCCGGTGCCGCTTTGCGAACGACTCTCCCCGGTGCTGAACGGTCTGCAAAACCTGACCCAAATGCATGACATCGAACTGCGGGTTTATGACCAGGAAGATGAAGAGAACCATCAGGAATTTACCTGCCAGTCCGATATCAGCTGTGATGATAAAGGGTGCCATCTCTGTCCCCGCGAGTCGCTGCCGCCAATTGAAGGGGGAATGACGCTGAAATGGCGCTTAACGGACACCCATACCCAGTACGGCATTTTGCTGGCGACCCTGCCGCAGGGGCGTCACCTGAGCCACGATCAGCAGCAACTGGTGGATACCGTCGTGGAACAGCTCACCGCGACGCTGGCGTTGGATCGCAATCAGGAACGCCAGCAGCAGTTGATTGTCATGGAAGAGCGTGCAACCATTGCGCGCGAACTGCATGATTCTATTGCACAATCACTGTCCTGTATGAAGATGCAGGTCAGTTGTCTGCAAATGCAGGGAGAGACATTGCCTGACAGCAGCCGCGACCTGCTCGGCCAGATCCGCAACGAGCTGAATGCGTCTTGGGCGCAACTGCGTGAACTGTTGACGACGTTTCGCTTACGGCTGACGGAACCCGGTCTGCGCCCCGCGCTGGAAGCCAGCTGCCAGGAATACAGCGTCCGTTTTGGTTTTACGGTGAAACTGGATTACCAGTTACCACCGCGCCTGGTGCCTTCGCATCAGGCAATTCACCTGCTGCAAATTGCCCGCGAAGCCTTAAGCAATGCGCTTAAGCATTCTCACGCTGATGATGTGGTGGTCACCGTGGCGCTGAAAGGCAAGCAGGTAAAATTGACTGTACAGGACAACGGCTGCGGCGTTCCTGAGAACGCCGAACGCAGTAACCACTATGGCATGATCATTATGCGCGACCGGGCACAGAGCCTGCGCGGAGATTGCCAGGTACGCCGTCGCGAGACGGGAGGCACTGAAGTCGCTGTCACGTTTATTCCCGAAAAATACTTCACAGAAGTTCAAGGAGATACCCATGAATAATCAGGAACCGGCAACTATCCTGCTCATCGACGATCATCCGATGTTGCGGACCGGCGTCAAACAGCTTGTCAGCATGGCGCCCGATATCACCGTGGTCGGTGAAGCCAGCAACGGCGAACAGGGTATCGAACTGGCCGAATCGCTTGACCCGGATCTGATCCTGCTCGACCTGAACATGCCGGGGATGAACGGGCTGGAAACCTTAGACAAATTACGTGAGAAAGCGCTGTCCGGACGGATCGTCGTCTTTAGCGTGTCGAATCATGAGGAAGATGTCGTGACGGCGCTCAAGCGCGGGGCTGATGGTTATCTGTTGAAGGATATGGAACCGGAAGATCTGCTTAAGTCGTTACAGCAGGCTGCCGCCGGAGAGATGGTCTTAAGCGAAGCGTTAACGCCGGTGCTGGCTGCCAGCCTGCGCGCCAACCGCGCCACCTCCGATCGCGATGTCACCCAACTCACCCCGCGTGAGCGTGACATTCTGAAGCTTATCGCCCAGGGTCTACCGAACAAAATGATTGCCCGCCGCCTGGATATCACCGAGAGCACGGTGAAAGTCCACGTGAAGCATATGCTGAAGAAGATGAAGCTTAAATCACGTGTTGAAGCGGCAGTGTGGGTGCATCAGGAACGTATCTTCTGATTACTCCTCCGGGAGCAACCTCCAGCGCGGATCGTCCCCTGGCATTGCCATAAAGGGTTCCGTCAGCGTGAGCGTGATCTCATTGGAAGAGACACGCTGCCCCTTCTCATCTTCCACCACTACCGACAACTGCCAGCGGTTATTCGCGCCTTCGCTGCTGTCCCAGGCCGGCATAATCACCGTCCAACCCTCAACGCTTTCCGCGTTTGCCCCCGCCGTCAGGCTCAGCGCCTGCGCGTCCCCCTGCCAGGTGAGATGACGAACGCCATGCCGACTACGTACCTGCAATTTTAGCGGCACCGTTTCGCCCGGATGCAGATCCCACGGTGGGGTTGCCAGAAATACGCTCAGGGTTTTGCGCTGACGATACTCCATCGTCGGCAGGTTGTTGCGCTGCGGATGATCGTAGCGGCTTCCGCGCAGCGACTGGCTCTCCGCCACCTCGCTGGCAGCCAGTTGTTTTTTCAGCGGTACGCCGAAGCGGTAGTTCAGGTTCAGCCCGAGGTTGTTCTGGCTGAGACCGCTCTCCCCCTGCTTGTGCTGGGCGGTGACCGTGACCAGCGGGACCGGGGTGTAATTCAGCCCCAGTTTCACCGCCACCGGATTGTGATAGCCCGTTCCGGAATCGAACAGATCGACGCTGTCACCAAAATATTGTTCCAGGCTAACGCTGGTATTGAGATATTCGTAGAACGGCAGTCGCATTTGCGCGGTTACGTCGTAACCGCGCGCCATTCGTTGCTCCAGCGTCGGCGTATGGGCGCGCCATGAGGCAAACGGCTGGTAATAATTGGCCGACAGCCGCAGGTATTCCCCCCACGCTTCAGCGCCCAGCCCGCCGCGCTGGAGGTTTTCATCGAGCAGATTATCGTAGAAAGTGTTATAGCCGAGCAGCCAGCCGTCACGCACCCAGCGCTGGCCGATACCCACATTACTCACCAGCCCGTCATCCTGCTGAGTAAGACCCAGTTGACTCCAGGTGAGGTAGCGCGAGTTATCCTGCCAGGGGACAAACCAGCTTCCGCGACTACCGTTGAAATTGCCTTCGTTATCGACCTGCACGTTGACGCTGGCCTTCCCCCATGGCGACAGCCAGGATTCCAGTTGTTGATTCACCTGCTCACTCACCGCATCGCGCACCTGGCCAAAGGCAAATTGCTTTGCCTGCTCGCCGGTATCCAGACCGTTATCGATCATGCTCGCCTCGCCAAAGGCTTTTACCATCTCGGCGAAATGTTTTTCGCCTTCATGCGATTCGGGAGCCATGCCCAGATCGGGCAACCCGTCCTGGTTATTATCAAAGGGATTTTCGGCCTGTTGCATAAAGGCGGATTGTGCACTGGCGTGACCGCCTGCTAACAGCAAGAGTAACCAGAGAGGGAGGGAATGCGATACAAAACGACTCAAATTGACGATAGCTTCTTACGGAATTCAGTTAACTTAACCTTAAAAAGCTTACCTGACTCCTCGTCGTTTTGCAGGTTTTCTCACACTTTCAGGAATATCCTTACTCTTGCCAGGCTCTCCTTTTCCACAGACTTTCGTTGGTATCACCCCACTTGCGCGGTAACATAAGTGACTGACAATTCAAACTTCCCCGCTAACAGGAGTCAACATGCAAAAGATAGTGATCATTGCCAACGGTGCGGCATACGGTAGCGAATCGTTATTTAACAGCCTGCGGCTGGCGATCGCGTTACGTGAACAGGCGAGCGACCTAGACCTTCGTCTGTTTCTGATGTCGGATGCCGTTACGGCGGGTTTGCGCGGTCAGAAGCCCACAGAAGGCTACAACATCCAGCAGATGCTGGAGATCCTTACTGCCCAGAACGTCCCGGTAAAACTGTGCAAGACCTGCACGGACGGGCGCGGGATCACGACACTGCCGCTGATCGACGGCGTGGAAGTCGGAACGCTGGTGGAACTGGCGCAATGGACGCTGGCCGCCGACAAAGTGCTCACCTTTTAATCCCCCTTTTCAGGCAAGCTTGCTGAAACAGCCGGTTATTTCCGAATTTAATCTTATTGGGGCGTATCTTTACCAAAAGTAAGTGCGCCCGATCACGCTTTTCTCCGGGATTTTGTCACTATTGTTTAATCGTTATGCCATTTTTTGATCAAAATCAGCATCCGCAGCCTAACTCTTTGGTGTTATGCCTCATGGGTAAAATGTGAACAACATCACGCAGCACTTCCGAAAGGAAGTACGTTGTTTTCAATACGGGGTGAGAAATGGCATTAGTAAAGGCAAGTTTGAAGTTATTTGGTGGGGATACCGTGGTCGTACGCTGTTCGGAGCGTTGCCACATCCATCTGATGAGCGAAAAAAATCACGTTAAAGACACGCAGACCGACATATTAAGCGTGCAGAACCGTGATAACGCATGGTTGACCGTACCGTATACCGGCGTCTGGAATGTCCTGATCGACAGTCATAGCCAGTCGCTTGAACATTCCATCAGTTATATCGCCGCCTGATACGCAAATGGCCCGGTCGCGCTTACGCAGCCGGGCCGACATAAGCCTCACGCGAAACCCGGCCGCAAAACACCTTCAGGCAGGGACTCCCCTAACAAACCGCGCACGTTAGTCACCAGATCGTTAAGACACTCATCCTGCATCCCCAGTTTCTGCAACTCCTGTTCAAGCGAAAACAGGTACTGCGCGTTCGTACCAAGCGGCCCACTGGCAGCAGCAATCAACGGGGCGATAATTTGCGCTCGCGTGTCCGACTCATACAGCGGATGGCGCGGATCCATAATAAATACCAATGCATTGACCGTTCGTCCGTCGTCCAACGCCAGTTGACACCACGTCGGCAGGTAGCAGCCGGTGATCATTTCGCGCTTCCACAACAGCGTTAATTCCTGTTCAAGCGAGGCATCCGGAAGACGATAGGCCACACCGGTGGTGCGTCCGCCCTCTTTTAGTGCAAGCATTCGTCCCGGCTGACACGCGGTTCCGCGCCCTGCCGTGAGACGCAGGCAAAAGGCCCGATGCCATCCCACCAGCGTACCGGTACATGACTCCTCAAATTCTAACGCCGGGTTCCACATCAACGATCCATAACCGAAGATCCACACCGGTCCATCATCTGGTCGGCATGCCAGCGTCGCCGCAAGGGACGCAGCACGTTGCTCTGCTGACCATAAGAGTGATTCTTCAATAGCACCAAATGCCGTTTTACAATCGGCATTCATCAAGAAATCACGCGTTAACACCTTACACCTCCGCCACTGCATACTTCCCTGCGACAACTTTTTGACGCCTTCCGGGCATTTTAACTGCTCATTTTGAAACCAATATCACGACAATATGCAATTCATGGGCCGCTTGCAAGGCAGCAACGGGGGCGGGTAGCACGATTCGCCTACGCGTTCACAGGAGCTATAGCGTTAGACCTTATAATTGAAGTGGTTAGGATTTCTTATGCCACTTCTCATCTTCACCTTTGGCATACTCTTTTTTCACTGCTGACCACGCCACCTTATGTGCGGTCTCTTCCCGACTGGCATCATCGCGGCGATCGGCTTTGTCCTTGTACTGCTCCCAGGCGCTATTGAACGCCTCTTTGTAGATCTCCTGGGCATGGGTGGGTAAGACGTGTTGTACGCTGTCTGGCAGATCTTTTTTTGCTTGATAGGGCATCATTGACTCCACTTTTTGGCTAAACCTTAAGTGTGGTCAACCCTGAGCGCCTCTGCCACTACAATAAGGTTTATTCGTCCTGCAGCCTGCATAAGTTTCTGTTATTTAAACACTCTATAAACAAGAGTTTCTCTTTCTGTCGTTTTAAAGGTGAAAGGCCGAAATGCCGTAAAATTTCGTAAAATATCACCGTAAAGCCTGCGTTTTCTGTTATTTTTTACACGCTTTATTACATTTATAACTAAAATCGACCTGCAGAGATGGAGAGCATTCATGACACATGCACATGAGGCGGTGAAAACCCGCCATAAGGAGACATCGCTTATTTTCCCGGTTGTGGCGCTGGTAGTGCTGTTCCTGTGGGGGGGCAGCCATTCACTACCAGCGGTAATCGGCATTAACCTTCTTGCCCTGATTGGTATTTTAAGCAGCGCCTTTAGCGTTGTTCGTCACGCCGACGTACTGGCTCATCGCCTCGGCGAACCCTACGGCTCACTCATTCTGAGCCTGTCCGTGGTCATTCTTGAAGTCAGCCTGATCTCAGCGCTGATGGCGACCGGTGATGCGGCGCCTACGCTGATGCGCGACACGCTCTATTCCATCATCATGATTGTCACTGGTGGTCTGGTGGGCTTTTCGTTATTACTGGGCGGGCGTAAGTTCGCCACTCAGTATATGAATCTGTTCGGTATCAAACAGTATCTGATTGCCTTGTTTCCGCTGGCAATTATCGTGCTGGTGTTTCCGATGGCGCTGCCCGGTGCGAATTTCACCACCGGCCAGGCGCTGTTGGTGGCCTTAATTTCTGCCGCGATGTACGGCGTATTCCTGCTCATTCAGACCAAAACGCACCAGAGTCTGTTTGTTTATGAGCACGAAGATGACAGCGACGACGACGACCCGCATCACGGTAAGCCCTCTGCGCACAGTAATGTGTGGCATGCCGTCTGGCTGGTGATTCATCTGATTGCGGTCATTGCCGTCACCAAGATGAACGCAAACCCGCTGGAGACACTGCTGACCGAACTGAACGCCCCGGTCGCCTTTACCGGCTTCCTGGTCGCGCTGCTGATCCTCTCTCCGGAAGGGCTTGGGGCGCTGAAAGCAGTGCTGAATAACCAGGTGCAGCGCGCCATGAATCTGTTCTTCGGTTCAGTGCTGGCCACTATCTCTCTGACGGTACCGGTGGTAACGCTGATTGCGTGGGCGACGGGGAATGACCTGGTGTTCGGCTTAGACGCACCAGAAATGGTGGTGATGGTAGCGTCACTGGTGCTGTGCCATATCTCGTTCTCAACGGGGCGCACTAACGTACTGAACGGTGCGGCGCATCTGGCGCTGTTTGCCGCCTATCTGATGACGATCTTTGCCTGATCCCTCAGACGAAAAAAACCCCGCTGCGGCGGGGTTTTCTGTTTCTGCGTGACTTAGTTCTCAGTGTCGAGCTCGTCGAAGCTTTTCACCAGATCGTCAACCGCTTTCATCTGCACCAGGAACTGTTCCAGCTTCGCCAGCGGTAGCGCGGATGGGCCGTCGCATTTCGCGTTGTCCGGATCCGGATGCGCTTCAATGAACAGACCGGCCAGACCGACCGCCATACCGGCACGCGCCAGCTCAGTCACCTGACCACGACGGCCACCAGACGCTGCGCCAAACGGGTCGCGGCACTGCAGCGCGTGGGTCACGTCGAAAATCACCGGGCTGTTGCCAGAAACTTTCTTCATCACGCTGAAGCCCAGCATATCGACAACGAGGTTGTCATAACCGAAGTTTGCCCCACGGTCACACAGGATCACCTTGTCGTTACCACCTTCATGGAATTTATCCACGATGTTGCCCATCTGACCCGGGCTCACGAACTGCGGTTTCTTCACGTTGATGACCGCGCCGGTTTTCGCCATCGCTTCCACCAGATCGGTCTGACGCGCGAGGAACGCCGGTAACTGAATCACATCTACAACGTCAGCGACAGGCTGCGCCTGGCTGGCTTCATGAACGTCGGTGATCACTTTTACGCCAAAGGTCTGCTTCAGTTCCTGGAAGATTTTCATCCCTTCTTCCAGGCCCGGTCCACGGTAGGAGTGGATAGAGGAACGGTTGGCTTTATCAAAAGAGGCCTTGAACACGTAAGGGATACCCAGTTTCTGGGTAACGGTCACGTAGTGCTCACAAATGCGCATCGCCAGATCGCGCGATTCCAGCACGTTCATCCCGCCAAACAGCACGAACGGCAGATCGTTTGCTACCTTGATGTCGCCAATGCTAACCACTTTTTGTTTCATAGGATCGCCTTAATGATGAGTAAGAATGTCGATAAATTAATGCAGGACAATTTGCTTATGCGAGATGTTATTAATCTGCGCACGAATCATTTCGCTGATCGGGTCTTCCGGACACTGCTCAACGAAATAGCTTAAATCGGTCAGCGCGACATGTTCACATTCCAGTTGCGCATAAATTAAGCCCCGGTCACGTATTTCATACGGATCTTCCGGGTTAAATTGCAGTAACGCTTCGCTCGCTCGCAGCGCCAGCTCCATCTGTTGTTCTTCCATTAAGGAAGATTTCAGCGTGTCCAGCAGCTTGCGAATCACTTCCGCGTTATCCGCTTCATCCAGGTCCTCGTTAAATAACTCAGCGACCGGACTGATATTCCCCTTCAGCCACACTTCCAGCGTATGCTCATTCAACGTTTCCCCGTTAAACGGGTTGATGAGCCACATCTCGCCTTCCAGCGACTCGATACGCAAAATAAGCTGCGTCGGGAATATCACCGGCACCAGCGGTAATGACAATCGGTTGGCAATCCACAGTAAAATTGCCCCCAGTGACACCGCACTGCCCTGGCGGTTCTTCAGTACCTGGTCAAGCCATAGCGCGTCGGACAAGCGGTAAACGCCGCGGGTGTCAGTAAAGCCCCACTCGCCGTAGAAAAGTGCCAGCAATTTTTCCAGTTGCTCATCCTGAGACAAAAGCTGGCTAATTTCTTCTTGTGCCAGGCTGACCAGACGTTCCAGCTCGTCATAGACAGTTTGCGAAGGGAAATCCAGGCGGATAGATTCCGATGCCAGGATCATCCCGTCGCACAATGGCGCTTTGTTAAATTCGAAATCAGCTAACGACCTCATGACTTACCCCAGTAACGGTATTTTTGTGGTGGCGAGTTTAATGATGATGTACAGCACCACCAGCGCCAGCGGGAACGCGATTAATCGCGCCTGCCGACTGCGCGCCCGACGGTAATCGAGCGCAATAAAACCCAAAACGATGTAAATGATAACTCCAAACAGCTTCTCAGTCAGCCATGTCCCCTGCTCCGTGAATGGCAGGATGTGCGTTTTAGCGATCAACCCCACACCAGTGAGCAACAAAACGGTGTCAACAATCGGCGGTACGACGCGCGTCCAGCGCGCGTGAGCCCGCGCAGAATGACATTCACTCCACCCATAACGCAGCACAAACAGACTAACGGAAAGCGCAATGCTAGCGAGGTGAACCCCTAACAGGAGCGTAACGCTGTTCATACGGGCTTACGTCCGAGCGTAAGACGCTCGTTGTCGCCATAATCGCGACAGGTTTCTACCGCCTGGTAGCCCGCGCGATTAAAGGCGTCACGCACCGCGGCACCCTGCTGCCAGCCATGCTCGATCAGCAGAAAACCGCCCGCTTCCAGCCGCGTGCGAGATTGCTCGATGATGTGCACAATGTCGGCCATTCCGCAGTCACCGGCGACCAGGGCGCTCAGCGGTTCGAAGCGGACATCGCCCTGCGCCAGATGCGGATCCTGCTCGTCAATGTACGGCGGATTGCTGACAATCATCGCAAACTGCTGCCCCGGCAAGGCGCTAAACCAGTCGCTTTGCAGAATATGGACATTGTTGATAGCCAGATGAGCCGCATTACGCTGCGCCAGCGCAACGGCATCCGGCATTCTGTCAACCGCCGTGACCTCGCAGTCAGGGCGCTCAGACGCCAGCGCCAGCGCGATCGCACCGGTGCCAGTACCCAGATCGAGAATGCGGCACGGGGTTGTTGGCAGTCGCGCCAGCGCCTGCTCCACCAGACATTCGGTATCCGGACGCGGGATCAACGTGGCCGGTGAAACAAACAGCAGCAACGACCAGAATTCCCGCACGCCAGTTAAATGCGCGATCGGTTCCCCCCGTTGACGGCGAGCCAGCAGCGTCGCCAGTTGTGCCTGCTGGGCGTCGGTCAACGTCGTTTCGCCAAACGCCAGTATCCAGGTGCGCCCTTTTCCGGTCACGAATTCGAGTAAGATCTCGGCATCGCGACGCGGGCTTTCACTCTCCTGTAGCTGGCTTATCGCCTCACGTAACCAGTGCTGAAAATCCATTATTCCTGCTCGGACAGCGCCGCCAGCTGATCGGCCTGGTATTCCTGCACGATCGGCTCAATCAGCATATCCAGTTTGCCTTCCATTGCTTCATCCAGACGGTAGAGCGTCAGGTTGATGCGGTGATCGGTCACACGCCCCTGCGGAAAGTTGTAGGTCCGGTTGCGGTCGCTGCGGTCGCCGCTGCCCAGCAGGTTACGACGCGTTGACGCTTCGGCCTGCTGACGCTTCGCCACTTCTGCCGCGCGAATACGCGCGCCGAGCACCGAGAGCGCTTTGGCTTTGTTCTTGTGCTGCGAACGTTCGTCCTGACACTCCACCACAATGCCGGTCGGCAGGTGAGTAATACGGATCGCGGAGTCGGTGGTGTTAACGTGCTGACCACCCGCCCCGGAGGAACGGAAGGTATCAATACGGAGATCGGCCGGGTTGATATCCGGCAGTTCGGCTTCCGGCAGCTCCGGCATCACCGCCACGGTACAGGCAGAGGTGTGGATTCGGCCCTGCGATTCCGTTGCCGGTACGCGCTGCACACGATGCCCGCCGGACTCAAACTTCAGTCGACCATAGACGCCGTCGCCGCTGATCTTGGCGATAATCTCTTTATAGCCGCCGTGCTCGCCTTCGCTGGCGCTCATGATCTCCACGCGCCAGCGGCGTGTTTCGGCATAGCGGCTGTACATGCGAAACAGATCACCGGCAAATAAGGCCGCTTCATCACCGCCAGTCCCGGCGCGAACTTCCAGAAACGCATTGCGTTCATCGTCCGGATCTTTCGGCAGCAACAATACCTGTAGCTGCTGTTCCAGTTGTTCACTCTTGTCTTTCGCTTCGCGCAGTTCTTCCTGCGCCATTTCACGCATTTCAGGATCGTCGAGCATCATTTGTGCTGTTTCGATATCGTCCTGAATCTGTTGCCAGTCCGTAAAACAGCGAGAAACATCGCTTAGCTGTGCATACTCGCGCGACAATGCGCGAAAACGTTCCTGGTCTGCGATGGTTCCCGCATCACCCAGCAGCGCCTGAACTTCTTCATGGCGTTCATGCAGGGCTTCCAGTTTGGCAACGATAGAAGGCTTCATAGGCGTAAATGCACCTTGTAAAAAGAAGGGTGTGTTGCTACTCCAGCCCGAGGCTGTCGCGCAAGATATTCAGGCGTTCGTCATCCCCGTCACGGGCGGCCTGCTGAAGAGATTTGGTTGGTGCATGGATCAGGCGGTTGGTCAGTTTCCATGCCAGATCCTGCATAATGGCCTGCGCGTCACCACCCTGTTCCAGAGCAGCAAGCGCTTTTGCAGTCAGTTCATCCCGTACATGCTCAGACTGACTCCGGTATTCACGAATGGTTTCACTGGCGCCCTGAGCACGCAGCCAGGCCATAAACTCGCTGGTTTCCTGCGCGACAATCGTTTCGGCTTCCACTGCCGCAGCTTTGCGCTGCGCCAGGTTGTGCGAAATGATGCTTTGCAGATCGTCAACGCTATAGAGATAAGCGTTCGCCAGTTTACCGACTTCCGGTTCGACATCGCGCGGAACGGCGATATCCACCAGCAACATCGGCTGATTGCGGCGGCTTTTCAGCGCACGCTCCACCATCCCTTTACCAATGATAGGCAGCGGGCTGGCGGTTGAACTGATGATAATGTCAGCTTCCCGCAGACGTTCATCGATGTCGCTGAGTGCGATCACTTCAGCACCCACTTCATCGGCCAGAACCTGCGCCCGCTCACGGGTGCGGTTGGCGATAATCATCTTCTGCACTTTGTGTTCGCGCAGATGGCGCGCCACCAGTTCGATGGTTTCGCCCGCGCCGACCAACAGCACAGTGACCGTGGAAAGTGATTCAAAGATTTGGCGCGCCAGCGTACAGGCGGCAAACGCAACGGACACGGCGCTGGCACCGATATCGGTTTCGGTACGAACCCGTTTGGCAACGGAGAACGATTTCTGGAACATACGTTCCAGCGCGCTGGCGTTCAGGTGGCCTTTTTGTGAATCCGCAAACGCTTTTTTCACCTGGCCGAGGATCTGTGGTTCACCGAGTACCAGCGAATCCAGACCACTGGCGACACGCATCAGATGGCTGACCGCATCGTTATCCTGGTGCCAGTAGAGACTGCTGCGCAGATCGTCTTCATCAAGATTGTGGAAATCACATAACCAACGAATCAGCGCTTCCTGCAGGTTGTCCTGCTCTTCCACGCTCAGATACAGCTCCGTGCGATTACACGTCGACAAGACCACGCCGCCCTGCACCATTGGCTGCGCAAGCAGGCTTTCCAGCGCCTGATCGAGCGTATCTGGCGAAAACGTTACGCGTTCTCGCAGCGATACAGGTGCCGTCTTATGGTTAATGCCGAGCGCTAAAAGGGTCATGTCTGCGGGAGTAGTACCAGCGTTGATATGGTTAGTCTGCTCGCATCATACAGGATGCGCGGAATCAATAAAAGAGAGTGCCCCCTTTTGGAGTAATCGCTTATTGCTTAAATTAAGATAACGTGAACGTAGACGATATACCCGCGCGGCGCTAGCATTAAGGGTTATTATTGCAACGTATCACAAGGATTCGTCATCATTATGACCCTGCCTGATTTTCGCCTGATCCGCCTGCTTCCGCTGGCAACCCTGGTTCTGACCGCCTGTACGATCAACGCGCCGAAAGGCCCGGGGAAAAGTCCGGACTCTCCTCAATGGCGGCAACATCAGCAGGAGGTTCGCCAGTTAAATCAGTATCAAACGCGCGGCGCGTTTGCCTATATTTCCGACGAGCAGAAGGTCTATGCGCGCTTTTTCTGGCAGCAGACCGGCCAGGATCGCTATCGCCTGCTGCTGACCAACCCGCTTGGCAGCACCGAGCTTGAACTGAACGCGCAGCCGGGTAACGTGCAATTGATGGACAATAAAGGCCAGCGCTATACCGCTGACGATGCCGAAGAGATGATCGGCAAGCTGACCGGTATGCCGATCCCGCTAAACAGCCTGCGTCAGTGGATCCTTGGCCTGCCGGGCGACGCGACCGACTATAAACTCGACGACCAGTACCGCCTGAGCGAAGTGAACTACAGCCAGGACGGAAAAAACTGGAAAGTGGTCTATAGCGCGTACGACAGCAAAACCTCCCCGGCAATGCCGGCCAATATGGAACTCTCCGACGGTGCTCAGCGTATCAAGCTGAAAATGGATAACTGGATTGTAAAATGATGACCCAGTGGCCCTCTCCGGCAAAACTGAATCTGTTTTTATACATCACCGGACGACGTGCGGACGGTTATCACACGCTGCAAACGCTGTTTCAGTTCCTCGATTATGGCGACACCCTCAGCCTGGAACCGCGTCGCGACGGCGAAATTCATCTCCTGACGCCGGTTGACGGCGTGGCACATGAAGACAACCTGATCGTCCGTGCCGCGCGACTGCTGATGAAAACAGCCGCAGAGCGCGGTCGGCTGCCAGCCGGTAGCGGTGCGGATATCCGTATCGAAAAGCGTCTGCCTATGGGCGGAGGCCTGGGCGGCGGATCGTCGAACGCGGCAACCGTGCTGGTCGCGCTAAACCATCTCTGGCAGTGTGGTCTGTCGCTGGACGAACTGGCCGAGCTCGGTTTAACGCTCGGGGCTGACGTGCCGGTGTTTGTCCGCGGACACGCCGCCTTTGCCGAAGGCGTCGGAGAGATCCTGACCCCGGTGGAACCGGCCGAAAAATGGTACCTGGTGGCTCATCCTGGCGTCAGTATTCCAACGCCGATGATTTTTAACGATCCCGACCTCCCCCGTAATACGCCAAAAAGGTCAATAGAAACGTTATTAAAATGTGAATTCAGCAATGATTGCGAGGTTATCGCAAGAAAACGTTTTCGCGAGGTTGATGCGGCGCTTTCCTGGCTGTTAGAATACGCGCCGTCGCGCCTGACTGGTACAGGAGCCTGTGTCTTTGCTGAATTCGATACAGAGTCTCGTGCCCGGCAGGTGCTTGAGCAAGCCCCGGAATGGCTCAATGCCTTTGTGGCGAAGGGTGTCAACCTCTCTCCACTGCATAGAGCGTTACTCTAACTCATTGAAGTTTCAGTACGTTGGCGAGATGACGAATTGCCAGACGCATACATCAGTATGTGACTGGTGTGAGGCCTTGAACCCAGCGCGCATAAAACATAAATGATGACGGGTAAGCCGGGCAAGCTGAGTTTCGGTGACAACGTCACCCTGTTCCAGACGTTGCATCGCGCTCGTTAATACACCGCATGGAGAGAGTCCTGCCTGGCCCGCACAGTTTTTGGCAAACTCTTTCCACCAATGGACGCATGCCTGAGGTTCTTCTCGTGCCTGATATGAAGCTTTTTGCTGGTAACGCCACCCCGGAACTAGCACAACGTATTGCCAACCGCCTGTACACTTCTCTCGGCGACGCCGCTGTAGGTCGCTTTAGCGACGGCGAAGTCAGCGTACAAATTAACGAAAATGTACGCGGTGGTGATATTTTCATCATCCAGTCCACTTGTGCTCCAACGAACGACAACCTGATGGAATTGGTCGTTATGGTTGATGCCCTGCGCCGTGCTTCCGCAGGCCGTATCACCGCCGTTATCCCTTACTTTGGCTATGCGCGCCAGGATCGTCGTGTACGTTCCGCTCGTGTGCCGATTACGGCAAAAGTTGTCGCTGACTTCCTGTCCAGCGTCGGCGTTGACCGCGTTCTGACCGTTGACCTGCATGCTGAACAGATCCAGGGCTTCTTCGACGTACCGGTTGATAACGTATTTGGTAGCCCAATTCTGTTAGAAGATATGCTGCAGCTGAATCTGGATAACCCGATTGTGGTTTCTCCGGACATCGGTGGCGTCGTGCGTGCCCGCGCTATCGCTAAGCTGCTTAATGACACCGATATGGCGATCATCGACAAACGCCGTCCGCGTGCAAACGTCTCTCAGGTGATGCACATCATCGGTGACGTAGCGGGTCGTGACTGCGTGCTGGTTGACGATATGATCGACACCGGTGGTACGCTGTGTAAAGCAGCTGAAGCGCTGAAAGAACGTGGTGCAAAACGCGTATTTGCTTATGCCACTCACCCGATCTTCTCAGGCAATGCGGCAAACAACCTGCGTAACTCTGTGATTGATGAAGTCGTTGTCTGCGATACCATTCCGCTGACCGACGAAATCAAAGCACTGCCGAACGTGCGTACGTTGACCCTGTCGGGTATGCTGGCCGAAGCGATTCGTCGTATCAGCAACGAAGAATCGATTTCTGCTATGTTCGAGCATTAATCGAACCCGGCTCAAAGACCCGCTGCGGCGGGTTTTTTTGTCTGTAACCTTTATTTGTATGACTTATGCCTCCTTCACCTGCCAACCCGCCATTTCATTGAGTTGACAGATGATGCGCTCATGGATGAAACATTATTGTGAACAGAATTTTTTCCTCACATGTGATGCCTTTCCGCGCCCTCATCGACGCTTGTTGGAAAGAAAAATATACCGCCTCACGGTTTACCCGTGATGTGATTGCCGGGATCACCGTCGGGATTATTGCTATCCCGCTGGCGATGGCACTGGCTATCGGGAGTGGTGTCGCGCCGCAGTACGGACTTTATACCTCCGCTGTGGCCGGGATTGTTATTGCCTTAACCGGAGGCTCGCGTTTTAGCGTCTCAGGCCCGACCGCCGCGTTTGTGGTGATCCTCTACCCCGTTTCACAACAGTTTGGGCTGGCAGGCCTGCTTGTCGCGACGCTGATGTCCGGGGTCTTCCTGATCCTCTTTGGCCTGGCCCGCTTTGGCCGCCTGATTGAGTACATCCCGGTCTCAGTTACCTTAGGTTTTACCTCAGGGATTGGTATCACCATTGGTACCATGCAAATCAAAGATTTCCTCGGTTTGCAGATGGCCCACGTTCCGGAACACTATCTGCAAAAAGTCGGCGCGCTATTTATGGCTCTGCCGAGCATTAACCTGGGCGATGCCGCCATCGGGGTGGTCACGCTGGGCACGCTGATGATGTGGCCGCGTTTGGGCATTCGCCTGCCGGGCCACCTGCCCGCCCTACTCGCCGGCTGTGCTGTCATGGGGATCGTCAACCTGCTGGGCGGCCACGTTGCCACCATTGGTTCTCAGTTCCACTATATTCTGGCCGACGGCTCACAGGGCAACGGGATACCGCAACTGCTGCCGCAACTGGTGCTGCCGTGGAACCTGCCGGATTCTGATTTCACGTTGAGTTGGGATTCCCTGCGCGCCCTGCTTCCGGCGGCCTTCTCAATGGCCATGCTGGGGGCAATCGAGTCCCTGCTCTGCGCCGTGGTACTCGACGGAATGACCGGCACGAAACACAAAGCCAACAGCGAGCTGATTGGTCAGGGCCTGGGTAATATTGTCGCCCCCTTCTTTGGTGGGATTACCGCAACGGCGGCGATTGCCCGTTCGGCGGCAAACGTCCGCGCTGGCGCAACATCCCCTATTTCCGCCGTGATCCACGCGCTGCTGGTGATCATGGCGCTGCTGGCGCTGGCACCGCTGCTCTCATGGCTGCCGCTGTCGGCGATGGCGGCCCTGCTGCTGATGGTGGCCTGGAATATGAGTGAAGCGCACAAAGTTGTGGATTTGCTGCGTCATGCTCCCAAAGACGACATCATTGTGATGATGATGTGTATGTCACTGACGGTGCTGTTTGACATGGTCATTGCCATCAGCGTCGGGATTGTGCTGGCCTCGTTACTGTTTATGCGCCGTATTGCACGCATGACGCGACTGGCAGCGGTTAACGTCGAGGTCCCCGATGATGTACTGGTGCTGCGCGTGATCGGCCCACTGTTCTTTGCAGCCGCTGAAGGATTGTTTACCGATCTGGAGTCACGCATCGAAGGAAAACGCATTGTCGTACTGAAATGGGACGCGGTACCGGTGCTGGACGCAGGTGGTCTGGATGCCTTCCAGCGCTTTGTGAAAAGATTGCCAGAAGGCTGCGAACTGCGCGTAAGTAACCTTGAGTTCCAGCCGCTGCGCACGATGGCGCGCGCTGGCATTAAGCCGATTCCGGGTCGTCTGGCCTTTTTCCCGAACCGCGACGCGGCGCTGGCTGATTTATAATCTTTTTGCGCTTACCGGTCTGTTCCTGTACAGGCCGGAACATTTTCCGCTCTGTCCCCTGTTTTTCCCCTCCCGTGTTGTTATTATTAGCTTTCAGTTTCTGCAAATAAGAGTGACAACTCGTGATTTCATTTACGCTACGTGAAATGACCGGAGAAGATATTCCGGCGGTTCAGTTATTTCTGATTCAACATCTGAATGAATTTTTTGCGGCTGACAGACCTGCCCCTACTCCCGGACAGGATGTTTTTAACCTGCAACAGCAGTATATTCAACAGCAGCGCAATGTATTGCTGTGCGCCTGGAGCGAAAAGCAGGAACTCATTGCGACCCTGGCCGTCTGCCAATATGACGACCGTATAGCCGAACTTCGCGGACGCTATATTTTGACAGAAACGGCAGAAATTTGTCGCTGCTATGTGGACAAACGTTACCGCAGAAAAGGTATTGGACGTCAGTTACTCGCTTTTGCTGAAACATTCTGCGAGCAGCAGCGGTACAACTTATTATACTTACATACCCATCATTTTTTACCGGGAGGTTATTCATTCTGGCGACGTAATCATTTTCAGGTTGTGATGGATATGCACGATGACTGGCAATTAGTGCATATGGAGAGATCACGTAAATCACGCATGAATAAGAATATTACTTGATCAATGTCAATCAATTCTCATTTAGCTTTTCATTATTACATTTCGACATCCGCAATTTCATCCTCAAAAAAAACATAACACATTGATACACAACAACTAAAATTTATCCCACTCAATAAAATTCGTCTTTCCCCTTGCGATTGATCTTGTTAACAAATGCCGATACAGTCTTTTTCGACAGTATTTCATTGCACCAACATTGTAATGAATAGGAACATGGTGCGGATTATTGCAATCCCATTCCATGACTGCCCCCGCAACTGTAGGCGGATGCAGAATATCCTCGTGCAGCATATTTTGTTGCAGGTCACTGTAAAGCGAATCTTTATGGGAAGGCCGATATTCTGATTACCGTGAGTCAGGAGACCTGCTGTCAAATTTATACCCCATTGAGTGGACGGGATGGTCCATGTGATGAATTATTTGATATTAGGCACCGTGAAAGAGTGAATCAGATCCTTGACTGAACCGCTGACTTTCTTTATTTGCATAACGTCATGCATAAATTTCACGATGTCCTGTCATCTATCGTCATGAACTCTCCCGATATATGGAACGATATAATCCATGACCAGACGTTCAGATTCTGGCATGAACGGGATGATAATAATGCACGCTAATGTTACCTCTTTACCTTATAAAAAAATGCTTCTGGTTGTTGCTGGTGCCGCACTGTTTCTCACCTCAGGTCTTTCTCATGCAGCCAAAACGGAATATCCATTGACGATAAAAAACTGTGGTCGAGATATGACATTTCACGCAGCGCCAAAACGTGTTGCCACCGTAGGACAAAACAGCACTGAGATCCTGTATGCGCTGGGCCTGGCCGATCGCGTGGTAGGCACATCGCTGTGGTTCGGGCCCGTTCCCGACGCGTATAAGGCGGCAAATGACAAGATTGCGGTTATTGCGCAGAACATCCCCAGCTTCGAAGGCATCATTGCCAAAAAACCGGATCTGGTCGCCAGCCAGTTCGAATGGCAGATCGGCCCTGCGGGCACGGTGGCGTCTTATGAACAGTTCAGCGAACTGAAAGTCCCGGTCTATACCGCACCGGCAGACTGCGCGAAAGATAACGAAGATGGCGGTGACGGCGTGCGCAAAGGCATGTTTGATATCGCAATGGTCTATCAGGAAGTGGCCGACTTAGCGAGGATCTTCGACGTTCAGGATAAGGGCGAAGAACTGATTGCCAGCCTCAAAGCACGTGAAACGGCAGCGAAGAACAAAATCGCCGGGATGGACAACAGCGTCTCCGCCGTTTTCTGGTTCTCCAGCGCCGACCTGCAATTGGATCCGTATGTCGCCGGGAAATTAGGGCCTGCTGCCTGGATTGCGCAGACCCTGGGTATCAAAAACGTCATTGATTCCGCAGAGGAGTGGCCAACGGTCGGTTGGGAAACCATCGCCAAAGCCCAACCGACAGTGATTGTGCTGGGGGAAATGAGTCGTCGACGTTTCCCGGCCGATGACTGGCAGGTGAAAATGGATTATTTGAAATCCGACCCGGTCACCCAGCTGATCCCCGCCGTTAAAGCCGATCATTTACCAGTGATTGATGTACAGACCATGAATGCCGGAATCAGAACGATTGACGGTGTTGAAAAACTGGCTGACGCCCTGGTTGAGTATGGCTTAGCGCATCCACAAGCCGCGCATTAACCCTCGTTTCGCGCCAGTTCCTGACGGGGCCGGCGCGTGTTATGCACTCCAAACGCAGGTTACTATGAGCGATTTACGCAGGACGCGTCACGCCGTTAGTCGGCTGGCGGTCAATGTTTGTGGCCATGCCCTCTGGGTTAGCGTGCTGATGTGTGGCGTCCTGCTGGCAGGGATCGCCATTGGCGAGACGTTTATTCCCTGGCAGCACGTATTCAACACGCTGGCAAACCATCTGTTTGATACCGATTATCCGGTTGATGCGCTGGATGCCGGGATTGTCTGGAACTATCGCCTGACCCGTGCGCTGGTCTCCGCCAGTTGTGGCGCCTGCCTGGCCGTGTCCGGCGTGGTTTTACAGTCGTTACTGCGCAATGCGCTTGCCGAGCCGTATCTGCTGGGCATTTCCGCAGGCGCATCAACCGGTGCGGTGCTGGTTGCGCTGACCGGACTGGGCGCCGGGATGATCAGCATGTCGTTCGGCGCATTTGTCGGTGCCCTGACTGCCTTTTTGTTTGTGGCCCTTCTGGCGGTAGCGGCAGGCGGCAGACAAGGCGGTGGGGTGACGACGCAAATCATTCTCGCCGGGATTGCCAGTTCCCAGTTATTCAATGCGCTGACCTCGCTGATCATCACCCGTTCAGCTAACGCGGAACAGGCACGCGGCATTATGTTCTGGTTACTCGGGAATCTGAGCGGCGTCCGCTGGCCGGATGTGGTGCTGGCGATCCCCACAGCGTTAGTTGGCGTTGCGATATGCTTCTGTTATGCCCGCCATCTGGATGCCTTCTCTTTTGGCGCGGAGTCCGCCGCCTCACTGGGGATTCCGGTAAAACGCACACGTGGCGTGCTGATTGCCGCCGTAACGGGTATGACGGCCATTATGGTCTCCATCGTCGGCGCAATTGGCTTTGTGGGACTGGTGATCCCTCACGCCGCCCGTCTGCTGGTAGGCCATCAGCACCATCGTTTGCTGCCTGTCAGCGCGCTGATCGGCGCCATTTTCCTGATCGTCGCCGATGTTATCTCCCGCACGCTTCTCCCCGGACAAGTTCTGCCTATCGGCGTTATTACGGCCCTGGTTGGTGCGCCCGCGTTTTCCATCATCCTGATCAGAGGAAACCCGACCAAATGACCGTCAATCCTGTACCGACTCTGGTTGCCACCCGCGATGCGATAATTCAGGCGAAAAGTCTGCACTGGCAGGTGAAAGGCAAAGTGATCGTCAATGACGTCTCACTCAGCGTGGCGCCGGGTGAGTTTGTCGGCATTATCGGCCCCAATGGTTCCGGGAAAACGTCGCTGATTTCATTGCTGGCCGGTCTGCTGAAGCCCACCGCCGGTCACATCCTGTTGCAGCAAAAAGCGCTGCATCGCTATTCACGTCGTCAACTGGCGCAGCAGGTCGCGCTGGTTGAGCAGCAGGCAGAAACCAGTGAGCGCCTGACCGCGATACAGGCCGTCTCGCTGGGGCGAACCCCGTGGCTGAGCCTACTGAATCCGTGGTCGGACAACGATGACGATATCGTCCAGACCATGCTGGAGAAAGTCGATCTTCAGCATCTTCGCCATCGCTGCTGGCACACCTTTTCCGGCGGCGAAAAACAACGCCTGCATATTGCCCGCGCACTCGCTCAGCAGCCACAACTGCTACTGATGGACGAGCCCACTAATCACCTCGACATTCAACATCAGATTGGCCTTCTCAGTCTGGTGAAACGCGAAAAATTGACGGTTGTCGCCGCTCTCCACGATCTCAATCATGCTGCCATGTTCTGCGATCGCATCATCGTGATGAACGCCGGTCGTCTGGAAATGCAGGGCCGTCCCTGCACCATTTTCACCCGCGAGAATCTCCGCGCCTGGTTTGGCATTGACGCCATCGTCGAGCGCGATCGCCATGGTGCGAACTGTTTTATTCGTTATCAAAGACCTGAAGAAACCTAAGGAAGCCCCCCATGAACTCTCTGAAAAAGAGCCTGAACGTATTGTGTTTGCTGCTCCTCACCGCCTCTGCCTTCGCGCAAACCCACGAAGTACTGATGAAGAATCGCGGTTCAGCAGGCCCCATGGTCTATGAGCCAGACTACCTGGAGATTCAGCCTGGCGATACGGTGAAATTTATCCGCAAACATAAGAGTCACAACGCAGCCTCGATTGCTGAACTCTCGCCTGCGGGCTACCCGGGATTTATCGGCAAAATCGATGAGGAGATCGCAGTGAAGTATGACAACGCGGGCTTCTACGGCATTAAATGCACCCCGCATTATGCGCAAGGGATGGTCATGCTGATTAAAGTCGGCAACGCCACCCTGCCGGACAGCTATCGCGCGTTTACGGCCCCCGGGATCGCTAATAAGCGCTTCCAGGATATCTATTCGCGTATTGATAAACAGTAAGGGAGAGCGCTGTGGTGGTGGAGAACAAACAGCCGGATAAAGACATTCAGCAGCAACGACGCAACTGCCTGTGCAAATTGACAAAATTTGTTGGCGCAGCGGGAGTGACCGCCGCCGTCTGGCCGTTAATTTCCGCATTAGGGCCGGACGAAACAACGCGCGGAGAAAATGAGCCGATAGACGTCTCGCTGGCGGGGATCGCCGCAGGACAAACCCTCAGACGCATCTGGCAAGGGAAGCTGATCCTCATCCATCATCGCACGCCGGAAGAGATCGTCGCGGCCCGCACGGGTGACCACAGCACGCTTGTCGATCCGCAATCGGACAGCGAACGGGTCGCGTCTGACTATCCGCAGTGGCTGGTTGTTCAGGGGTATTGTCCGCATGCCGGCTGTGTTCCCAATACCAGACCCGGTGGACAGGGCTGGATTTGCCCGTGTCACGGTTCGGAGTTTGATACGTCCGGACGGGTCACCCGCGGCCCCGCAACCACTAATCTGGCCGTTCCTGAGTTTGCCTTTCATCCTGATGGTCTGACCGTGCGTATAGGCGCTAAGGACGTGTGAGATAATCCGCTGGCGCATTCCTTTCCCGCGCTCCATCGCCGGTGTATGGCTGTTTGCCGTTGGTGCGATCCTGCTGGTGATGCTGGGAATACAGATCCTGACCGGTATCGTGCTGGCGATGTTTTACGTCCCGACGACATCGCTGGCGTTTGATTCCATCATCCACATCATGCGCGCGGTCAGTCACGGAGAGTTGCTGCGCAATATGCACGCCATCGGCGCATCGCTGTTTTTCTTTGCCTGCTATTTGCATATTTTCCGTGGCATGTATTACAGCGTCTACCGCAGACCGTATGTGACGATGTGGATGGTTAGCGTCACGTTGTACGTGCTGCTGATGATCACCGCGTTTCTTGGCTACAGCCTGATTTGGGGGCAAAAGAGCTACTGGGCAGCGACGGTGATCACCAGTTTCGCCCGCGCTATTCCGGTAGTGGGCGACGGGTTGTATACCTTGCTGGTAGGCGGCTATGCGCCTGGCACCCCTACGCTTGGGCGCTTTTACGTCCTGCACTTTATTCTTCCCGTTGTGGTCGTGGTGATGACGATTTTCCACGTCCGTACGGTACAGTCGGCCTTTGCTCACGCGATGAAACGGGCCTTCAGCGAGAAAGCGTCTCGTCGTCTGCTCTTCGATTACCGAATCACGGATGCAGATGCTATTAAAATCACGTTATTCCTGATGCTGTTCACCTGGTTTTTGTTCTTCGCGCCGCACTATCTGAGCAGCGCGGATAACTTCATCCCGGCGGATCCCACGGTGACTCCGGCGATTGTTGCCCCGGAGTGGTACTTTCTCCCCTTCTTTTCCATTCTGCGCTGCTTCCCGAACGAACTCGTCGGGCTGGTGGCGATGTGCGGCGCGGTGCTGATCTTCTATTTTCTGCCGTGGCTGGATACCTCCCGCGCACGTTTTCGTCACTACAGCAAATGGGTGAAATGGGGTTTCTGGCTGTGGGTGCTGAACGTCTGTTTTCTTGGGTGGCTGGGATCAAAAGCCCTGGTTGGCCCCGATCTGACGGAGGGCATTCGTAATGAAGAGGGATGGATCCGCGCGGTCTCGCAACTGTCGACAATCGGCTATTTCGCCTGGTTTTTACTGGTGCTGCCCTGTCGTCGTTTTCTGGAAAAGCAGGACTGAAGATGATGAGACAATTACTCAGATGCAGCATGCTGTGGGTGGTACTCTGCGCGATGAGCCCCACATTCGCGCAAGAGCCTGTTCCCACGCGCCAGGAGTGGAGCTTCAGCGGTCTCTCCGGAGAATATGATAAGGCGCAATTGCGACGCGGTTTGCAGGTCTATGAAGAGAAGTGTCGGGCCTGTCACGGCATGAAATACCTGACGTTTCGCACGCTGACCAAACCCGGCGGCCCGGAACTAACGACAGAAGACGCGAAAAATCTCGCCAGCGGCTATGTCTTTCCGATTATTCAGGATGACGGTCAACCCGGTGAGCGGGACGGCACCCTGAACGACAGCTTTATTTCGCCTTATCTCAACGATCAGGAAGCGAGACACCTGAATAACGGCGCCCTGCCCGTGGATTTAAGTTATATCGTTCGCGCCCGAACCTACGATCGCGGCTTTCCGCAATTTCTGCTGGACGCGTTTATTCCCTACACTGAGCAAGGCGCGGATTGCCTCTTCGCGCTCTTAACCGGTTATCTGCCTGATGACCCGGAACTGAAGGCGAATCGTTATTATCCTGGTGGGGTGATTAACATGCCAAAACCGCTGGCGGACGGCGAAATCGAATGGCAGTCAGAATCGCATGTCGCGCAAACTGAAGAACAGTACGCACGGGATGTCACCGCCTTTCTGACCTGGGCGGCCGATCCCGACCTGACGGCGAGAAAACATCAGGGAATGTACGTCATGGGGTATCTCGCCATCATGCTGGCGTTATTATGGATGATGCTGCGGATGAAAAGACGCGCACAACAATAACGCGAGAAAGAAATCGCAAACCGTGACCAGTCAGCCTGATGCTGGCTGGTCATTATCTTGCAGGGAACGTTAACTGTGACGACGATTATCGTTACGGCGGCAACGTTTGTCGTAATGGCGCACCCACCAGTAGCGGTCGCTGACTTGTTCATGCCCCCCTACGCGGGCACCCGCCAGCCACAAAATGGCGCCGACGAAGATACTGAGCACTGCACCATGTGCGAAAAATTGCGGCAGGTTAAATTGCGGCAACTGGTTTAAAATGGAGTAACCCACACCAACCACCATAACCACTAACCCCAAACCCATGAGCACATTACCGAGTAACGAAGCGTTTTTGCGTTTCATGTGTCACCTCCGGAACTTTTGGGTTGCTTCAGGGAATACCCCTAATCCATATGTGTAAAGTATAGACAACACACCACTTTGGTAGTGCGCCTGCGATCACAATTACACCCCATTATTCAACAAATCTTTACAAATAAGCCTCTGAACACCTTGACTTTCCAATAATCAATAAAGGCAATTATTCAGTTTCCGGGTAAAGTGACACGGTGCTTTGTCAAGCGGGGCGACAGACAGTAAACTACGCGCCAGTTATTGAAACACTCAGGATAAAAACGTGACGATTAAACTGATTGTCGGCCTGGCGAACCCCGGCGCTGAATATGCAGCCACCCGACATAATGCGGGCGCATGGTACGTCGATTTACTGGCAGAGCGGTTGCGTGCTCCTCTGCGCGAAGAGCCGAAATTCTTTGGCTACACCTCCAGAGTCAGTCTGGAAGGTGAAGATGTCCGTTTATTAGTTCCCACCACGTTTATGAATCTGAGCGGCAAAGCGGTCGGCGCAATGGCGAGTTTTTATCGCATCAATCCCGACGAAATTTTAGTGGCCCACGATGAACTGGATCTTCCCCCTGGCGTGGCAAAATTTAAACTCGGCGGAGGTCATGGCGGACACAACGGGCTGAAAGACATTATCAGCAAGCTCGGCAATAACCCTAACTTTCATCGCTTACGTGTCGGAATCGGTCATCCGGGCGATAAAAATAAAGTTGTCGGCTTTGTATTAGGCAAACCGCCTGTTTCAGAACAGAAGTTAATTGATGACGCGATTGACGAAGCGGCGCGTTGCACTGAGGTATGGTTCAAAGACGGTTTGACCAAAGCAACGAATCGATTGCACGCCTTTAAAGCGCAATAAGCAGTGATGTGCGGCATTTTTGCCGTACGCTGTGTATAATAGGCAAAGTTATTTCCATTTCTACAATCTGTTTTCTACAACAGGTTGATTATTAAGATATTAAGGTGATTTAAATCATGGGATTCAAATGCGGTATCGTCGGTTTGCCCAACGTCGGGAAATCTACCCTGTTCAACGCGCTGACCAAAGCCGGTATTGAAGCGGCAAACTTCCCATTCTGTACGATTGAGCCGAATACCGGCGTCGTGCCGATGCCCGACCCGCGTCTGGAGCAGCTGGCTGAGATCGTTAAACCGCAGCGTATCCTGCCGACCACAATGGAATTTGTTGATATTGCCGGTCTGGTAAAAGGCGCGTCCAAAGGTGAAGGTCTGGGTAACCAGTTCCTGACCAACATTCGTGAAACCGAAGCGATTGGCCACGTGGTGCGCTGCTTTGAAAACGACAACATTATTCACGTTTCGGGCAAAGTGAACCCGGCGGAAGATATTGACGTGATCAACACCGAGCTGGCGCTGGCGGATCTCGATACCTGCGAACGCGCTATTCACCGCGTACAGAAGAAAGCCAAAGGCGGCGATAAAGACGCAAAAGCCGAGCTGGCCGCGCTGGAAAAATGCCTGCCGCAACTCTCTGAAGCTGGCATGCTGCGTTCTCTGGATCTGACTGACGAAGATAAGGCGGCGATCCGCTACCTGAGCTTCCTGACGCTGAAACCGACCATGTATATCGCCAACGTGAACGAAGACGGTTTCGAAAACAACCCGTATCTCGATCAGGTACGTGAAATTGCCGCGAAGGAAGGTTCCGTCGTGGTTCCGGTGTGCGCCGCCGTTGAAGCGGACATCGCTGAACTCGACGATGACGAGCGCGACGAGTTCATGCAGGAACTGGGGCTGGAAGAACCGGGCCTGAACCGCGTGATCCGTGCTGGTTACAAGCTGCTGAACCTGCAGACCTACTTCACCGCTGGTGTGAAGGAAGTGCGTGCATGGACCATTCCTGTCGGCGCCACCGCACCGCAGGCGGCAGGTAAAATCCATACCGATTTTGAGAAAGGCTTTATCCGCGCACAGACGATCGCGTTTGACGACTTCATCACCTACAAAGGTGAACAAGGCGCGAAAGAAGCCGGTAAAATGCGTGCTGAAGGGAAAGATTACATCGTTAAAGATGGCGATGTGATGAACTTCCTGTTCAACGTCTAATTGGTTTCTGTTGTCTCATGAGATTTCGCTGAATCTCATGAGAATCACAAAAAACTATAAAATCCACGCAATTGCGTGGATTTTTCGTATTAGGGTGCTCAGAACGTTTCCCAGTTGTCTGTTTCTGAAGCTATCTTTTTGGACACTACATATTTTTCGCCATTATTCCTCTCCCTCTGGCGACTAACACGTTTTTCTGAGGTCATGTTTACTGGTTGTATTCCTTCCTCATTCAAACTGAACACGCTCACCATATCCTGGAGTACACGAGACTGCTCCTGCATTGAAGAGGCAGCTGCAGCTGACTCTTCAACGAGCGCGGCATTTTGCTGTGTGGTGGTATCAATCTGTCCCATCGCACTGTTGATTTGGGCAATCCCATCACTCTGCTCCCGACTCGCTTGTGCGATTTCCTCAATCAGTTGAGTCATGTTCTGAACGTTGGAAACAATTCCCATCATGCCAGCATCTGCTTTTTCAACCAGATTGCGGCCAGAGGCAATACGGGAGACAGAATCATCGATCAATTCCTTAATTTCACGGGCAGCTGACGCACTGCGTTGTGCCAGTGTTCGGACTTCTCCAGCCACCACAGCAAAACCACGTCCGGATTCACCCGCTCGCGCAGCTTCTACTGCTGCATTCAGCGCCAGAATATTGGTCTGGAAGGCTATACCATCAATAACCTGGATGATGTCCGCCATTTTTGATGAGGAATCGTAAATTTCCTGCATCCGGGAAGACACTTCACTCATAACGGCGCCATTCTGTTTCACGACAGAGGCTGTCTCACTCACGTAACGATGCGCCTGCGCCGTGTTTGCTGCAGTATTGTTAATAGTTGCCGTCAGCTCTTCCAGCGTCGAGGCAGTCTCTTCTACCCCTGCCGCTTGCTCTTCCGTGCGAGAGGCCAGATCGGTGTTACCACTATTAATTTCAGCCGCGGCTAACGCGATGCTGTCGGCCCCTTCACGAACCTTGCGTACCGTATTACGCAGACTCTCTGTCATTTCCCTCAGGGAGAGCATCAGTTGTCCAGGCTGGTCTCGGGATTCCACTTTGACGTCGATACCCAGATTACCGGACGCCACTTCCCGAGCCACATTAACGGCTGACAGCAATGGGCGAGTTATCCCACGTGTGATAAACCACGCTAACAGACTGCCGACGACAATAGCGATGACGCCAAGAACAATCAGAGCCTGAATTGCCGCCGAGCCATTCTCCTGAATGGACCCACTGGCTTCATCAATTTGTGCTTTATCGTAATTTTCCAGTGCTTTTACGCTGCCGGAATAGACCTCCATGGCGGGAATGAGTTTCTGGCGAATAAATGCATTGGTGGCATCACCATTCCCTTGTTCACTGATGCGAATCGCCTCATTGCGGATATCGATGTACAGCTTTCTTTTATCCCCCACGGTCGCCAGGAGTGACTTACCCGTATCAGAGACAATTAATTCTGCCAGTTCCTTCTGAATGGCACTCACCCGCTCTGACATTACCTTCATCTTTGACTGGGCAAATTTTTTAATTCCATCATCAGAGGAAGTCAGTACAGATAGCCCCATCGCACCATTATAGTCAATTGCCGCCCCCCACGCCCCCGTGAGTCGCTCCAGCACCAGCAACCTGTCCGTAATAGCATGGGTTTCTTTCAATATGCCATTTAATTTAACGATCCCCGTTACAGCCATAATAACGACAAGGGTGAGAACAATACTGAAGCCAACTCCCATTCGGGTACCAACACCAAAATCATTTATTTTCATTTGCTATCTCATACAAAAAAAGTCACCTTTTCCCTGCCACCCGTTGAAAAAACCAGAACAATGCCGGGAGCGTTCGACTTAAGGGCGGAGTCAAGCTAACATATTGAAATTGATCATGTTTTAAACATGTGCCAGCGTATCTATCGGCAGAAAGGGAGAGGACTTTAACGTAACCATTCTCTTAGAAAAACATTGACATTGTGAAACGAGACAGGAAATCGCGTGTAAAATAAACCGTATCATGTTGTTTTTTAATTGAAAAAGACAACTCAATTTTTATCGCATAATTTCATACCGGAAACAAAAGAATAAAAAAACAACAACCGATTCCATATTAATCTAAAGATACCCCCTCAACCCACTTCCATTAATTGCATGAAAAATAGTTAACATTGATACTAACGTGGGCCGATAAAAAGAAATCACCACTATTATTAAACGACAGGCTTTAATCCATTGAAAGTTTCAGAAAGGATAGACTGATATTTTTACTCCACAGACCTGAATTGATGATATTTTGTCCTCCTACGTATAGCGTACATTTGGTGTTATAAGTGAACACGGATTCGGCGATATTGTCAGGCAATGAAACTCACCACTAAATATGAGTATGGCTATAACGAATACAAACCACGTTCAGCACAGAATTATTTGACGTCACCTGGGTTTATAACAATGTGTAAAACAGGGTTTCAATCCTTTGGTTTGATAACATCGTTTCAGTGTCTGATTCTCTGGACTGAGATCCCAGGCTGTTCGTCTGGCATGTCAGGTCAAATGTTGACTGCTTCAAAAAAATTACCGTTTTTGTTATATTGATGTTTACTGATTATCCACCTCCGCGGTGCCAAAAAGAACAAGATTCACCGCAACCCAGGACAATAAAATGTTAGATTACCGCTTCCCGACAGCTTTGCAGATGGTTCTCAGCGTAGCGATGGCGGAGCAATCGGGTGAACGTTCGACAAGTGCAATTCTGGCCTATGGTCTGGAAGCAAATCCGAGCTTTATTCGCAAATTAATGGTTCCGCTCACGCGGGACGGTATCATCGTCTCAACGCTTGGCCGCAACGGTTCTATTCATCTTGGTCGCCCGGCGGAAGAGATCACCCTGCGTGATATCTACCTTTCTGTTATTGAAGATAAAAAGCTATGGGCATCGCGTCCTGACGTACCGGCTCGCTGCGTGGTCAGCGCCAACGCTTGCTGGTACTTCAAATCTATCGCCGATGAAGCGGAGCAAGCTTCGTTAGAGGTATTAGCTCGCCATACCGTGGCAAGCGCGCTGGAGGAGGTCAAAAAAGCCGATACCAGCGGGTGCGATCCGGTCCCTGAGATTGATACCCAGTCTAAAAAAGCGCATTAGTTATTTCCTGACTGAAAAAAAACCGCCTAAACGGTGAAGGCGGTTTTTTGTTATGTGCAATTCTTTAAGAAACCGGCAAAACATCCCTTATCGGTTTACCGCGCGTAACGAACTTTCGCAGCGTCACGTAAAACACCGGTGTCAGGAACAGACCAAACAACGTCACCCCCAACATGCCGGAAAATACCGTGATACCGGTGACGCCGCGCACTTCTGCGCCCGCGCCGTGGCCGAGGATCAGCGGAATAGTCCCGGCAATAAAGGCGATGGAGGTCATCACAATCGGACGTAAACGCAGGCGGCACGCCTCCAGCGCGGCTTCCATAATGCCTTTGCCCTGAATTTCCAGCTCGCGGGCAAACTCCACGATAAGAATCGCGTTTTTACAGGCCAGCCCCATCAGCACCACCAGCCCCACCTGCACGAACACGTTGTTATCGCCACCGGTCAGCCAGACGCCAAACAGCGCGGAGAGCATGGTCATCGGGACGATAAGGATCACCGCCAGCGGCAGCGTCCAGCTTTCATACAGCGCCGCCAGGACCAGGAACGCCAGCAGCACCGCGACCGGGAAGACGATCAGCGCCGTGTTGCCCTGGGTGGCCTGCTGGAAGCTCAGATCCGTCCATTCAATGTTCATCCCGTTCGGCAGGATCTGCTTAGACATCGCGTCCAGCTGCGTCATCGCCTGCGCAGACGAGAGCACGCGCGGGTCGGCATCACCAATCAGATCCGCCGCCGGGTAGCCGTTGTAGCGGATTACCGGATCCGGCCCGTAGGTGGTCGTGATTTTCACCATACTGCCAATTGGCACCATTTCGCCCTGGCTATTACGGGTGCGTAAATTGGCTATGTCTTCCACGCTGTCGCGGAACTGCCCGTCAGCCTGCGCCATCACGCGCCAGGTACGGCCAAACTGGTTGAAGTCATTCACGTACGACGAGCCCAGATAGGTTTGCAGCGTACCGAAAAGGTCGGTCAGCAACACGCCCTGCGCTTTCGCCTTATCACGATCGACCTGTACATCCAGCTGCGGAACGTTAGCCTGATAAGTTGAGATCGGAAAATGCATTCCCGGCGTCTGCATAATCGCCCCGGACATGGTATTCACCGCGTTTTGCAGCGCGCCATAACCCAGACCTGCGCGATCCTGAATATACAGCGAATACCCGGAGCCCTGCCCCAACCCTAATATCGGCGGCGGCAGAATGGAGAAGCCAAAACCTTCCTGAATTTGCGCAATTTTCGTGTTGATCTCCGCATTTATTTCCGCCGCAGAATGTTTACGCTGGTCGAACGGCTTCAGGCCAAAAAAGACGGTCCCGGTATTCGGCGTGTTGGTGAACTGCAGCGCGTTCAGCCCCGGGAACGCAACCGCATAGTCCACGCCTTCGGTATTCATCCCGATTTCGCTCATTTTGCGGATCACCGCGTCGGTGCGCGCCAGCGACGAACCTTCCGGCATTTTCACGCCGCCAATCAGATACAGCTTATCCTGCGTCGGGATAAACCCGCCGGGCACCGCTTTAAACATGACGCCTGCGGCACAAAGCAGCAGCAGATACACCGCAAATACCGCGCCGCGTCGTCCCAGCGTTTTACCCACCAGCCCCTGATAGCCGTTCGAGCTGCGGTGGAAAAAGCGGTTAAACGGACGGAAAATCCAGCCGAACAGACGATCGATTAGCCGGGTCGGGAAATCTTTCGGCGCGCCGTGCGGTTTTAACAGCAGTGCCGCCAGTGCCGGAGAGAGCGTCAGCGAGTTAATGGCAGAGATGACCGTGGAAATCGCGATCGTCACCGCAAACTGCTTGTAGAACTGCCCGGTGACGCCCGAGAGAAACGCCATCGGCACAAACACCGCACACAGCACCAGCGCAATCGCAATAATCGGCCCGGACACTTCTCGCATCGCCTGGTGCGCTGCCGCAAGCGGCGCAAGCCCCTCTTCAATGTTTCGCTCGACGTTTTCCACCACCACGATGGCGTCGTCCACCACGATACCGATGGCTAATACCAACCCGAACAAACTCAGGGTATTCAGCGAGAAGCCCAGCAGGTAGAGAATGCTGAAAGTACCCACCACCGACACCGGCACCGCGATCAGCGGAATAATCGACGCGCGCCAGGTTTGCAGGAACAGGATCACCACCAGCACCACCAGCACCACCGCTTCCAGTAGCGTTTGCACCACCGCACGGATCGAATCACGTACAAAGACCGTCGGATCGTAAGGTGCCGCCCACTTCATATCTGCCGGGAAGCGCGTGGACAGTTCGTCCATTTTCGCGCGTACCGCGTTAGACAAATCAATGGCGTTCGCCCCCGGCGACTGGAAGATACCAATCCCGACCGCGTCTTTATTGTTCAACTGGGAACGCAGCGCATAGCTGCCGGACCCCATTTCGATACGCGCCACGTCGCGCAGGCGGACGACCGTACCGTCCTGCGTCGTTTTCAGGACAATATTGCCAAACTCTTCTTCTGTATGCAGACGGCCCTGGGCGTTAATGGAGATCAGAAAATCGCTCTCTTTCGGCAGCGGCTCGGCACCAAGCTGCCCGGCGGACACCTGTATGTTTTGCTCCTGCATCGCTGTCACCACATCCGACGCGGTCAGCCCGCGCGCCGCCACCTTGTTGGGATCCAGCCAGATGCGCATCGCGTATTCACCCGAGCCGAAAATCTGGATCTGGCCGACGCCCGGCAGACGCGCCAGCTCGTCCTTCACCTTCAGCGTGGCGTAGTTACGCATATACAGGGAGTCGTACTTACCGTTGGGCGAAAACAGATGCACCACCAGCGTCAGCGTCGGGGACTGTTTCTGGGTGGTAATGCCCAAACGCCGCACGTCTTCCGGCAGACGCGCTTCGGCCTGCGCAACGCGGTTTTGCACCTGAACCTGCGCCTGATCCGGGTCGGTTCCCGGACGGAAGGTGACGGTGGTCACCAGCACGCCGTCGGAACCCGCGACGGACTTCATGTACATCATGTTCTCAACGCCGTTAATCGCCTCTTCCAGCGGCGTCGCCACGGTCTCGGCAATCACTTTCGGGTTGGCGCCGGGGTATTCCGCGCGCACCTGCACGCTTGGCGGCACGACGTCAGGATATTCGCTCACCGGCAGCAGCGGGATGGCGATTAACCCGGTGATAAAAATCAGAATCGACAGGACGGCGGCAAAAATCGGCCTGTCGATGAAAAAGCGGGAAAAGTCCATGGGTTGGATTCTCAGGTCAAGGGATCAGTTGAGGGCGCTGCTGGCGGTCATGGCAACGGTTTTGGCGTTAACCGGCATACCCGGCATAAACACTTTTTGTAAGCCCTCGACGATGACTCTGTCGCCAGGGTTCAGTCCCTGCTGCACGATGCGTAAGCCGGCGGCGAGACGCCCCGGCGTAATATCACGACGCTGTGCTTTACCCTCTTTATCCACGATATACACGTACTTACGATCCTGATCGGTCAGCACCGCTTTGTCGTCAATCAGCGTGGCTTTGAATTCCGCGCTACCCGGCAGGCGTACGCGGGCAAAAAGTCCCGGTGTGAACTGACGCTGCGCGTTATCCAGCAGCGCGCGCATACGGATGGTGCCGGTACTCGGCGTCAGCTGGTTATCCAGGAAGTCCACTTTGCCCTTATGGGGATAGCCCTCCTCGCCCGTCAGGCCAATCTCAACCGGCAGCGCCGTGTGATGACTGGACGCCCCCTGCCCGCTGCGGGCCAGATTTTGATAGTGGAGATAGGTTGACTCGTCCACGTCAAAATAGACGTAAACCGTCTTCTGCGAGACCACCGTGGTGAGGACGCTGGCGCTGTCGCCCGCAGTCACCAGGTTCCCGCTGGTGATCAGCGCCCGGCTGGCGCGACCGTCAATAGGCGCGGTGACTTTGGTGAAGTCCAGATTCAGCTGCGCGGCGTCAACCGCCGCCTGGGCAGCGCGAATATCGGCCTGCGCCTGGGTGGCGGCCGAACGGCGCTGCTCCCACTCTTCGCGGGATACCACATTCGTGTTGACCAGTTTATCGGTGCGGTTCGCCTCACTTCGTGCCAGGCTTGCCTGCGTTTTTGCTCTTGCCAGGTTCGCCTGCGCCTGTTCCAGCGCCGCGCGATAGGTTCGGTCATCAATCGTGAACAGCACCTCGCCCTTTTTCACTTCCTGACCGTCGGTGTAATTCACTTTATCAATGTAACCAGAGACGCGGGGGCGTAGCTGGACGCTCTCCACCGCTTCAATCCGACCGTTAAAGCTATCCCACTGGCTAATGGATTTTACGACCACGTCAGCAGCACTGACGGCGGGCGCAGGCGGCGCGGCGTTTTGCGCGACGCTGTTATCACATCCGACAAGCAACATAGAGAGCAACATCGCCCCCAGCGCGCTCGGATAAACGTTACCCCAGGTTTTTTGCAGGCTCATTATTTTTATTCCGGTATTGGTAGCCGCCGGGCAAGACGCTGCGGGAGACGCCGCGCCACCTCCTTTGTCCGGTAGCTGACTTAAGGCCATTTGTGTCGTTCATCGCCACAAAACTGTAACAGTTGCAAATACACTATCGCGGCGATTGTAGGAAGGCGCTTAACTAAGTGCAAGAATAATTGTTGCACTTTATGTGCTATTTGAGCGGATGTGAAAAGACCTGTTTCAGGCAGGGATTTAAATGTAACAATAAAACTTGCAATTATTTTCAAAAGGAGCCACCTTTAAATGCAACAGATAAAGATGCTTTTTGATACGCAGCCCGGGGGAAGCGAGATGAACACTGGCGCATTTATTCACGATTTACTCGACTGGATCAATAACAACCTTGATAACCGCCTGGACATCGACACCGTTTCCAGACGAGCCGGTTATTCGAAATGGCACCTTCAGCGCATCTTCAAAGAACATACGGGTTATCCCATCGCCGGGTATATTCGCGCGCAAAAGCTGCGAAAATCGGTTGAACGCTTAACCCACAGCGACGAACCGATTTTGAACGTGGCGATCGCGTTGGGCTTTGACTCTCAGCAGTCATTCAACCGCAGCTTCAAGCGTCAGTATGGTCAGGCTCCCGGCGCATGGCGCCGCAATGCCGGTTGCCCGTTGAGTAAACGCCAATGTCAGTAATGCCTCTGTCGGGGGTCAGGACCACCGCGAATGCCTCTACGCCAGCCTGATGAATTGATTGACCCTCTCTTCGCCGCTTATTGTCACGATTCACCGCCCGTTTACTGGCGGTCAGAGGCGGGACAGTCTCTGCGGCAGGGATAAGACCGCTTCCATCTGCGTCTGTGCTGTTGACTTATTCTGTAAAAAGATTACTTTTCAGGACATGAAGAAGATACTCATCATTGTCCCCGATGGCGGTATGCTGTTTGAATCCGCTGGTATTGCCGACATTCTGATGCAGGCCAATCGCCTGCATCCGGAAGGTGCTACGGACATCTGTTACCAGGTGCAGTTAGCAACAACTCAACCGCATCAGGTGATCCATGGTCAGTCTGGTTTAAATTTACTGGCAGATCATCGCCTGCATGAAATTGACCCTCGTGAGCCTCTGGATACCATCATTATCACCGGCAGAGGTCAAAATCCGCAGGAAGGGATTGCAGTGGTTGACTGGCTGCGCCTTGCCGCTCCCCATGCCCGCCGCATTGCATCCATTTGCGGCGGCGCGATGCTGCTGGCGCAAACCGGACTGCTGGACGGCAGACGAGCCACCACCCACTGGAAGCTACTGGAAACCATGCAGGCAGAATTCCCTCAGGTGCGCGTCGAAGGCGGTCCGCTTTATATTCAGGACGAACACATCTGGACGTCAGGCGGAGTCAGTTCCGGCTTTGACCTGACGCTTGCCCTGGTTGAAGAGGACTACGGCTTCAGTCTGGCACGCGACATCGCTCAGGACTTCGTCATGTACCTGCGCCGACCCGGAGGCCAGTTGCAGTTTAGCCGCTACAACCTTCAGCAGATCAGTACCCAGGGCCCCATTAGCGATCTACAGGCCTGGCTGCTCGAAAACCTCACCGCCGACCTCAGTGTGGATAAACTGGCGGCAAAAGTCGCCATGAGCCCGCGTAATTTCACCCGCGTGTTTACCCGGGAAACCGGCGCTTCGCCGGCCCGTTACGTCGCCGAAGCCCGTCTGGCTGCTGCACGACAGCGTCTGGAGCAGACCAACGAGACGCTGGATCGTATCGCTGAACAAACGGGATTTGGCAGCAGCATTAACCTACGGCGACTGTTTGAAAAACAGCTCCAGCTCACCCCGGGAGAATATCGTCAGCGCTTTCACTGTCGTAAAATGGCGTAAAGTGATCCTTTTTTGTCATTTACGCCAACTGATGACCGACCTACATTACCTTCAGAGACAACAGATAAGGAGTTAATCATGGTAAAGGTCGGCATTAACGGTTTTGGCCGTATCGGACGCAACGTACTGCGTGCAGCGCTGGGTAACCCGGATATTCAGATTGTGGCAATCAACGATCTGACAGACAGTAAGACACTGGCGCATCTGCTGAAATACGATTCGCTGCTCGGAAAACTCGATGCCGACGTCACCGCCGGTGAAGGGCAGCTTGTCGTTGACGGTAAACCCATTACCGTGTTCAGCGAACGCGACCCCGCCAACATCCCATGGCGTCAAAGCGAAGTTGATATTGTTATTGAAGCAACCGGCTTCTTCACTGACCGTGACAAAGCAGCGGTGCATATCCACAGCGGTGGCGCAAAGCGCGTGATTATCTCCGCCCCCGGTAAAAACGAAGATTTAACCATCGTGATGGGCGTTAACGATGGCCTCTACTCCCCGGATAAACACGTCGTGGTCAGCAACGGTAGTTGCACCACTAACGGTCTGGCACCTGCCGCGCAGGTTCTGCACCAGCATTTCGGTATTAAGCATGGTCTGATGAACACCACCCACGCCTATACCAACAGTCAGGCGCTGCATGACCAGCCGGAAAAAGACCTTCGTGGCGCTCGCGCCGCCGCACTGTCGATTGTGCCTTACTCCAGCGGTGCCGCGAAGGCGCTTGGCAAAGTCATTCCTGAGCTGGATGGTCGTTTGACCGGCTACTCGCTGCGCGTACCGGTTCCGGTGGTTTCCATTGTCGATCTAACCGTAACGCTTGAGCGGGATGTGACGACGGAAGAGGTCAATAATGCGTTTCGTGAAGCCGCCGCAGCGGGACCACTGAAAGGGATCCTCGGTTACAGCGATGAACCACTCGTGTCAAGCGACTACCAGGGCGACCCGCGTTCTTCCATTATCGACGGCCTGTCGACGCTGGTGATTGGCGGAAATATGGTCAAAATTCTGGCGTGGTATGACAATGAATGGGGATTCTCCAACCGCCTCGTCGACCTGGCACTGTTGATGGCAAGGCGTGAACACTAATCCCCTGCTATCGCCCCCTTAAAAATCCACGCCTGGCGTGGATTTTTAATTGCTGCCGCTTACCTGGCGGTGCAATCTGGGTGAACAGCCCATCAGACGTTTAAAGACTTTACCAAACGCACTGTCAGACTCGTAATCCAACGCGTTGGCAATCAGTACGACGATGTTTCGGTATTTTTCAGACGATCGCAGGCCAACAACATGCGCTAACGCATAGGGTAGTCCATCGACATGCTGCCCACATTTTCTTTGAAATGTTGGGCAAAACTCGTCGCCAGGGGAAATCAATATCACGTCGGCTATGTGCCATGAGCGGACGTTGCTGATAGTAATTAGTACGGGTGTTATTCAACTTCCGGGTTACAGACAGGTTGCCCCGACATGGGATTAAAGGGGTGAGACGGACTCAACAACATGCTGGAAAACGTAAGGATCAGAAAGTAGTTCAAATTCTTCGTCATCCGGGTAGGTGACCGCCACGTGATAGTTTTCTCCAGCAAACGCCTTCACCGACTGGAGATCCTGCCAGTAGGTAGCAAGAAAAAAATGTTCCCAACCACCCTGCGTTTCTCTGCGAACAAACGCGCCTATGTTTCCTGGGATGCTCTTTGAATGCTCTACTCCTGTTTTCTCCAGATGCATAGCAAAGCCATCCGCATGTTCAAGTGGAACGCAGCCGTGCCAGGTTCTTACAATCATTAGTTTTATCTCCTGTTATGAGAAATATAACCCTATCACCAAAAGGTATTTCATGGTGTAGTTAATGAAGAGTATTTCTTCTGATAGCGAGTTTTCAGGCGCTTCTGACCTTCGTTTATCGTTCATAGCAGACCTGAGGACCAGCCAGTCTATCCTCTGCGAGCCAACAGCAGACGTGAACGTGTTATATAAGGCGAAGGCGGTACTTGCATGAATGCCATTTGAAATGACAACCTTCATAATCCGATCTCTCCTGTGGCCTGCATAATGCCAGACCCAGCATTTTGATAGCTGTTTAGTTAATGCGTTATCGAAAGCCTTTAAAAAGGTATTTTGCCAGGTTAATCACTTTTGTTTCTCTTGTCGTATGTATTATTGCTGCGGTTCAACAATTAAGAATAGAAAAAGAATCAGAAACATTTCGAATATAGTTTATCCATAATATTAACAATTGATAGTATTAAAACAACACTCCATGAAATGGGATATTTTTATTTCTCATAGACGAGAATTTACATATCATGATATAATGTACGAGGAAAAGCACGCAGGTTATTAACCTGTATGCTTTGTGATTAAATTTTCGAGGGGACTATTCCAGTGGGACGTAAATGGGCCAATATTGTTGCTAAAAAAACGGCTAAAGACGGTGCAACATCTAACGTATATGCAAAGTTCGGTGTAGAAATTTATGCCGCGGCCAAACAAGGTGAACCAGACCCTGAATTAAACACATCTTTAAAGTTCGTTATTGAACGTGCAAAACAAGCACAGGTCCCAAAACACGTTATTGATAAAGCCATTGATAAAGCTAAAGGTGGCGGAGATGAAACGTTCGTGCCAGGGCGTTATGAAGGCTTTGGCCCCAATGGTGCAATGGTTATCGCTGAAACGTTAACGTCGAATGTTAACCGTACGATTGCTAATGTCCGCACAATTTTCAATAAAAAAGGCGGCAATATCGGCGCGGCAGGTTCTGTCAGCTATATGTTTGACAATACTGGCGTGATTGTATTTAAAGGAACAGACCCTGACCATATTTTTGAAATTTTGCTTGAAGCTGAAGTTGATGTTCGCGATGTAACCGAAGAAGAAGGAAACATCGTTATTTATACTGAACCTACAGACCTTCACAAAGGAATTGCAGCGCTAAAAGCAGCAGGTATTACTGAATTCTCAACAACAGAATTAGAAATGATTGCTCAATCTGAAGTTGAACTTTCACCAGAAGATTTAGAAATCTTTGAAGGTCTTGTTAATGCCCTTGAAGATGACGATGATGTTCAAAAAGTCTATCATAACGTTGCAAATCTCTAATTAAGAATGAAAGGAATCTGCCATTATGGCAGGTTTTTAACCTTATCACGTTGTTATAACGAAGCATATTTAGCCGGGTATCAGGGATAGTGTCCATCGACCCGTTGGACTCACCGTTCAGAACAGACCCGTCTCCCTGGTACCAGACTGCAGATCGCGCAAAGGGCACCCGTGATGGGTCCCCTTTGCCGCAACCTACAAAAATCGCCTTCACTCTCCTGCAACAATCCCGCTTATCAGGGACTCAACTTAAAATGCGCGGCGTTAATATTGTATTGCTTCATTTTTCGCCACAAGGTGGTGCGGCCAATTTTCAGCAGGCTGGCCATCTCCTGAATCCGCCCACCGGTCACCCTTGCCGCGTGAATAATGGCGTCTTTCTCAATATCACTGAAAGCGACGCTGGCAGAGAAACGATCGGTCGCGGGTTCTGAGGCTCGGTGCTCGTTAAAGAGATATTCCGGCAGATGGTTCAGGTGAATACGCCCGTAGTCACTTCTCAGCGCCGTATTTTCAATGACACTGTTGAGCTCGAAGTCATTCCCCGGCCAGTCGCAGGCAATCAGCGGAGTCAGCACATCGTCATCCATAAACAGGCGGGTCGAAAAGCGTTTTTCCAGGCGACGCAGGCGGTGATTCACCAGCGAAGGAATGCTGTTACGCCGCTGTCGCAGCGGTGGAATCATTATTTCAAAGGCGTGCAACGCGTAATAGAGCTGGCGGCTAAAGCGGTTTTGTTCCACCAGCCGCGCCAGATCCACCGTTGTGGCGGCAATCACTTTCACGTCAACTGGCACCACCCGCCGCGCGTCCAGGCGAGTGATCACCCCTTGTTTAATCACCTGTAACAACGCCGACTGCAGTTCTGGCGCCAGATACTCAATTTTTTCCAGGTACAGCGTACCGCCGTGCGCCAGTTCCAGGCGGCTCAACCGCCCTTCGCTGTCGTCATCCGCCGTACTGGCGATAAAATCCCGTACCTGATCGGCATACAGCTGACAGTTCACCGCAATATACGGGCCTTCTGCCCGTTCGCTGGCATTATGAATAGCCTGACTCAGCAACTCTTTACCCACGCCCTCTTCGCCGCATAACAACACCGGAAAACTGCCCCGCGCCGCCTGACGACCAAAATGAACGATACGCTGGGTCTGCGGATCGTCCTGCGCCATCTGCGCGAAGGTATGGCTTACTTTACCCAATTGACTGGTCATCAACTGGCGCATCTTCTCCACCGGATGCAGCAGCAGAATAAAACTGGTGCCCTGCGTTTCGACAATCGGTTTGAGGGTAATCACGGTATCAACGAACTGATGCTGGCTTTCAAATGTCGCCTCAACATGATGCAGCGGGCGCTGATGGCGGATCGCACGCACCAGCAGGCTGGGCAGCGTCAGGAGTTCATTGAGGTTTTTGCCATGGGCAGCCGTCACATCAAGATGCAGTAGCCGTGCCGCCTGAGCATTGATGAATTGCAGACTGCCCTGCGCGTTCCAGGTCATCACGCCGTCATCCATGCTCTCCAGCAAACCGTACAGTTGATTGAGATGACGGTTTGATTCGGCAAGCAGGCTGTCGGTGAGCAGCGAGTTTCCCACTTCACGCGCAATCGCCAGGGTTAATGGCAGATCGGCAGGCGATGCGTGATCTGCCGGACAGCCCAGCGCAATGGATCCTAAGAGGCGTCCATGGTTGTCGAAAACAGGCGTTGAGCAAAAACACCACGCACCGAGCGCATGTTTAAAATGGTGATCGGGCAGCGTTTTTACCGGTTGCCCTACGACAGAGGCCAGCGACAGCGCGCAACTGCCAATGATGCTTTCGGCACAATAGGTGCCGTCGACAAAACCGAGTTCCGCCAGTTGCCCGAGCGTTTTTGGATCGCCACAGCGGCTCAGCACACACGCACTCTCATCCAGAATGAACAGCGCACACTTTCGCGGCGCCATGTATTCCCATGCATCCTCCAGCGCCGCCTGCCCAAGCGTGAGCATCGCCGTCTTACGCCGACAAATCGAATCAAACGTCAGTCCCTGTGCCCGGTGCGGTTGCGCCCAGAAATCACGCTGCATTATTTTGCCGCAGCGTAGCCACGAGTCGCGAATAAATTCAGGAATATTCGATTCATCGCTTATGTTCACGCTGTTATTCACTGTCTGTTTTCCCTCATTTCAGGGTGCGGTCGCTCGCAATTCTGCGGTATCTCGCGCTTTTACGTTCCGTTATGGAACATTCATCAAAATAAATGTTCTCTTTTGGAACATAACATCGATGAATTTTCTTTTTCGCGCGCTGGGGCACAATTACGTTATCGGCAGCGAGCGGTCGCCGTGGCGTTGTACACCATCGATCCCCTGGAGCCTAAGACCCGGAGCAAGAGAATGAAAAAGCTGATTAACCGTGTGGAAGACGTACTGAGTGAACAACTGGCTGGCCTCGCAAAAGCGCACCCGTCGCTGACCCTGCATCAGGATCCGGTGTATGTGACCCGTGCAGATGCCCCCGTTCAGGGCAAAGTCGCGCTGCTTTCCGGCGGTGGCAGCGGGCATGAACCCATGCACTGCGGCTATATTGGTCAGGGCATGCTGTCTGGCGCCTGCCCCGGCGAAATTTTTACCTCTCCAACACCCGACAAAATGTTTGAATGCGCCATGCAGATTGACGGCGGCGAAGGCGTGCTGCTGATCGTGAAAAACTACACCGGCGATATTCTTAACTTCGAAACCGCCACTGAACTGCTGCACGAAAGTGGCGTGAAAGTCACCACTGTGGTGGTGGATGACGACGTGGCCGTCAAAGACAGTCTCTATACCGCCGGACGACGCGGCGTCGCCAACACCGTGCTGATTGAAAAACTGGTCGGGGCGGCGGCAGAGCGCGGCGATTCCCTGGAAGCGTGTGCGGAACTTGGCCGTAAACTTAATAATCACGGCCATTCGATCGGTATCGCCCTCGCTGCCTGTACGGTTCCGGCCGCCGGTCAGCCCTCTTTCACCCTTGCCGACAATGAAATGGAGTTCGGAGTCGGGATCCACGGCGAGCCCGGCATCGACCGTCGCGCTTTCGTCTCCCTCGATCAGACCGTTGATGAGATGTTCGATACCCTACTGGAAAACGGCACCTATAGCCGCACGCTGCGCCACTGGGATCCCGCTCAGGGCGTCTGGCAGGAGGATAAGCAAGGCAAACAGCCTTTGCAGCGTGGCGATCGCGTCATCGCGCTGGTCAATAACCTCGGCGCCACGCCGCTTTCTGAACTGTATGGCGTCTATAACCGCCTTGACGAACGCTGCCAGCAGGCGGGTATCGTTATCGAACGTAATTTGATTGGTTCGTACTGTACGTCACTGGATATGACCGGCTTTTCCATCACCCTGTTAAAAGTGGATGACGAGACGCTGGCACTCTGGGACGCACCGGTTCATACCCCAGGCCTGAACTGGGGCAACTAAGGAGAGCGTCATGTCACTGAACAGAGAACAAATTGTGAGTTGGCTTTATCGCTGCGGGGAGATTTTCAGCAAAGAGAGTGATTATCTCACCGGGCTGGATCGCGAGATTGGCGATGCCGACCACGGTTTGAATATGCATCGCGGCTTTAGCAAAGTGGTCGAAAAATTACCGTCCATTGCGGATAAAGATATTGGGTTCATTTTAAAAAATACCGGGATGACGCTGCTGTCAAACGTCGGGGGAGCCAGCGGCCCGCTGTTCGGCACCTTTTTTATCCGCGCCGCGCAGGTCACTCAGGCGCACCAGAGTTTGTCGCTAAATGAACTCTATCAAATGATGCGTGAAGGCGCCGATGGCGTGATCAGCCGGGGTAAAGCCGAGCCGGGTGATAAAACGATGTGCGATGTCTGGGTGCCGGTGGCGGAGTCACTGCGCCAGTCGAGCGAACAGAACCTCTCCGTCACCGCCGCGCTGGACGCCGCCGCCGTTCAGGCTGAAGCCGCCGCGCAAAGCACAATTACGATGCAAGCCCGCAAAGGTCGCGCCAGCTATCTGGGCGAGCGCAGCATCGGGCATCAGGATCCGGGCGCAACCTCGGTGATGTTTATGATCCAGATGCTGGCAGCCGCAGCAAAAGAGTAAGGACAGTAAGATGGTAAACCTGGTGATAGTCTCTCACAGCGCCCGCCTCGGTGAGGGGGTGGGCGAACTGGCGCAACAGATGTTAATGGGCGGCGACTGTAAAATCGCCGTTGCCGCCGGTATAGACGATCCGCAAAACCCCATCGGTACCGACCCTATCAAGGTGATGGAGGCGATCGAGTCTGTTGCTGATACCGACCACGTGCTGGTGATGATGGACATCGGCAGTGCCCTGCTCAGTGCGGAAACGGCGCTGGATCTTCTCGACCCGAGCATTGCCGGGAAAGTGCGACTGTGCGCCGCGCCACTGGTTGAAGGGACGCTGGCGGCAACGGTGAGCGCCGCCGCGGGCGCGGATATCGAAAAGGTCATCGCCGATGCGATGAACGCCCTTGAAGCTAAGCGCGAGCAACTGGGTTTACCCTCTTCTGCTGATGAGCGCCGCATGACTCCGGTTTTTAGCACACCGGACGCAGCGGCAAAATCAGTGTCCGTGGTGATCAAAAACCCTAACGGTTTGCACATTCGTCCGGCGTCCCGGCTTGTGGCAACGCTGTCAGCCTTTGACGCGGATCTGCTGCTGGAAAAAAACGGCAAGTGCGTCACGCCGGATAGCCTTAATCAGATATCGCTGTTGCAGGTTCGCTGTAATGACACGATCCGTCTGCTGGCAAGCGGAGCGCAGGCGGATGACGCGCTCGCCGCATTTAGCCAACTGGCTGCGGAGAACTTCGGTGAATCGCTGGACGATGCCGCAATTACCGCATCGTCGACGGAGAAGATTACGGGCAGCGCGTTCTGTTACACCCCAACACTGCCGCCGGTTCGACAAGCCTCGGATCTCAGTCCCGTTGCAGAACAGGCGCGACTGCGTAACGCGCTGGATCTCACCCTGCTCGATCTGATGACGCTGCTCACCCGCATGGAAGAACACTGGCCTGGTGACCTGGCGGCCATTTTCTCTGGTCACCATATGTTGCTGGACGATCCAGAGCTGTTTGATACCGCCTGCGGGATCCTGCGTAGTGAACACTGTACGGCGGAATATGCCTGGCAGCAGGTGCTGAGCAGCCTCAGCATGCAGTATCGGCAACTGGATGATGCCTATCTGCAGGCGCGCTACATCGATATCGACGATCTCCTGCATCGCACGCTACGTCATTTGCTGCAAAGCCCGCTGACGTTGCCTGATTTCACCGCGCCTGCCATCCTGGTCGCCGACAATCTGTTTCCCTCAACAGTGCCGGAATTCGACCCGAACGTGGTGAAAGGCATTTGCCTGCGTGAAGGCAGTCCGCTCGCGCATGGCGCCTTGATCGCCCGCGAGATGGGCATCGCCTGGATATGCCAGCAGGGCGACGCACTTGACGATGTGCAGACGGGTGAGCGGTTGACCCTTGATGTGGCGCAAAATCGCGTCGTCAGGGAAAGGAAAACCCTGTAACGTCGCAAAAAAAGGAGGGTAACAACGCGCCGGGGGCGATCCTGGACTACGATTTTCTCATGGTAGATACCGTTTTTCGGTACACACTAAGGAGATGAATCAATGCATACCCCTGCTTTTTGCACGTCTGGTTCGCTGTCGTGGGTCATAAAATTAGCGGTTTCCGGCACCCTTCTGTCCTTCTCTTCACTGTCTGTGCACGCAGAAGAGATGCCGGTTACCCCGCCGCAACCGCCGGATATTTTGCTCGGCCCGCTGTTTAACGATGTGCAGAATGCCAGACTGTTCCCCGATCAAAAGACCTTTGCTGATGCCGTGCCAAACAGCGATCCGCTGATGATCCTTGCGGATTACCGGATGCAAAAAAATCAATCCAGTTTCGATTTACGCCACTTTGTGAGCGTCAACTTCACGTTGCCAAAAGAGGGAGAAAAATATGTTCCGCCGGAAGGACAATCGCTGCGCGAACATATCGACGGGCTGTGGCCAGTATTAACACGCTCTACCGAAAGCGCGGGAAAATGGGATTCGTTGCTGCCGCTGCCTGAACCTTACGTGGTACCCGGCGGGCGCTTCCGGGAAGTCTATTACTGGGACAGCTACTTCACCATGTTGGGACTTGCCGAAAGCGATCACTGGGACAAAATTGCCGATATGGTGGCGAACTTTGCCTGGGAGATTGATGCCTTCGGTCATATCCCCAATGGCAACCGCACCTACTATCTGAGCCGTTCCCAGCCCCCCTTCTTCTCCCTGATGGTGGAACTGCTGGCGCAGCATGACGGCGACGATGCGCTGACAAAATACCTGCCGCAACTGCAAAAAGAGTATCTCTACTGGATGGAAGGCGTCGAAACGCTGCAGGCAGGTCAACAGAACAAACGGGTGGTGAAACTGGATGATGGCACCATTTTGAACCGCTACTGGGATGAGCGGGATACGCCACGACCGGAATCCTGGGTTGAGGATATCGCCACGGCAAAAAGCAATCCAAACCGTCCGGCCACCGACATTTATCGCGATCTGCGCGCTGCGGCGGCATCCGGCTGGGATTTCAGTTCGCGCTGGATGGATAACCCACAGCAGCTCGGCACGCTGCGGACCACCAGCATCGTTCCGGTGGATCTTAACGCGCTGCTGTACAAGATGGAAAAAATCCTCGCGCGCGCCAGCAAAGCCGCGGGGGATGAAGCAAAAGCCAACCAGTACGATTCGCTGGCGAACGCCAGACAGAAAGCGATTGAGCACTACCTGTGGAATGACAAAGAAGGCTGGTATGCGGATTACGATCTGAAGAGCAAGCAGGTGCGTAATCAACTGACCGCTGCCGCCCTGTTCCCACTGTATGTCAACGCGGCCTCGAAAGATCGCGCCAGCAAAATGGCCGTGGCCACTCGCGCGCATCTGCTGCAGCCGGGCGGGCTTGCCACCACCTCGGTGAAAAGCGGACAGCAATGGGATGCGCCAAACGGCTGGGCGCCGTTGCAGTGGGTCGCCACCGAGGGCTTACAGAACTATGGACAGAGTGAGGTGGCAATGGAGGTAAGCTGGCGTTTTCTGACCAACGTGCAGCACACCTACAATCGCGAGCAAAAGCTGGTGGAAAAATATGACGTCAGCAGCACCGGAACCGGCGGTGGCGGCGGTGAATATCCGTTACAGGATGGTTTTGGCTGGAGCAACGGCGTCACGCTGAAGATGCTCGACCTGATCTGTCCGAAGGAAAATCCATGCGACAACGTGCCGGAAAAACGTCCTGTGACTCGCCAGACCTCCACCGAACCGACACAAAAACAGGCAACGCCGTAATAGCCAACGCCTGACCGGCCTGGAAATACCAGGCCGGTTTTCGCTTCACGCGATCAGAAACGGTAGCTTGCCCCGACCTGAACGGTACGATCACGACCAATCCAGCAATTGGTGCTGTCGTAGCAACTGAAGGTTTCTTTGTTGGTGATATTCTGCGCGCTGGCTTTTAACGTCACGCCGCGCAATGAAGGCAGCGCCTCGCCCAACTGATATGACACGGCGAGATCGTACTGCGTTGTGCCTCCGAGTTTACCGCTCTTGTTATCCGGCGCAATTTCCATCGGCCCGGTATAGCGCGCCCCTGCGCCCATTGTTAGCCCGCGCAGTACGGTCGCATCGAAGGTGTAATCGCCCCACAGATTAAACGCATTCTCCGGCACCTGTGTCGGGCGTTTGCCTTCGTATGTTTCGTCTTCAGTATTGATCGCATGAGTATAGGCGTAGTTGGCAATCAACGTGACGTTGTCACCTGGTCGGCTAATCACCGACAGTTCCGCGCCTTTTGATTCGATCTCCCCGGTCTGCCGATAATCCCAGGTTGGCGTGGCGGAAAGAACATTCTTCTGACGGATGTTAAACACGGAAGCCGTCAGCGTGGTCGCGTAATCGGCCAGCAGGTATTTCACCCCGCCTTCCAGTTGTTTGCTGGTTGTCGGCTTCACCTCTTTTGACGTCAGCGTGCCCTGCGGTGAAATCGGTTTGAAGCCTTCGGAATAACTGATAAACGGTGAAATACCGTTTTCAAAGGCATAAAGCGCGCCAAAACGTTTGGTCACCCGGTCCTGGGCGATCCAGGTTTTCTCATCATTTTGCAGCGCGTCGGTCGTCGTTGACCGATAGTCGTCGTAACGCAGACTGGCCAACAGATTTAAGCCGCCAAACGCCACCTGATCCTGCAAGTAGTAGCCATTTTGCTGATAAGAAAGGCGGTTTTTCTGTGCGGTGTACAACCCCAGATCGGCAGTATGCACCTGATGGAAATCCGGGTCGCGCATGTCGATTCCCGGCGTGGCGCTGGCGTAACGGTAGAAGTAATGGCTGTCGAGTTTCTGATAATCAAAACCGGCCAGAATATGGTGCTGCCAGTCGCCCAGCGTGACCGTTTTCGTTACCTGGTTGTCAATGTTGAAACTTTTCAGATCTTCATCGGTGGTATAGGCAAAGCGGTTCAGCATCCAGACCGGGTTTGTGCCATTGCCGGTTGAATAGACGCTGCGCTGGTGCGTATCAACATCAAAATAGCGCGCCCGCTGACTGAATCCCCAACCGCTGTCAAATTCATGTTCGAAATGATAACCCACCATCCACTGACGCTGCTTAAAGCCACTCCACTCATCACCGGCGTAATCACGGCGATCGGCATACCCCGAGCGCAAATAGGCAATGGGTAACGGGTTTGACGGCGACAACGACGGTGTATTTTGCACCAGCGCATCCAGCGTCAGGCGCGTTTTGCTGTCTGGTTGCCAGGTGACGGAGGGCGCCAACAGATAGTCTTCATAACGGGTGGTGCGCGGTTGATCGTCGCCCTCCGTCGCCTTGCCCAGCAGACGGTAATTCCAGTCGCTGTCGCTGATTTTGCCGGTGGAATCCAGATAGCCTTCTTTCAGATTTCGCGTACCGGTATTAAAGCCGATCTCCGTTTTTTGTTCAGCCTGCGGTTTTTTGCCCTGAATATTCACCAGTCCTCCTGGCGAACCGCTGCCATACAGCACAGAGGCGGGCCCTTTCAGAATATCGACGCTTTCCACCAGCAGCGGGTCGATACGTGCTTTGGTGTTGCCAGTGACGTTGTACGGCAACTGCAGGCCGTTGTAGTACTCCTGATCGACAGAGAAACCGCGAATCTTGTACTCGCTCAGGTAGGAGGTATTGCCGCGCATTTCTGTCGACACCCCCGGCGCATAGCGCAGGATCTCGTTGACGGAATTCGCATGACGTAACGCGATCTCGTGATTATCGATGGTATTAATCACCTGCGGCGTTTTACTTTCCGGGACAGCAGATTTGGTGGCGCTGTTAGTCCAGGCAGGCAGCAGGCTCTCCTGACCTGTCGCTGAAACGACAATAGTCGATTCGTTGGTGTCCGCCGCATATGACAATGTGGTCAGAGCCAGTGAGATACAGCCAGAAAGCGCGCAAAGTCGAAAACAAGAAGTTGTCATAGTGAGAATAATTATAAGTTTGAATTGGAATGCCAATTATTCTCATTTCAATGGGTAAATCAAGAGAGGAATTGAAGGGGAATACCATTAAAAACACGGCTCCCGCAGGAGCCGTATTGTTATTAATCGCGGCGTACGAGCCGGTATACCACCAGCACCACAATGGCGCCCACCACAGCGACCAGGAAACTGTGAAGGTTAAAACCACTGATCGTGCCGCCAATACCAAACATGGTCGCCAGCCATCCGCCCACTACAGCACCGACGATGCCGAGTATACAGGTCAGGATGAATCCGCCGCCGTCACGTCCCGGCATGATCAATTTGGCGATAACACCGGCAATCAAACCAAATACAATCCAGGCAATAATTCCCATGTTCAGACCCTCTTTTCAGGGAAACCACACGCAACCGTTTCTTGCGCTTGTCCGTTAAGTATAGGCACCCCCTTGATCCCCGTTGTTTCTGCGAGGCTGAATTATTTGTCTTTGGTAAAAAAAATCACGCGTTTGTATTAAGTTCTCCTGCGTCTTGCCGATAACCGTTCGATAGACTGTCAGGCAGCCAGGAGGCATTCCGCGTGAGTCATTACAATGAGCAGTTCCTGAAGCAAAATCCGTTGGCGGTGTTGGGGGTTCTTCGCGACTTAAACAGCAACCAGGTGCCTTTGCGCGTCTCCTGGTCCGGCGGACAATTCATCAGCAAGATCCTTGACGTCTCGGCCGAAAGGCTGGTGATGGATTTTGGCAGTCAGCAAAAAGAAAATCTCGCCGTGCAAAAAGCGCGCAATATTACCTTTACCGCCGAAACCCAGGGCGCGAAGGTCGAGTTTACTCTTGAGCAGTTGCAGAGCGGTGAGTATCAGCAGCTTCCCGCCTTTATCACCCCGCTCCCTCCGGCGCTGTGGTTTGTGCAACGACGGGAATACTTCCGCATCTGCGCGCCGCTCCATCCTCCCTACGGTTGTACGGCACAGATGCCGGATAACAGCACCCTACGTTTTCGTCTGTACGATCTTTCCCTCGGCGGAATGGGTGCTCTGCTGGAAGGCCCGAAACCGTCAGGTCTCACCGAAGGGATGCGTTTTTCGCAGGTGGCATTGGATATGGGGGAATGGGGAATGTTTCACTTTGACGCACAGCTGATTTCCGTCACCGAACGCAAAGTGATTGACGGCAAAAACGAGACCATTTCCACTCCCCGCCTGAGCTTTCGTTTTCTCAACGTCGGCCCGGCGGTGGAGCGGGAACTTCAGCGGATTATCTTTTCCCTTGAGCGCGAAGCGCGCGAAAAATCAAATAAAGTGCGCGACTAATTACATCGCATCCAGCGCGCGCTGCAATTTATAGATGTAGCGCGGCGCCTGAGGCGCAGGATGATTATCCGCGACGTGTTCAACGAACTCATCAGCGCTGAGATCGTTGATTTTGTTAATTGCCTTTTTCCGGTCGGAAGAGAACGTGCGTAGCAGTGCGCCTGCGCCGTTAGCGTAGGAGACGACCAGCGCGTACTGCATCACCTGCGGATCCTCAATGCCGGCGAGCGGGCCGGTCTCCAGAATACTCAGGTAGGCAGCGCCCATTGAGATATTCCGTTCCGGGTTTTTCAGTTCACGGGTCGTAGGCTCGCCGCTCCAGCCCATCCGACGATAGACATCGCGTCCTGAAGTTGACGCTTTTAATTGCATCAACCCTATCGCATTCGATTTGCTAACCGCATTGGGATTCCCGCCTGACTCAATGGCGATAATCGCCGTAATCAATTGTGGGCTAACGCCCCACGCCGCACCGGCTTTTTCGCTGATCGGCATCCATTGCATGGCACGTTTTACCGGCACTTCCGCGTTCCACGGGGGATTTTTATAATCTTGTTTTGAACTACAGCCTGCAAGCAGCACAATTAAAAAAGCAAACCATCTCAATTTCACGTCTTCTGTCCTTATCGCCGGAACGCTTTGTTACTAAAACCACCGTTATAAACCGGATAAGCAAAGCACCCTCCGGCAAAACGTTCTACTATAAGCGGCATGATATACATTTGGTTTCTGTTGTAGCAAGGAATTGCCATGTCCCGGTTTCACTTAATTGCCCCCTCGGGCTACTGCATCAATCAGCACGCGGCTTTACTTGGTATCCAGCGCCTTAAAGAGGCCGGGCATCAGGTCGATAATACGGCGGTGGTCAGTCGTCGCCATCAACGCTTTGCGGGTACGGATTCGGAGCGTCTGGCGGACGTGAACGACCTTGTGCATCTCAACGCGCCGGACACCATCGTCATGCCGGTGCGCGGTGGCTATGGAGCGAGCCGTCTACTGCAACACATCGACTGGCAGGCCCTTGCCGCCCGACAACAGCGGGATCCGCTGCTTATTTGCGGACACAGTGATTTTACGGCGATCCAGTGCGGTCTGCTGGCGCTGGGCAATGTCATCACTTTCAGTGGTCCAATGCTGGCGGCGAACGTTGGCGCGCCGGAGCTGAATACCTTTACGCAAACCCATTTCTGGCAGGCATTGCGTCACGCGCAGTACACGGTGGAATGGCAAGGCGACGGTCCGGCCTGCCACACGCAAGGAACGCTGTGGGGCGGTAATCTGGCGATGCTGATTTCGCTCATCGGTACCCCGTGGATGCCCAAAATAGAAAACGGCATTCTGGTACTGGAAGACATTAACGAGCACCCTTTTCGCGTTGAGCGCATGTTATTGCAGTTGGTTGACGCCGGTATATTGAACCGGCAGAGCGCCATTGTGCTGGGCAGTTTCAGCGGTAGCACCCCGAATGAGTATGATGCCGGTTACGATCTTAACACCGTGTATGCGTTTTTACGTGAACGCCTCTCTATTCCCCTGATAACCGGACTCGATTTTGGTCATGAGCCGCGAACCGTTACGCTGGCGTTGGGCGCGCATGCCGTATTGCAAAACAGTCAAAACGGTACACAACTGACGATCTCGGGTCATCCCTTTCTGAAATCATAAAAAAAAACGGCTGCAGGACTAAGTAACGCCCGGATGTAGCCGTTAATATGATAATGTCAATGCACCAAAAAATTCCTGATTGAGGAGTAATCGAACGTTGGACGCCGCGGCAATAATCAGTCTTTTCATTTTGGGGTCCGTCCTCGTTACCAGCAGTATCTTACTCAGTTCATTTTCATCACGCCTTGGCATTCCGATTCTGGTTATCTTCCTGGCCATTGGCATGCTGGCGGGCGTCGATGGCGTCGGCGGCATCCCGTTCGATAATTATCCCTTCGCCTATATGGTCAGTAACCTTGCGCTGGCGATTATTCTGCTCGATGGCGGGATGCGCACGCAGGCCAGTTCGTTTCGCGTCGCGCTGGGCCCGGCGCTTTCTCTGGCGACCGTTGGCGTCCTGATCACCTCCGGGTTAACCGGTATGATTGCCGCCTGGCTGTTTAATCTCGATCTGATTCAGGGTCTGTTGATTGGCGCCATTGTCGGTTCAACGGATGCGGCGGCGGTTTTTTCCCTGCTTGGCGGCAAGGGGCTGAACGAGCGTGTCGGCGCGACGCTGGAAATTGAATCCGGCAGTAATGACCCGATGGCAGTATTTCTGACCATTACGCTGATCGAGATGATTCAGCAACACGAAACCGGCTTAAGCTGGATGTTCGCTGTCCACATTATTCAACAGTTTGGTCTGGGCATCCTGCTTGGGCTGGGCGGCGGCTATCTGCTACAGCAGATGATTAATCGTATCTCTCTGCCCGCCGGACTCTACCCGCTATTAGCCCTGAGCGGCGGGATTCTGGTGTTTGCCCTGACCACGGCGCTGGAAGGCAGCGGGATCCTGGCGGTCTATCTGTGCGGTTTTTTACTGGGCAATCGCCCTATCCGCAACCGCTATGGTATTTTGCAAAACTTCGACGGACTGGCCTGGCTGGCACAGATCGGCATGTTCCTTGTGCTCGGACTGCTGGTGAATCCTTCTGACCTGTTGCCGATTGCTATTCCGGCGCTGATTCTTTCCGCCGGGATGATTTTCATTGCCCGTCCACTCTCTGTATTTATCGGACTGCTGCCGTTCCGCGGTTTTAATCTGCGTGAACGCGTCTTTATTAGCTGGGTGGGTCTGCGCGGTGCGGTACCGATCATTCTTGCCGTCTTTCCGATGATGGCGGGTCTGGAAAATGCCCGTCTGTTCTTTAACGTCGCTTTCTTCGTAGTGCTGGTGTCACTGGTTTTGCAGGGGACGTCGCTCTCCTGGGCGGCGAAAAAGGCGAAGGTGGTGGTACCACCGGTCGGTTGGCCGGTCTCACGCGTGGGTCTGGATATTCATCCGGACAATCCGTGGGAGCAGTTTGTCTATCAGCTCAGTGCCGATAAATGGTGTGTCGGCGCGGCGCTGCGCGATCTGCATATGCCTCAGGAAACGCGTATTGCGGCGCTGTTTCGTGACAATGTACTGTTTCATCCCACCGGCAGCACCCGTCTGCGTGAAGGCGATGTGCTGTGCGTCATCGGGCGTGAACGCGATCTTCCGGCGCTGGGCAAACTGTTCAGCCAGTCGCCGCCGGTGGCGCTGGATCAGCGCTTCTTCGGCGACTTTATTCTGGAAGCCAACGCTAAGTATGCCGATGTGGCGCTGATTTATGGTCTGGATGACGGAACGGAGTACCGCGATAAGCAGCAAACGCTGGGTGAAATTGTTCAGCAACTGCTGGGTGCCGCCCCGGTCGTCGGCGACCAGGTCGAATTTGCCGGGATGATCTGGACGGTTGCCGAAAAAGAGGATAATCAGGTGCGCAAAGTCGGTGTCCGCGTTGCCGGGGATGAAGACGAAGAATAGTGACTCTACCGGCGCTTATCTGGCCTACTGAGACGCCGCGTAGCGTGTGCTGTAGGCCGGATCAGGCGCATCGCGCCAGCATCCGGCAATACCAAAAAAGTTACACTGTCACAACAGGAACGCGTAACGCCAGCGAACACATCAGCTCATAACCCACCGTTCCAGCTGATTGCGCCACGTCGTCAATTTTGATCTCTTTGCCCCACAGCTCCACCGGCGTTCCGATGCCCGCCTGCGGGCATGGCGTCAAATCCACCGCCAACATATCCATTGACACTGTTCCCACCGTCGTGGTCCGGACACCGTCCACCAGCACCGGCGTGCCGCTCGGCGCATGGCGCGGATAGCCATCCGCATAGCCAGCCGCCACGATACCAATACGTTGCTCGCCTCTGGCGGTATAACGTCCGCCATAGCCGACGCGGTCTCCCGCTTTTAGTGTCTGTACACCAATGATTTCGCTGCTCAGCGTCATCACTGGCTTCAGTCCGGTATTGGCGATATCGCGCCACTGACCTGACGGCGAAGCGCCATAGAGAATAATGCCCGGGCGTACCCAGTCAAAATGTGCATCAGGATGCCACAGCGTGGCCGCGGAGTTTGACAGCGAACGCCGGCAATCCAGCCCTTCCGCAGCCTGCTCGATGCGCGCCATTGCATTGTGGATCCCGTCAGGGTGCTCAGCGTCGGCAAAATGCGACATCAGCGTCATTTCACCGACGTTCGGCATCGCGCGCAGTTGCTGCCAGACGGTTTGCAGCCGTTCCGGCTGGAATCCCAGGCGGTTCATGCCGCTGTTAACCTTCACATAGACATCCAGCGGCGCCTTAAGCTTCGCATTCTGGATCGCTTTGAGCTGCCAGTTGCTGTGCACGCAGGTGGTCAGACGCCAGGTGTCATACCGTTCCAGATCTTCAGCGTGGAAAAAACCTTCCAGCATCAGGATCGGCCCTTTCCAGCCGCGCTCACGCAGGGTGACCGCCTCTTCCAGATTCAACAGGGCAAAACCGTCGGTGTTGCCCAGCGCACTCCAGATACGTTCTATGCCGTGTCCATAAGCATTGGCTTTCACCACTGACCAGACGCGGGCGTCCGGTGCGGCCTGACGCACAATGCTCAGGTTTTGTTTCATCGCCTGCAGGTCAAGGCTGGCCAGTATAGGGCGGGTCATCTCTCGTCCTTCTTAGTTATGTGCGCCGTGCAGATGTTGGGGACGTGAAGGCGTAAAGCCTGCGTGGTAGCGCGCCACGCTCAAATCGTCATACGGAATGGCGGGCGTGCGACCTGACAATATATCGCTCAGCAACTGCCCTGAACCACAGGCCATCGTCCATCCCAGCGTACCGTGTCCGGTATTTAACAACAGATTTTTGAAGCGGGTACGTCCCACAACGGGCGTACCGTCCGGCGTCATTGGCCGCAGACCGGTCCAGAATGTCGCCTGCTCAACATGCCCCCCGCGCGGGTAGAGATCGCGCACCACCATCTCAAGCGTTTCCCGACGCGGCTGGAGCAGTTCGGTATTGAAACCGACAATTTCCGCCATCCCCCCCACGCGGATGCGCTGGTCAAAACGGGTAATGGCGATTTTGTAAGTTTCATCAAGAATAGTCGAAACCGGCGCGCCGTCCTCTTCCGCCACCGGAATCGTCAGCGAATAGCCTTTCAGCGGATAGACCGGAATATCGACAATCCCTTTCAGCATCGCCGTGGAGTAAGACCCCATCGCCATGACGTACGCATCGGCTTTAACGATCTCATCCCCACATTTCACGCCGTAAATTTGTTCGCCTTCGCAGAGCAGTTTATCCACCGGTGTGTTGAAGCGGAATTTGACGCCCGCCTGTTCGGCCATCTGCGCCAGACGCTGGGTAAAGAGCTGGCAGTCGCCGGTTTCGTCATTCGGCAGACGCAAGCCGCCGGTCAGTTTGTGCGCCACTTCCGCCAGCGCCGGCTCGACTTCCGCCAGTCGACTGGCTTCCAACAACTGATACGGCACACCGGCGTCTTCCAGCACGGCGATGTCGCGCGTGGCGTTCTCATACTGCTGCGCGGTACGGAACAGTTGCAGCGTCCCGCCCTGCCGCCCTTCATACTGGATACCGGTCGACGCACGTAGCGCTTTCAGGCAATCACGGCTGTATTCCGCCAGACGTACCATCCGCCCTTTGTTTTCCATGTAGTGGCTGGTGTCGCAGTTGCGCAGCATCTGCCACATCCACTTTAGCTGGAACTGTGTCCCGTCAAGACGAACGGCCAGCGGCGCATGGCGCTGGAACATCCATTTAATCGCTTTCAGCGGTACACCCGGCGCAGCCCAGGGCGCGGCATAGCCCGGAGAGATCTGCCCCGCATTCGCCGCGCTGGTCTCCAGCGCCGGGCCGGGTTCACGATCGATGACGGTAACATCATGTCCAGCCTGACTCAGATACCAGGCGCTGGTCACGCCAACGACGCCACTTCCCAGTATGACAACTCGCATAGCCACTCCGTTAACAGTAACAGTAAAAGAACAATCATCTAATTACATCTTGATAACCCAGATGAAAATATTATTCAACATATGGCTTTTTTATGGTGACACATCTCACATATAGCAGGCAGAGCAATGAACTCCCTGCTTTGGCATCTCATGCTGTGGGTTATTTTTATCCAGCAGAAAATATCGTGACCACCCCGTAATCTGGCGAGTCGACCAGCGGAAATCGCAAAGAAAATATTTCTTCACTGACACGGTTTTTAACCGGGTGTTCTATGCTTGAAATGAGGTGCTCCACACAGAGAGTGCCGCCAACAATGAGGGTGCGCGAATGGCTACGATTGATTCCATGAACAAGGACACCACACGCTTGAGCGATGGACCCGACTGGACGTTTGATCTGCTGGATGTCTACCTGGCGGAAATAGATCGGGTGGCGAAACTCTACAGACTGGATACCTACCCGCACCAGATTGAGGTCATCACCTCCGAGCAGATGATGGATGCATACTCCAGCGTCGGAATGCCGATTAACTATCCTCACTGGTCGTTTGGTAAAAAATTCATCGAGACCGAACGACTGTACAAGCACGGTCAGCAAGGGCTGGCCTATGAGATTGTGATCAACTCCAACCCGTGTATTGCATACCTGATGGAGGAGAACACCATTACCATGCAGGCGCTGGTGATGGCGCACGCCTGTTACGGACATAACTCGTTCTTCAAAAATAACTATCTGTTCCGCAGCTGGACTGATGCCAGCTCCATTGTTGATTACCTGATCTTCGCGCGTAATTACATCACTCAGTGCGAAGAGCGATACGGCGTGGACGAGGTTGAGCGATTGCTCGACTCCTGCCACGCGCTGATGAACTACGGCGTTGATCGCTATAAACGCCCGCAGAAAATCTCCCTCCAGGAGGAGAAGGCCCGCCAACAGAGTCGTGAAGAGTATCTGCAAAGCCAGGTGAACATGCTGTGGCGTACCCTGCCGAAAAAAGAGGAAGAGAAGACGATTGCCGAAGCGCGGCGCTATCCCTCAGAACCGCAGGAAAATCTGCTTTACTTTATGGAAAAAAATGCCCCACTGCTAGAGTCATGGCAGCGCGAGATCCTGCGCATCGTGCGCAAAGTCAGTCAGTATTTTTATCCGCAAAAACAGACGCAGGTGATGAACGAGGGCTGGGCCACGTTCTGGCATTACACCATCCTGAACCACCTGTATGACGAGGGGAAAGTCACCGAACGTTTTATGCTGGAGTTTTTACACAGCCATACCAACGTGGTGTTCCAGCCGCCTTATAACAGCCCGTGGTACAGCGGCATAAACCCTTACGCACTGGGTTTCGCTATGTTCCAGGACATCAAGCGCATCTGCCAGTCGCCGACGGAAGAAGATAAGTACTGGTTCCCGGATATCGCCGGTTCCGACTGGCTGGAAACGCTGCATTTTGCCATGCGCGACTTCAAAGATGAGAGCTTCATCAGCCAGTTCCTGTCGCCGAAGGTGATGCGCGATTTTCGCCTCTTTACGGTGCTGGATGACGATCGGCATAACTATCTGGAAATCTCTGCCATTCATAACGAAGAAGGCTACCGCGAAATCCGCAACCGCCTCTCGTCGCAATATAATCTGAGCAACGTAGAGCCGAATATTCAGGTCTGGAACGTGGATCTGCGGGGCGATCGTTCCCTCACCCTGCGCTATATTCCGCATAATCGCGCGCCGCTGGATAAAGGCCGCAAAGAGGTGCTCAAGCATGTGCATCGGCTGTGGGGATTTGATGTGTTGCTGGAACAGCAAAACGAGGACGGAAGCGTGGAACTGCTGGAGCGCTGCCCCCCCAGAATGAACAGCCTGTAAACAAAAACCCCCTCATCGTGAGGGGGTTCGTTTTTAGCGGCCCTGAATGGCTAAATCGCCGGGCAGGTTTTTCTGCATCCGGTGCCAGATCTCGCCGCTGTCGTGACCGTAACGACGCACCGTTTCGTACACCTGATCGTGCGCGCCCTGCAGGCACAGTTGCGACAGCTTATGGTAGAAACCCAGCGCCAGGCTGCGCGCTTCCGGATTGGCAAAATAGTGACGACCAATGCGGGTATACAACCCTTTCATGCCGTTCAGGATCAGACCATAAATCGGGTTGCCGGAGGCAAATGCCAGACCACGGAAAATGTTGTAATCGAGATCGGCAAACGCATCGGCGTGATCGGCCACTTCCTGCGCGGTCGCCAGCACTTCCTGCGCTTTGTCAGGATGCTGACGAAACGCGGTACGAATGAAGATGGTGGAGATGTTGGTCCGCACCGACAGCAGATTGTCGATCAACTGCGGGACGCTTTCGTGATCGAGACGCGCCAGCGTTTCAAGAATATTCAGTCCGGAGGTTTCCCAGAAATTATTCACCTTCGTCGGTTTGCCATGCTGAATGGTCAACCAACCGTCTCGCGCCAGGCGCTGCAGCACTTCACGTAAAGTGGTACGTGTCACCCCAATCAGTTCGGAGAGTTCTCGTTCTGCAGGCAAGATAGTGCCAGGAGGGAAGCGGTTATTCCAGATACTTTCAATGATGTACTCTTCCGCGAAACCCGCCGGGCTCTGCGCCTTAATGACCATAGTGAGATTTCCATTACACAGCAAAACATAGTTACACTCATCATACCAGACGGGTTACATGCCCGATAGGAGACACAACGAAGAAAAAGTGGATCAAGGCTTCATTTTCTTGATAACGCTGGCTGTCTGGGGTGAAAGGCTTGCCTGCATTCAGACTGACCGTTACTCTTTGTCGCTAACCATAAAAACATCATTTCAATAAATAAGGTAAGGGAAACCATAATGGAACTCTCATGGGGCCGCGCGCTCTGGCGCAACTTTTTAGGCCAGTCGCCAGACTGGTACAAGCTTGCGCTACTGATCTTCCTGATAGTTAATCCACTGATTTTCATCATCAACCCGTTTGTTGCGGGCTGGTTGTTGGTGGCGGAATTCATCTTCACGCTGGCGATGGCGCTGAAGTGTTATCCACTGCTACCGGGCGGTTTGTTAGCCATTGAAGCAGTTATCATCGGGATGACCAGCGCCGCGCATGTTCGCGAAGAGGTGGCAAACAATCTGGAAGTTTTACTGCTGCTGATGTTTATGGTCGCGGGCATCTATTTTATGAAGCAGCTGTTGCTGTTTATTTTTACCCGGCTGCTGCTGAGCATTCGTTCTAAAATGCTGCTGTCGCTGGCGTTTTGTGTGGCGGCGGCCTTCCTTTCCGCCTTCCTTGACGCACTGACCGTGGTAGCGGTAGTGATCAGCGTCGCCGTCGGGTTCTACGGCATTTATCACCGCGTGGCCTCTTCCCGCGGCGATGATAGCGACATCCTGGATGACAGTCACATTGATCAACACTACAAAACAGTGCTTGAGCAATTCCGCGGCTTTTTGCGCAGTCTGATGATGCATGCCGGGGTGGGTACCGCTCTGGGCGGCGTGATGACGATGGTGGGTGAGCCGCAGAACCTGATCATCGCCAAAGCCGCTGGCTGGCACTTTGGCGACTTCTTCCTGCGGATGTCACCTGTTACCGTTCCGGTACTGATTTGCGGCCTGCTCACCTGTGTACTGGTTGAGAAACTGCGCTGGTTTGGCTATGGCGAAACACTGCCGGAAAAAGTGCGTGACGTATTGCAGCAGTTTGACGATCAGAGCCGCCATCAGCGTTCACGTCAGGACAGAGTAAAACTGATTGTGCAGGCGATTATCGGCGTCTGGCTGGTGATTGCCCTGGCGCTGCATCTGGCGGAAGTGGGACTGATTGGCCTCTCCGTGATTATCCTCGCAACGTCGCTGACCGGCGTGACGGATGAACATGCCATTGGCAAGGCGTTCACCGAATCTCTGCCATTCACCGCGCTGCTGACGGTCTTTTTCTCCATTGTCGCGGTGATTATCGACCAGCATCTCTTTTCGCCGATTATTCAGTACGTATTGCAAGCCTCAGAGCACGCGCAACTGACGCTGTTCTATCTCTTCAACGGCCTGCTCTCGTCGATCTCGGATAATGTTTTCGTCGGTACTATCTACATTAACGAGGCCAAAGCGGCCATGGAAAGTGGTGCGATCTCCCTGCAGCAATACGAGCTGTTAGCCGTTGCGATCAACACCGGGACAAACCTGCCATCCGTGGCGACGCCGAACGGTCAGGCGGCATTCCTGTTCCTGCTCACCTCCGCACTGGCACCGCTGATTCGCCTCTCCTATGGTCGGATGGTCTGGATGGCGCTGCCCTATACCATCGTGCTGACGCTGGTCGGCCTGCTGTGCGTCGAGTTTACCCTGACGCCAATGACCGAGTGGATGATGCAAACCGGTTGGTTAGCTACACTTTCATAACAACTAACCGGGCATTTCACTGCCCGGTTTGCCTTTTTGCGTGATATTTCTCCAATTACACAATATTTGAGTTTCTCCTGGTGGCGCGGTAATCGAATTGGTTTACACTGCCGTGTCTACGCATGTTGCAGGGAAATTATTATGTTGCGATATTTGAACCAGTGCTCACGGGGTCGGGGCGCGTGGTTATTGATGGCTTTTACTGCCTTAGCGCTTGAACTGGTCGCGCTGTGGTTTCAGCACGTTATGCTGCTTAAGCCGTGCGTACTGTGCATCTACGAACGCTGTGCGCTGTTTGGCGTCATGGGGGCCGGTCTGGTTGGGGCTATTGCGCCTAAAACACCGTTGCGCTATGTGGCGTTGATTATCTGGATCTACAGTGCCTGGCGTGGGGTTCAACTGACATGGGAACATACCATGATCCAGTTACACCCTTCCCCGTTCATGACCTGTGATTTCATGGCTCGCTTCCCTGCCTGGTTGCCACTGGACAAATGGTTACCACAGGTGTTTGTCGCCTCTGGTGATTGCGCCGAGCGTCAGTGGGAATTTTTATCTCTGGAAATGCCGCAATGGCTATTAGGCATTTTCGTTGCCTATCTGGTCGTCGCGGTTCTGGTGCTGATTGCTCAGCCGCTTAAACCGAAAAGACGCGATCTGTTCGGTCGTTAATCTCAGACGCTCCCAGCCGGGAGCGTGAGAGCGATGACAAACTTCATCCCGATACCGGACAAGCAAAGTTCACCTCATTAAAAACCCGGAAAATCAATTCATTGATTTTCGGCTGATAACCACAAAGAAGGAAAAACCACGTCTTTTCCTTCTTTGTCAGCAGTCTGACGCTCCCAACCGGGAGCGTTTTTTTGCCGTTAGCCTGAAATCAGACCAAGCGATTTAGTCCGCCCATGACGGTTTGTTGAGAATATGGTCCTGCCAGTCATGGACTTCTGACTCTCTTACCGCAATGTGACGCACCGAAATTCGCTCGCCGTGCATTGCCGCTTTCGACCCCGTCAGCAGCGGGTGCCATTCAGGCAGTCCTTTCCCTTCCGCCAGCAGACGATAGGCGCAGGTCATCGGCAACCATTCAAAGGTGGGCAGGTTATCACGCGTTAGCTTGATACAGTCAGGCTCGTACTCGAACCGACGTTCGTAATTGCGACACTGGCAGGTTTTGATGTTGAGCTGGCGGCAGGCGACGTTGGTGAAATAAATCTCGTCGGTATCCTCGTCCATCAGCTTATGCAGGCAGCACTGACCGCAGCCATCACATAACGACTCCCATTCGGCATCGGTCATTTCATCCAGGGTTTTACGTTGCCAGAAAGGTAAATCGCTCATCAGGGTATCCGCCATTGCTATAAAGCTGCACCTTATAACCAGTCTGGCACGTTGATGCAAGTTTTGCCGCCTAAAAAGGCGGCAAGCAGGCATTACAGGACACGGGTTGTCAGGGTGTGACCGTTAAAATTGACCACCAGCTCGTCGCCGCTGGCGAGCGGTCCGACGCCTTCCGGGGTGCCGGTCAGCACGACGTCACCCGCTTTGAGGGTAAAGAATTTGCTCATATAGGCGATTAAGGGGACGATTTTATGGATCATATCCGCCGTTGTACCCTGCTGGCGAACCTCGCCATTGACCGTCAGACCCAGCGGCGTCGCCTGCGGATCGCCGTTAAATTCTGCGACCGGAATGAATCCGGATAACGGGCATGAATTATCGAATCCTTTTGCCTTCTCCCAGGGCTGCCCGGCCTTCTTCATTTTGCCCTGGATATCACGCAGCGTCAGATCGAGCGCCACGCCATATCCAGCGATAGCCTTACGAACATGCTCTTCGGTCGCCTGACGCAGCGTCGCGCCGATCAATACCGCCAGTTCGACTTCATGGTGCACCGAGCCCATATCCGTCGGAATGACCAGCGGCTGGCGCAAATCACACAGGGCGGTTTCCGGCTTGATAAACAGCACCGGCTCATCCGGCGTGACGCTGCCCATTTCCTTGATGTGGTTGGCGTAGTTGCTCCCCACGCACACCACTTTGCTTACCGGGTAATCAAGCAGCGCACCCTGCCAGTTATGATGTTGATACATTCATTTTCCCCTAATTTGTCATCGTTGACTTCAGGAATGGCACCGACAGGTATGACGCCGGGTACCGTTTATTTATCGGTTTCTGGATTGTTTTGTGAGGCGTTGAAACGATGTTGCTTCAATAAATCTTCGGGCGGCGGAGGCAGTTGTAAATAATATCCCTGCTCCGTTAAGGCTTGTTTTACTTTATCCAGCGAGGCGTTGACTAACTTTTTGCTACCATCTAACGGCAATATCATTGCCAGTTGTGGTTGACCAAATCCTTTCATCAGTTCTTCAGGCACACGTGAGAAATCGTCTTTTTTTTCGACATACAAATAGGTCTGGTCACGCTGAGCACTTCTGTAGATCACACAAAACATACATTTTACTCTGAATTAAACGGATGGCGACTTGCCTCAATATAATAGTGACTATAACATGCCTTCTGGACTTCGGAATATCACTCCACATCGGGGATGATAAATAGCAAATTGAGTAAGGCCAGGATGTCAAACACGCCCATCGAACTTAAAGGCAGTAGCTTCACCTTATCAGTGGTTCATTTACATGAAGCAGAACCCGAGGTTATTCGTCAGGCGTTAGAAGACAAAATCGCTCAGGCTCCTGCTTTTTTAAAACATGCTCCTGTGGTAGTGAATGTCAGTAGCCTTGATGCGCCGGTAAACTGGCCGCAGTTGCAAAAGGTGGTGGCGTCGACGGGATTGCGTATTGTTGGCGTCAGCGGTTGTAAAGATGCCCGGCTCAAAGCTGAAATCGACAAAATGGGCCTTCCTTTACTCACTGAAGGTAAAGAGAAAATGGCGCGTTCCGCTCCGGCTGAACCCATTGCTCCCGCCGTTGTAGTGCAAAACGCTACTCCCGTCACAAAAACGCGATTTATTGATATACCCGTTCGTTCCGGTCAACGCATTTATGCACCACAATGTGATCTGATTGTTACAAGTCACGTCAGTGCTGGCGCTGAGCTGATCGCCGATGGCAATATTCATGTCTATGGCATGATGAGAGGTCGCGCGCTGGCAGGGGCAAGTGGTGACCGGGATGCGCAAATTTTTTGTACCCATCTGACGGCAGAACTGGTGTCTATCGCAGGTGTTTACTGGCTGAGTGATAAAATCCCAGCAGAATTTTATGGCAAAGCGGCGCGTCTGCAGTTAGCAGATAACGCTTTGACAGTTCAACCGTTGAATTGATCCCTTTTTAACAAGGAATTTCTATGGCACGCATTATTGTAGTTACTTCGGGTAAAGGGGGCGTTGGCAAGACCACCTCCAGCGCGGCCATCGCTACTGGTTTGGCCCAGAAGGGAAAGAAAACTGTCGTTATTGATTTTGATATCGGCCTGCGTAACCTCGATCTGATTATGGGGTGTGAGCGTCGGGTTGTTTATGATTTCGTCAACGTCATTCAGGGTGATGCTTCACTCAATCAGGCGCTCATCAAGGACAAGCGCACTGAGAATCTCTTTATTCTTCCGGCCTCTCAGACGCGCGATAAAGACGCATTAACGCGTGAAGGCGTGGCAAAGGTTCTCGACGATCTGAAAGCAATGGATTTCGAGTTTATCGTTTGCGACTCCCCTGCGGGGATTGAAACCGGCGCGCTAATGGCGCTCTATTTCGCTGACGAAGCGATTATCACCACCAACCCGGAAGTCTCCTCGGTACGCGACTCTGACCGTATCCTGGGAATCCTGGCGTCTAAATCGCGCCGTGCCGAAAACGGTGAAGATCCGATTAAAGAACATCTGCTGTTGACGCGCTACAACCCTGGCCGTGTTAACCGTGGCGACATGCTCAGTATGGAAGATGTGCTGGAGATCCTGCGCATTAAACTCGTCGGAGTTATCCCGGAAGATCAGTCTGTTCTGCGCGCCTCTAACCAGGGCGAACCGGTCATTCTGGACATCAATGCAGACGCAGGTAAAGCGTATGCCGATACGGTAGATCGTCTGTTGGGAGAAGAACGTCCTTTCCGCTTCATTGACGAAGAGAAGAAAGGTTTCCTCAAACGCCTGTTCGGAGGATAAGTTATGGCATTACTGGATTTTTTTCTCTCGCGGAAAAAGAGTACAGCGAACATCGCGAAAGAGCGATTGCAGATTATCGTTGCTGAGCGTCGTCGTAGTGACGCTGAGCCGCATTATTTACCGCAGTTGCGTAAAGATATTCTTGAGGTCATTTGTAAGTATGTACAAATTGATCCGGAAATGGTCACCGTTCAGCTTGAACAAAAGGACGGCGATATTTCCATTCTCGAACTTAACGTTACATTGCCGGAAGCTGAAGAGTTGAAATAAACGCTCTACTCAGATAATTCCTGGTAAAAAAAGGCAGAGCGATCTGCCTTTTTTATTATCAACCATTCTGATGTTACGGCAATCACGATGCCTGAAATATGGCATCACTTATCCACGAGCGATAACTGTTCGGCTATTTTTGCTTTTGCATAGCAGACAAAGCGCGAGACGGCGGGTATTATCTCTGCCCAGTCAACGCTTACCTGTCCCAGATAGTCGAGCCGCGCGGCTGCAAGTAGAGAAGCGTGCTCGTCCGGGAGATAAGGCATTAACCAGTCTGCCGCGCTGTCTTTCGCGGTAAAACCGCCTGTCGCCACGCTGTACCAGATGCGCGCCAGGGTCAACACGATATTGCGCTCGTCGCCCTGTAAATCACCATTGTCCTGCCAGAGCGTCAGCGTCTGACGGAATGTCTCCCGAATGTCGTTTTCCGGGACCGGCTCAAAAAGCAAATCCGCACGCTCGCCGGTTAAAGCCATGCTGGCACTACGCACCTGAGTCAATAAAATCGCCAGATCGCTATCCTGCTGTGCGGGTTCATACTTCCCGGCGAGAATATCCTCGCGCAACCACTCGCCAAACTGCATTTCCCGTCGGGGGGGAAAACGCCAGGGCACCACATCGGTATGCACCACAACCGTCACCTCAAGCGCCCGCCAGAGCGTCGACGTACCAGGCCAGGCTGACACCGTCAGGAGTTCCTGCATCAGCGCTTCTCGCTGTGCCGTCGTCAGCGGCACACGCGTGGTGACCAGCAAATCAATGTCGCTGTAAGGTTTTAACCCACCTTCAACGGCAGATCCGTACAGGTGAATGGCCAACAGATCCTCTTCAAAGATCCGTTCAATGATGGCCGTCGCCTTTTCCAGTTGTTTCCGAAGGGTATCCGGAATCTTCAATGTCATCGCCTCACCGTCATCATGTCAGGTGCCACCTTAGCGCGACAGGAAGCCCGCTGACAAGCAACGGGCTGAGCCTGAATTTAGTGGTGCAGCATTTCGTCTACCACGGCCTGCGCCTTGAGTTGATAAGGATAGTAGGTTGGCCAGTTATCCATCTCTTCCAGTAGCGCCTGCTGTGAGGTATTGCCCATAAAAATATGGAAGTGGTTCGACGCCCGCGGCGCAATAATATGATCGCTGAACTGCACAAACTTCGGCGCTTTACTGTTTGCGTCTTTGCATTCAAACAGATAACGCACCCCTTTTTTACCTGAGGTGTAGGTCAGGATCTTGTACCCGGCATAGTCATACTGACAGGAAGCCACCTGCTTACCGGTATGAAACTCCATCACGCCATTTTCGATACCAATGGTGTCGACTTCCGTCGCATAGCCTTTCCGGTAATAGGCTTTCACCTCTTCCGCCGTTTTCCCCTTATCCTTTGCCGCCTTCTGTTTGAAAACCGGATCCAGCTCACCGCTGACCAGATAAGGATAAACGGATTGCCACATGCCATCCCAGTCGGTAAGCGCCCTGTCCTTAACATTGCTATCCGCAAATTCGCCTTCCGCTGCTTTCTGTTCCATCTCCGTCAACGGCACACCATGCGCGTGATCGCCATGGGCGAAGGCATAACTGCTGAACCACAACATTCCCAGAGAAACAGATAATTTTTTCCAATGAATAGCCAACGTCGTACCCTCAATCAAATGAACAAGATGAAATGTTATATTATAACAATAAAATTTATTCAACACTGTTGCGCGTAAATGAAGGAAACTTGATCTGGTCACTTTTTATGCAAAAACCAGATTCGATATACTGAAACCGGAGACAAAAAACAGGAGGTAATGACTATGTATCGTTCTGTTCTGGTGCCCATTGATATCTCAGAAGCCGATCTCACCCGGCAGATTATTCCTCAGGTCAAAATCCACGCCAAAACGGCAAAAGTCCATTTTCTGTCAGTCATTCCCTCAGTCCCCTTTTATGCATCCCTGGGGCTCGCCTACTCTGGCGAACTCCCGGATAAAAATGGACTGCAGACGAAGGCATTACAAAAACTCAACGAGATTGTGAAGCAATTCGATATCCCTGAAGGACGGGTACAGACGCATGTGGTATACGGCCCCCCGAAGGATCAGATCCTGAAGCTGGCGGATACCGTCAGTGCTGACCTGGTGATCATCGCGTCACACCAGCCCGGTATTTCAACATATCTGTTAGGTTCTACCGCCGCCGCCGTTGTGCGTCACGCGCACTGTCCGGTGCTGGTCGTTCGCTGAGCCGCAAACGGGAGTCTGCGGGCTCCCGTTTATGCCATTTTAACGATCCAGTCGCGGAAGATTTCCATCGCGGGCGTCATCGGTTTCGACTTCAGATGGGTGAGCCAGTAACCGCCCATTTGGATCTCAATGTCAAAGGGGCGAACGAGTTGTCCGGCCGCCAGTTCTCTGGCAAACATCACTGCCGGAACCAGTGCCGCACCGCCGGTATGGATAACCGTTTCAACCATCAGACGTGAGGAGTCAAAAACGGCACCATTGATCCGCTCTGCCGTCACGCCTGCTGCAGCAAACCAGTTATCCCACTCATCTACCCGATATGAACGCAGAAGATTCTCTTGCAAGAGATCGGCTGGCCGCCTGAGCCGTTGGGCCGTTTCTGGCGTGCACAGGACAGTCAGCGGAGCCTCAAACAGCATTTCGTTATGGGTGGCGGGCCACAAGCCATTGCCAAAGCGGATGGCAAAATCCAGTCCCTCAGCCGCCAGATTCACAACGTTATTATTTGTACGCAGGCGTAGCTCAACGAACGGATGCGCCTGCCGGAATTGATCAATGCGCGGCAGTAACCAGCCAACGGCAAAGGTACCGACTGCAGCAACCGTGAGCACTTCACGATATTCCCCACCCTCAAACTGACGAAAAATGGTGTCGATTTGACCAAAGGCGTCGGTCAGGACGGCAAACAGTGCCTGCGCCTCATCCGTCATCTCCAGCCCTCTGGGCAGACGTTTAAACAGCACTCTGTTCAGGCGATCTTCCAGGATACGTACCTGCTGGCTGACGGCGGCCTGCGTGACACAAAGTTCCAGTGCCGCACGAGTAAAACTCAAATGGCGAGCCGAAGCCTCAAAGGCTCGTAGGGCATTAAGCGGAAGATTAGAGCGCATAATAAAGACTCATAAGATTTTCTTTATCCCAGGGTAAATTCTTCTCGCTTGTTAAGCAAGCGCAGAGAGCGGATAGTTCTGGCATCGCAAACACATCATGCGCCTTTAATTCTCTTTCTTCTTTTGTCTGTTTGAGCGGAAAAATAAAGTGCGTGCATTGATCAATTTACTGATTATCAAGGATGTTATTTATGTTTAAAAAACGAGGGCATCAGACGGTACTTATTGCCGCCGTGCTCGCTTTCTTTACTGCCAGTTCACCGCTTTTGGCTCGCACGCAGGGGGAGCCCGCACAGGTCCAACAAAAGCTGGCAGCATTAGAAAAACAATCGGGTGGCCGACTGGGCGTTGCGCTGATTAATACCGCCGATCGTTCGCAAATCCTTTATCGCGGTGATGAGCGCTTTGCCATGTGCAGTACCAGTAAGACAATGGTCGCTGCCGCGGTATTAAAACAGAGTGAAACTCAGCACGATATTTTGCAGCAGAAAATGGTCATCAAAAAAGCCGATCTGACGAACTGGAATCCGGTGACGGAAAAATATGTCGATAAAGAGATGACATTAGCGGAGCTAAGCGCTGCCACGCTGCAATACAGCGATAATACGGCAATGAATAAATTACTTGAGCACCTGGGCGGTACCAGTAACGTCACGGCTTTTGCCCGCTCAATTGGCGACACGACGTTTCGTCTGGACCGGAAAGAACCCGAGCTGAACACCGCCATCCCTGGCGATGAGCGCGACACGACCTCGCCGCTGGCGATGGCGAAAAGCCTGCACAAACTGACGCTGGGCGATGCGCTGGCTGGCGCACAGCGTGCACAGCTTGTCGAATGGTTGAAAGGCAATACGACCGGCGGTCAGAGCATTCGTGCCGGACTCCCTGAAGGGTGGGTGGTTGGCGATAAAACCGGAGGCGGTGATTACGGCACAACCAATGATATCGCGGTGATCTGGCCCGAAGATCGTGCGCCGCTGATCCTCGTCACCTACTTTACACAGCCACAGCAGGACGCCAAAGGGCGTAAAGATATTCTGGCCGCCGCTGCAAAGATTGTGACGGAAGGGCTTTGAGCCCGGCGGGTAAGCGAAGAAAGCAAAAAGGCCCAGACAGATGTCTGGGCCTTCAAATTTGGGCCGCCATCGAGGCCTCGAACCCCGTTCCCTACAACAAAAGTCGTTCGCTCTTCCAGATGAGCTAATGGCGGTCTGCCGGTTTTTATTTCCGATTGAGAATCTACTCATTATCAGAACCGGGCGAGATAATACATAACTCAAATTACCCCTGCAATAGGTGTGGATGACTTTCCCTTATTATTACCGTTCGTTTGCTCATTATTCATGCTGGGCAATATATAAGAGATGATATATCGCACACCGGCGAATTCACCCGGACTGGCGCGCATAGAGGTAGGCTGTCGCCCGTGACACCCCTAAATGCTGTGCCACCGTATCCATGGATTTACGCACATTCAGCAATCCCTCTTTGCGTAACTGTTGGATCAGAACCTTTCTGTCTTCCGTTTTAAGCGCGCGCGCCGTGGTGGCGCGTTTCGCGGCAAAGTCATCGATGCGCTGGCGAATGACTTCAGTGCTCCCGGGGTCAAGATGTTCACGCACCGGTGAACTCTCTGTTTCGGTAAAACGCGCCAGCGCGCTTTGCATCCCCCGGAAAAGCGTCATATCGACATTAAGGCATAATGCGGCGACGTAATTACCCTTTTCATCCTTAATGCCAATAGACGTACTTTTTACCGGACGGCCATCAGCAAACTGATTGCCGTAGTTCGCAATAATTTCAGGAAAATCTGGAGAGGCAATCCTTGCCAGCCCGAGTTCCGTCGCCGGTTGTCCCGCCTCACGACCGGATAAATTATTATGTATCGACATAATCGCATGCTCAGGATCCTTGAGGTCATGAACAACCACTTCGCAAAAAGGAGAAAACGTTTCGCTTAATCCCTTCGCGATAGTGTCAAGTTGGCTGAGAAGCGAATTCTCGTCGTTTTTTGGCATGCCGGTCTCCCACAGTGATGCCCGTTGTCATTATTGCTATCCGTTTACAGCCTCACGAAACGGATTTCCCGGCCAGAAACTCACCGTAGCGCGCGATATCCACATTGCCGCCGCTGATGATAATGCCGACTTTTTTCCCGCTGAGTTCTGCTTTTCTCGCCCTTGCCGCTGCAAAGCCAAGACAGCCCGTGGGTTCTGCGACGACTTTCATACGCTCGGCCATAAACCTCATCGAAGCAATTAATTCATCGTCTGAAACGGTCAGAATATCATTGACGTATTTTTGAATCAGAGGGAACGTATAGTGCCCCAGATGTTGCGTCTGTGCACCATCAGCAATCGTTTTTGGCGTATCGATGTGAACGATTTTTCCGCTTCGAAAAGACTGCTGTCCGTCGTTACCGGCTTCAGGCTCCACGCCATAAATTATGCAATCTGGCGAAAGTTGCCGGGCGGCCAGTGCTGAACCTGAAAGTAAACCACCGCCCCCCAGACAGACAAAAAGAACATCCAGCGGACCAACCTCTTCAATTAACTCTTTGGTGGCCGTGCCCTGACCGGCGATAACATGCGGATGATCGTAGGGAGGGATGAGCGTCAGTCCCTGTTTCTCAGCCAGTTCACGGCCAATCTGTTCACGATCTTCCGTATAGCGATCGTACATAACAACATTGCCACCATACCCTTTGGTTGCCGCTACTTTCGCGGCTGGCGCATCATGAGGCATGATGATTGTCGCCGGAATACCCAGCAATTTAGCTGACAGCGCTATCGCCTGAGCATGGTTTCCGGAAGAAAATGTCACCACGCCAGCAGCACGTTGTTCCGGCGTAAACTGGCGTAATGCATTCATCGCCCCACGAAACTTAAAGGCTCCCATACGCTGTAGGTTTTCACATTTAAAGAAAACGTCAGCGCCAAATTCCGCATTGACGGTCCGGGAGGTCATCACCGGCGTCTTGTTTGCATATCCTTCAATACGCCCTGCGGCGGCGGCAACATCAGCATATTCCGGGAGTGTAATCTCAACCATTTTTTCACCTGTATAGCGTTAAGCGTCGGGCTTATTGCGCCAGCGCGAGTGCTTCTACTTCTAAGGCAGAACCATAATGCAGTTCTGCCACCCCAGCAACGACACGAGATGGACGGAAATCGCCAATCCATTCGGCGTAAATGTCGTTAAACGTCGGCCACTGGTTGATATCTGTCACATAGACACGTACGGAAACCAGATGCTGACGGGAGACACCGGCCCCCTTCAGACAGGCATCGACATTTTCCAGAACTTGTCTGGTCTGTTCCTCAAAAGACGCCCCCGCCTTTTTCTCACCATGCGGGGTGATTGGCAGTTGCCCTGAGATAAAAACAAATCCCCCTGCTGTCACGCTCGCCGAGTAGTGTCCAGCGGGAGGAAGCCCATGGGATGTTGTGTTCAATGTGATATCCGGGTGCATGTGCATCTCTCCTGCGTTCCATAGCTAATACATAATGTATTAATTTATACTTTTTGTATAAGTCTTTTATACACCACATTGCGCTGTGCGACTACCCCTTGTTTTGACGTCCGCCGTTTCCGCTCCTCGCTTATGTGACAGAGATCGCGGTTATGATTTGCGTCAGAAAATCAAAAGGTTCGATAATGGCCTCAATCGATATAGTGAATCCGAATGGGATGCAGAGTGATGAAATTAACCATACTGGTAGATAACAATACTTACATTGACAGGTATTTGACCGGAGAACCTGGCGTTTGCTATTACATTGAATGCTCAGGCTTAAAACTTCTTTTTGACGTTGGCTATTCTGATATTTTTTTAAAAAATGCACAGATCCTGGATATCGATCTTACGCACATTGATAAAATTGTATTATCACATGGACATAACGATCACACCTGGGGGTTAAACCATTTATTCCAGCATTACGACAGACTTCCATCATCTCCAGCAAAGAAAGTCGATATCATCGCCCACCCCGCCGCATTTACGCCTAAATTTTATGAGTCGAAACCCATTGGGATGAACCATAATGCCCTTTGTTTTGATTACTTCTTTAATATCGTCAGTTCCACACAACCCCTGAAATTATCCGAAGACATCACTTTTTTAGGGCAAATCCCCCGCCTTAACCATTTTGAAGCGCAAAATCCGGTAGGCCACACACATAATCATGATGGTGAGTTAACGGCTGATTACGTGATTGATGATAGTGCAATGGCAATTAAGACAAAGGATGGACTGGTGATTGTCACCGGATGTTCCCACGCCGGGATTTGTAATATTATTGAGCACGCAAAATCAGTCACTGGAGAATCGAAAATTGCTTCCGTTATAGGCGGCTTTCATCTCCTTAATGCTGATGAATCCTTACTCTCGGAAACCGGGAAATATCTTAGCGCATTGTCGGCTACTACGCTTTATCCCAGCCATTGCACCGATCTTGCCGCAAAAATCCATCTGTCCCGTTATGTGGATCTCAAAGAAACGGGCGTGGGACTCACGCTGACTTTCCCCATGTAGGAGCAGATTATGTGAAGGGAGACCGTGTTTTCTGTCTCCCGATGATTCATACCTGCAGCGACGATCACCTGACCACCAGCAGATCGGAAAAACGCGTGGTGTAGCGCGGAGAAAGCATCTGCCGTCTTAACTGCCATGGTGGCTGAATCCCCTGCCCGACAAAGTACAGCGTTCCCCTTCCCTGTTTGGCATTGAGCGTATCCAGAACTTCCATCAACTTCTCGCTGCCGGGACGCGGTGCGTTATCATCGAACAGATTGAGTTGCGCCACGCCCTGACTGAAAAAATCACCGAGCATGACTCCAGCCTTCTGATAACGATGCCCCTCTTTCCAGATAGCGTCCAGGCATCGCGTGGCTGCGCTGATGATGTCCCGGCTGTCCTGCGTCGGTGTCAGCAGTTTTACGGACGCGCTATTGCCGTACCAGGTTTCATTCGGCGCAAACGGCGACGTTTTCACAAATGTCGAAATGAACCGACAATACTGATGCTCACTCCGGAGCTTCTCCGCCGCGCGCGTCGCATAAGCACAAATCGCCTGGCGCATCTGTTCGTATTCCGTAATGCGCTCGCCGAATGAGCGACTGAAAACAATCTCCTGCTTCGCGGGCGCAAACTCCTCAAGCGCCAGGCAAGGCTCACCGCGTAACTCCCGCACGGTTCTTTCCAGTACGACATTGAAGTGCTTGCGTATCACCGCGATGTGCGTATCCGCCAGATCGAGTACCGTTTCTATGCCCATCGCGGTCAGCTTTTTACTGATACGACGACCAACGCCCCACACCTCATCAACCGGCAGAGCCGCCATCAGTTTTCGCTGCCGTTCGAGATTCGACAGATCCACAACGCCACCCGTCTGCTGCGGCCACTTCTTCGCCGCGTGGTTGGCCAGCTTGGCCAGCGTTTTTGTCTGTGCAATCCCCACGCCGAGTGTCAGATGTGTCCGCTTTAAGACCGTGTCGCGGATCTCTTTGCCAAAATCCGTGAGATCCCGACAGTTTCGGACTCCCGTCAAATCGCAAAAGGCCTCGTCGATACTGTAAATTTCAACGCGTGGTGATAGCGCTTCGAGCGTCGACATGACCCGATTGCTCATGTCACCGTAGAGTTCATAATTCGAACTGAAACACACCACCCCATGACGCCGGAACGCCTCTTTTTGCTTGAAATAGGGCGCTCCCATGACCACCCACGGTTTCGCTTCGGGACTACGGGAAATCACGCAACCATCGTTATTTGACAGCACAACAACCGGTTTGCCTTTCAGATCGGGCCGAAATACCGTCTCACAGGACGCATAAAATGAATTCACATCGCATAACGCAAACACGTCACACCCCATAGAAACTGTATTTATATACAGTATTATTTAAAATATTTTATAACTTGCAAGCAAAATTCTGGCGCTTTTTTTAGTGGATTGTTCTGCCTGAAAAAGTGGTCGGTTATCCACAGAAACGGTGCATAACCCTGTGGGTGAGTGACATGACGTTGTTAATCAAGTTTGTTCGCATGCCGTATCCCTACGTCAGTCGGATATCTCCGTTCCTCTCCGTAACAACGTAAACCGAAGTGGGTATGTCTGCTCACAAAACAGGCAGGTTAATTACTCATTAACCTGCCTGCCATTGGGATACCACTTAAGGCCACCGGGGAATCACAAGGAAACCAGCCGTGTACGGTTTGCAACGCCTGGGGGACGAACAATACGCAGCAATAGTTAACTCACTGCCTTTACAATAAATGTCACGACGCCAAAAATCGCCAGGGCGTCCTCACTGCCGATGATGATGGGAGAATAGGCGCTGTTCATAGGGTTAAGCTGAACGGTAGGTCGCAACTGCAACCGCTTCACCGTGAATTCCCTCTCCACCGCCGCAATCACGATATCTCCGTGGCTGGCAGTACGTGAACTGTCCACCACCAGCAGATCGCCGTCGCCGATCCCCGCATCGATCATCGAGTCGCCAGCAGCCCTGACGAAATAAGTCGAACTGGGATGCTGAACAAGTAATTTGTTGAGATCGATACTCTGCTCAACGTAATCGGCCGCCGGACTGGGGAATCCGCACGGAACCCGATCGCTGAAAAGTGGAAAGGTAATGACTTCATGCCATTCCGCAGGTCTGTACAACGTCATAATGCACACCTTTAATACTGTTTTTATATACAGTAATTTCAACTCCGACAGGGATCAAGTCATTGGCAACACGCCGCTGCGCAAAGCGTCGCCACATTGTGCGTAACCATTTATTGATCCTACAAATATACGGTTTGTAAATTTTTGCGCTGAGTGACGACGTCCGCCGTTTCAGGACTGGTATAAGGGAGCATTTCCGGAAAGCAAAAAAAAACCGGCGATGACAGCCGGTTTCCTCTCTGCATAGCGTGACTTACCAGCCGCAGACGTCGTGCTCATTTTCCGTATCGTAGGAACGCACGGTATTGACGAGATCTTTCACCACTTCAGCGGCGACGTCAGGCACCAGTAAAGTCATTGGCGCTTCGGTTTCGTAATCGACAGAGACGCCATTGCTGTTGTTCGTCACAGTGACGGTATAGGTTGCTTTGCCCATGATTATTTCTTCCCGGTATGAATGACTTTTCGTTGATTCGCGCTTTCCATCAGTACCTCTGGCGCGACGAAAAAGTCGATATTGAAATAGGTGTCATCGCTCATCACTTCGATGTTGTGCCACTTTTCCGGTGGGAACACACCAAACTGGCCCGCTTCAATGATCATCACTGTTTCGGCTTCTGGACTGTGTTCATCCGCATATCCGAGATATTTGACCGCCCCCTGCATCACCGACAAACGGGGATAAACGCCCGGTCGGGTTCCTTTATCAAGGTGGCGTTCGAAAATTCCGGCAGGTGCCGTTTCTTTGTTCCAGAACGGCGTGGCACGTGTGTGAATATGATTTTGTGGAATCTGAAGCATGTCCTTCCCTCTTCCAGTCGGTAGGATGCGATTGTGAGTAAACCGCTGTTCCAGAAAGGTTACGCCTCATAACTGGCATTTTAAATACACCAAAAGGGGCAAGTGACATTCATCACTGGTTTTGTCTGAGAGAGGAAAGCCTGCCTCCAGGCTCTCCTCCTGCTATATTATCGACCAGGTGTTTTTAATGGATTGCCAAATTGCTCCAGATACACCTCCCCCAACGCTTTCGTGGCGTAATCATTTAAATGACCGACGTCACGATACAGCGGTATGCCCTCAATTTCCGTCCTGCACAGCCCGTCAGGACATTGCACATTTTTGGGATCGACAATAATCAACGATGGGAAGCGGGCCTGTAACGTGGCAAAAAACGGTTCCGTCCAGACACTTTTATTAATCTGTGGATTCGGGTTGCATGCCTGAGGCTCATACTCTCCCCGCGTCTTAAAATGTTCATAAAAACAGGTCAGGAAGTTCTTAGGCATCGGGAACATCGTTTTCACCAGTACCGGCTGCGCCCCGGCATCAATAATGTCCTGTATTGCCTGTTCCGTGGCTCGGGTGAGAATATTGATAGATTCCGCAGGCGATGGGGAATCCTCAATCTGCGATCTGACCCTGAATGCCGCATAGTTTTCCCAGACCTGAGAAATGATCACATATTTATATTTATGGTTTCGGATCGCTTCATAGTATTTTTTGACATTCTCATGACAGGCCCGGTAATAATCGCCTTTATAAGTATAGAGATCGTCGTGATACACACGGGGAATCGCCAGGCACAGTGAAGTCGCTTTCATATCAACAGCAACATGCGCATTTTTCCCCATAATATCGAAGAAATTCCAGTACTGATTAGAGTGCGAATCGCCCATCAGGAGCGCTTTCTCAGAAGCGGTTTTATCCCCCACCACACAAGCCATATCGGTTCCTGTGACGTTTTCGTTCATACAATCCTGACGCTGCTTTATCTTCGTCTCTTTGAGCACATGGTTGATATGACTTAACGACTCGCCGAATCGTAGATAGCTAAATCCGTCAAAACGCTTACTGACCGACATCAGGGTAATAATGGCAATCAGTGGGATAACCACCAGCAGAATCAGCGTTTTTTTCAACGACTGACGAGGCTTCCGGTAGGGTTTCTCGATGAAATAATATGATCCCATCGCCAGCAACACAGCCAGACCCAGACCAGCCATTCTGGCATAGACACTGGTAATACCGATGTAGTGCAGTGTCGCGAAAATCGGCCAATGAAAGAGATAAAGCGAATAGGAGATCGTGCCAAGCCAGACCAACGGCGGGAATGACAGCAATTTACAGGTCAGAATATTTTGCTGGCTACCGGTGAAAATTAACACCGCGGTACTGACGCAAACGATCAGGGTGTAAGCATTGGGATAACCCAGAATGACATCACTTCTGACGCTAACAAACAATATTGCCGCCACCGCAATGAACGAAAGGCTATTAAGCGCGATCTTGTTTATTTTTTGTGCCATCGGGAGATAAATACAGGCACAGACACCGAGCATGAACTCAAAGAGTCGGGAGGCGAAGAAATAATACGTTTTCGTCGGATGCGCACCTGAGTAGTGCCAGGCGATATAGATGCCTGCAATCGTCAGCAATGGCGCCAGATAGTTAAGCGCCCGTTCGTGCGTTTTTTTACGGATGACGTAATAGATTACCGGGAAAAAGACATACCATTGCCACTCGATGGATAAAGACCAGGTGTGAAGCAACAGCATGGCGTTTGAATCAGGCGCTGCATAGGCGGTTGTTTCATCGCCAAAATAGCGGTTTGAGACAATCAGCAGCGTCTGCTTTATGCTTTTGAGAAAAGAGGCATAATCTTCAGGCAACCAGAATAGCGACGCCATGACAACGCACAGCAGCATCATTGTCAGCATTGCTGGCTGCAATCGCCATATTCTACGCAAATAAAAATCGCTAAAGCTGAAATGCCCCGCATCCATTCGGTCTTTTATTATCGATGCGATGAGAAAGCCTGAAATGACGAAGAAAATATCGACCCCGATGAAACCGGATGCAAATAGCGAAAATCCGGCGTGAAATAACACCACCAGCAATACGGCAATCGCCCTTATGCCGTCAATATCAGAACGATACTTCATCGATTATCCTGCGAACGAAATACAAAGTGCGGATTTTACATGAGATTATTCAAAAGTGAACCGCCAATGACACGCTGTTTTGTTGTCGTTTACCTCAATAAAAAACCCGCCGATGGCGGGCTCCATGGCTTACGACTGTAGGGTCGCCAGCCGTGCGGCGAAACCGACAAAAATCAGGCCAATCAGCGAATTCCCGACCTTCGCCAGTTTCTTTTTGGTACGAATGTACTGGGTGACAAAGGCGCCCGAGATAATCAGGAAGCTCAGATAGCAGAAGCTCACCACTTCAAGCGTGATCGCTAAAATAAAGAATGACAGTCCCGCGTGCGGCGCATTCACATCAATAAACTGCACAAAAAAGGAGACGTAGAACAGAATGGCTTTTGGGTTCGTCAGGCTCAATACCAGCGCACGTTTAAAAATGGCGCCAAAGGGAACCGCGTCTTCAGTTGTCTCACCGCTTTTTGCTTTAAGCGTGGCATAGAGGATTTTTGCGCCCAGATAAAGCAGGTAAAAGGCACCGAGATAGCGGACGATATTAAACAGCACTGGCGTCGTTTTAATCAGCGTCGCCACCCCGGCATACGCCAGAAACATGAGCACCGCGTCACCAATAAATACCCCGCTTGCCGCAAGGTAACCGCCCTTCATTCCACGTCCGACGCTGTTTTTCAGCACAAATATCGTGTTCGGTCCCGGAACCAGGACAATAAAAATAGCCCCGACCAGATAAGTCCAATAATTCAGTACACCATACTCTGCAAACACGTTAACCTCTTCTTCCTGAAACCACTTTTTCGCTTAACTGCGAAACAATATGCTAACGGATGCACCAGTCCAAGGGAAGCGCTTATCCCCCGCTTTATTTCAGTGAGAATGCCGGATAGCGCTCGGCAAAATAGTGGCGTAAGAATTCCACCGTAATACGCACTTTGGCTGACGTCGCCAGTCGCGAAACATACACCGCCCAGATATTGGCCGGTTGGTAATACTCCGGCAGGACATGCACCAGATGACCGCTGGCAATGTTATCGCAGACATCCCACCAGGAGCGCAGCGCAATCCCCTGTCCGTCCAGACACCACTGATGCACAATCTCACCATGATTCGATGACAGCGGCCCGGTCACCTTAATGGCGTGCTCCCCCTCTTTATTCTGCAATTGCCAGATCCCAAAGGGATGGTCACGCTCTTTGATCACTAAGCAGGAACAGGTAGCAAGATCGGCAAGCTGTTTTGGCGTACCGTGCTGTGCCAGGAACGACGGCGATGCACAAAGGATTCGGTAGTTCGTTCCCAGCTTGCGGGCGATCAAATTTGGCGCAATGTCGTCGCCAATACGGATATCGAGATCGACACCTTCATTGGCTAAATCCACCAGCCGGTCTTCCACATCAAAGCGCAACTCCAGTTGCGGATACTGTCTTGCCAGGGCGGACAGCGCAGGAGCCACCACCTGTCGACCAAAACCAAAACTACTGATGATGCGCAGCATCCCTTGCGGAACCTGCCGGACATCAGAGAGTTCATCCATCATCTGATCGACATCATGCAGAATACGCTGCGCCCATTCATAGATGCGCTCACCCTCTTCCGTAATGGTGACGCGACGCGTGGTGCGGTGCAGCAGAACCACATTCAGGTTCTGTTCAAGCAGCGCAATGCGTTTACTGACATAGGCGGGTGAGACCCCCAGTTCCTGGGCGACGGCAGCGAATCCCGCCCGACGGGCGACCAGCATAAAGACGCGTAAATCAGTCAGCAGAGGAGGATTATTCATGATCTGTGTTTTATGTTTCACCAGTTAGGGAGATTAACTGTGGATCAGTCAATTATAGGATAAGGAGGAAGTCAATTTTGCTACCCTACAAGTGAGAACTGGTATGAAAAAAACCTGTCGTATTGCCGCCATTGCTGGTGATGGCATCGGTAAGGAAGTGCTGCCAGAAGGCATTCGCGTTTTGCAGGCCGCCGCCAGACGTTGGGATCTGTCGCTCAGCGTTGAGACGTTCGAATGGGCCAGTTGCGATTATTACCTTGAGCACGGGAAAATGATGCCGGATGACTGGCGCGAACAGTTATCCTCCTTTGACGCCATTTACTTTGGCGCCGTCGGCTGGCCGGAGACGGTTCCGGACCATATTTCCCTGTGGGGGTCGCTGCTGAAATTCCGTCGGGAATTCGATCAGTATGTGAACCTGCGCCCGGTTCGCCTCTTCCCCGGCGTGCCCTGCCCGCTGGCCGGCAAGAAGCCTGGCGATATTGATTTCTACGTCGTGCGTGAAAACACTGAAGGGGAATACTCTTCACTGGGCGGACATATCAACCCAGGCACTGAGCATGAAGTGGTCATCCAGGAGTCCGTTTTCACCCGTCGGGGCGTGGATCGTATTCTGCGCTATGCGTTTGAATTAGCCCAAAGCCGCCCGCGTAAGACGCTGACGTCGGCGACCAAATCCAATGGTCTGGCAATCAGTATGCCGTTCTGGGATACACGCGTAGAAGCCATGGCGCAGCACTACCCCGATATCCGCTGGGACAAGCAGCACATTGATATTCTTTGCGCCCGTTTTGTGATGCAGCCGGAGCGCTTCGATGTGGTGGTCGCCTCGAATCTGTTTGGCGACATTCTTTCCGATCTCGGTCCGGCCTGTACCGGCACCATTGGCATTGCCCCCTCGGCTAACCTGAACCCTGAGCGTAACTTCCCCTCGTTGTTCGAACCGGTACATGGTTCCGCACCGGATATTTATGGCAAAAACCTCGCCAATCCGATTGCGACCATCTGGGCGGGGGCGATGATGCTGGATTTCCTCGGTGCAGGAGAAGCGAAGTACACCGCCGCGCATGACGGAATTCTGGCAGCGATTGAGCACGTCATTGCCACTGGCCCTAAAACGCCGGATCTGAAAGGTAGCGCATCGACGCAGCAGGTCGGTGATGCCATTTGTAAGGTGTTAGAGTCGTAAAACCATCGTGCCGGATGCCGCTAATGACATCCGGCAACAGCCGCTTATTGCGGGTATTCCTGCAGTAGTGTATTGAGCTTCGTCGCCATTAACGCCGCACGCCAGCCGGAAATGAGTTCAGGTTCCGTTGTCTGCGGCTTTAACTTCCAGTGCCAGTTGAGCAGCTGGTTGATCTGACGACGTGACGCCAGCAGCTCTGCGCTGACCTGATGTTCCGTACTCACTTCCGTCACCAGCGCCTTGATCGCCTTAAACGCTTTGCGATAACCCGGCATATCCATCAGATTCAGCAGCGGTTCCGGCAGCGCCTCTTCCGGCAACGCCTGCGCTTTGGCAACCAGCGAGAGCAGCGTTTTGCCGTGGAAGCGAATTTCACTGCCAGAAAGCCCCAGGCTGTCGAGTTCGCCCATGCTGCCGGGCATGTAGCGCGCCACGGACCACAGGTGCTCTTCGCGAACCACGAAGTTAACAGCCAGATCGCGCTCACGCGCTTTACGCAGACGCCAGTCGGCAAGCAGTTGCAGGCAGGCCAGTTGACGCGTGCGTAGCTGCCAGGCGTTGGTGATCTCGCGCCAGGCATCTTCCGGTGCCAGGATCTCCTGACGACGGGTTTGCATCAGACGACACTCATCCAGCGCCGCAGGCAACCAGCCCGCCGCCTCGGTTTCCGCCATCAGTTTCCCGGCAATCGGTAACAGATACCAGACGTCGGCTGCCGCGTATTCGCACTGGCGCTCAGTCAGTGGACGCGCCAGCCAGTCGGTACGTGACTCGCTCTTATCCAGCGCCACGCCGGTGTACTCTTCCACCATTGATGCAAAACCCCACGACAGGGGACGACCACAAAATGCCGCCAGGATTTGGGTATCGATCAGCGGCTGCGGCAGTTCGCCAAACGCATTCAGAAAGACTTCCAGATCTTCACTGCCCGCGTGCAAAAACTTGGTGATGGCGGTATCGCGCAGAATCGCTTTCAGCGGCGACCAGTCGCTAATGCCATGCGGATCAATCAGCGCGACATGTTCGCCGTCAAACAGCTGAATCAGGCCCAGTTGCGGATAATAGGTGCGGGTACGAACAAATTCGGTATCCAGGGCAATCGCAGGAAACGCACGGACCGCTTCGCACAGGGTCGCCAGCGCGTCGTCAGTGGTGATCATTTGGTAATTCAAATTGCATTCTCTTCGGTTTACGCCAAAAAAAACGCCGGATTCACCCGGCGTCAGATTGCTGACAAAGAAGAAAAAAGCGTGGTTTTTCCTTCTTTGTGGTTATCAGCCGAAAATCAATAAATTGATTTTCCTGGTTTTTAATAAGGTGATCTCGGCTTGTCCGGTATCGGCATAAGGTTCGCGATCACTCTCACGCCGGATTCACCCGGCGTTTGACGTGTTGCTTAACGCTCAGCCCTTATTGTCCACTTTGGCACGGGCTTCGTCACGTAATTCTCGACGTAAAATTTTGCCGACGTTTGATTTCGGCAGTTCATCGCGGAATTCAACCAGTTTCGGGACTTTATAGCCCGTGAGCTGACGGCGGCAGAAAGTGACCAGCGCCTCTTCGGTGAGTGAAGCCTCTTTTTTCACCACAAAAATCTTCACCGCTTCGCCGCTGCTGCCGGACGGAACACCAACGGCAGCCACTTCCAGCACGCCCGGATGCTGCATCACCACATCTTCGATCTCGTTCGGATAAACGTTAAAGCCGGAGACCAGAATCATATCTTTCTTACGATCGACAATGCGCAGGAAGCCTTCATCGTCCATGACTGCGATATCACCGGTGTGTAGCCAGCCGTCTTTGATGATTTCATCGGTCGCGTCCGGACGCTGCCAGTAGCCCAGCATCACCTGCGGCCCTTTCACGCACAGTTCACCCGGCTGATCCGGCGACACTTCGTTGTCGTCATCGTCCACCAGTTTGGCTTCGGTCGATGGCACTGGCAGGCCGATGCTGCCGCTGTGATAATCAATATCGTGCGGGTTAACGCTGACCAGCGGCGCGCATTCGGTCAGGCCATACCCTTCAAGCAGATACTGTCCTGTCAGTTTTACCCAGCGTTCTGCCACCGCCTGTTGCACTGGCATGCCGCCGCCCGCAGAAAGATGCAACGAAGAGAAATCCAGTTGCTGGAACTCTTTATTGTTCAGCAAGGCGTTAAACAAAGTGTTCACGCCGGTCATCGCGGTAAACGGATACTTCGCCAGCTCTTTAACCAGCCCCGGAATGTCGCGCGGGTTGGTGATCAGCAGGTTCTGCCCTCCCAGCTCGATAAACAGCAGGCAGTTCATGGTCAGGGCAAAAATGTGGTACAGCGGCAACGCGGTCACCACCAGTTCTTTACCCGGATGCAAAAGCGGTCCGTAAGTGGCTTTCACCTGCTCCAGGTTAGCCAGCATATTGCGGTGCGTCAGCATCGCCCCTTTCGCCACTCCGGTCGTTCCGCCGGTGTACTGTAAAAACGCCAGGTCCTCAGAAACCACTTCCGGTTTAACATACTGCATACGGTACCCGGCGTGCAGCGCACTGCGAAAAGAGATCGCATCCGGCAGATGATATTTCGGTACCAGTCGTTTGATGTACTTCACTACGAAGTTCACCAGCGTGCCTTTAGCCGTGGAAAGCTGATCGCCCATACGGGTCAGAATGACGTGCTTCACGCTGGTTTTGTCTACCACCTTTTCCAGGGTATGGGCAAAGTTGGAGACAATTACAATCGCCGCCGCGCCGCTGTCGTTTAACTGATGCTCCAGTTCACGCGGGGTATAAAGCGGGTTGACGTTCACCACAATCATCCCGGCACGCAAAATGCCAAACAGCGCCACCGGATATTGCAGCAGGTTTGGCATCATCAGCGCGACGCGGTCGCCCTTTTTCAGCCCCAGCCCCTGTTGCAGGTAAGCTGAGAAGGCGCGGCTACGCTCCTCCAGCTTGCGGAAGGTCATTACCTCCCCCATGTTCATAAACGCGGGCTGATCGGCATAACGCGCGACAGCATGTTCAAACAGTTCCACCAGGGATTGATAACGGTCAGGATTGATCTCCGCAGGCACATCTGCGGGGTAACGGTTTAACCAAACCTTCTTCACTGCATCACCTCTAAAATGAGTGTTCGTCGTCATCTCAACCCCAGATAATAAACAAGCCGTTAACATAATATTAACTCAGCGTACCAGTTTATTAATTACTCAACTGAAAGGTTGCGAAGCGCGTCACTATTTATTTTTGTTATGACGTTAATAAAACAGAAACAGCGGACCAGCCGCTGTTTCTTTTACTGATAATACAACGCGTTACTCTGTGACGATCGTTTGAACCTGTGCAGGACCTGGGTTGTACCATCCCCAACCGCCATAGCCATACGGCCAGCCTCTCCCGCCGTAGAACCACGGGTCGATCGGTTGTGGTGGCATCACCACCTGCTGGGCAAGCCGCCAGCGTTTGTAGCCCGTCACGTCCATAGTCATGAATTTGTACGGCGTGCTACCCACTTTACCTTCAACGGTACCCGTAATTGGCCCAACGACGGTCACCAGTTGCCCCCGGAAATCAACCGGGTCGAGGAAGCCATTCACATTGGCGTATATACGACCACGCGACGGTTCGCCCAGAATCGGCCGCGCCCCGCTATCGAGCGGAACAGTGGCAATTTCCAGACGGGTTTTTCCCTGCTGGTTTTGAATCTCCACCACTTTACCGCCAAAGCGCGCTTCCTGTCCGACATACAGCTGCGGGGCATTCATCACCCGCACCAGATCGTCCTGCGGCGTGGGGCTGGAGCCCTTAATCGCCTCCGGAACCGTGACGCACCCGCTTAACATTAGGGCGATGGCGCCCGCGAGCAGGCCTTTCACAACTTGTTTTTGAACCGCCATACTGCGACTCCTTTTCTCAAACGGCTAACCCGATGTTTTACGGGTCATACTACTGAGATTCACTCTTTTCCGGGAAGTTTCTTCCAGGCCACGTTGTTACGTAAATAAACCGGTTCCGCGTGTTCGACCGCCACGGTTTTACCGTCAGCCAACATCTGGCAGGCGATCGGCAACATATCTTCCGCGGCGGGCAGCAGGACGTCACCGTCGCGCAGCGCCAGTCCGCTCTCTTTGCCAAGTTCAGGCCAGGCAGGCCAGCCCGTCCCGACAGTCACCCATTCGCCGGAAAGCTGTTGTAAGCGCTCGGTGACCTGCTCAGGCTTCAACACGGCCTCGGTTTCTTCACCGTGCCAGACGCCCTTTTCATCACGCTGATACTCGGCCCAGTAGACCTCGCCCATTCGCGCATCAATGGCCGCCAGAACGCGAGTCGCGCCGGTTTTACGCCATGCGCCCTGCGCCATTGTCGCCAGCGTGGAGACGCCGATCATCGGCAGGCCAGCACCTAACGCCAGCCCCTGGGCGATGCCAATTCCGATGCGCACGCCAGTAAAACTGCCCGGCCCGCGCCCGTAGGCCAGCGCATTGAGTTCAGTCAGAGAGGTGCCGTTAGCGGCAAGGATATCCTGCACCATCGGCAGGATGCGTTGAGTATGTTCTCGTGGGCAAAGCTCAAAATGAGCAGAGTGAGTACCGTCGTTCCACAGCGCCACAGAACAGGCTTCTGTGGCGGTATCGATAGCCAGAATTCGCATGAGTCTTCGTGCTTAGATCAATAAAATGGCCCGCATCTTACCATACTCCGTAACAAATTACTCGGAGGATGGTATTGCGAGGAATCGCACAGCACGGGCGATATCCCGGGTGCGCGGCGCCGGCGGCAGGCTGGCAAGAAACGTCGCGCCATAAGGTCGCATCACCAGTCGATTGTCACAAATCACCAACACGCCACGGTCATCGGCATCACGGATCAAACGACCGACGCCCTGCTTCAGCGTAATCACCGCGTCGGGCAGTTGCACCTCATCAAACGGATCGCCGCCACGTAAACGACAGTCTTCCATCCGTGCCTTCAGTAGCGGATCGTCTGGCGATGTAAACGGCAGTTTGTCGATGATCACCAGCGACAGCGTATCGCCGCGCACGTCCACCCCTTCCCAGAAGCTGCTGGTCGCCACCAGCAATGCGTTACCCGCGCTGACGAACTGTTGCAGCAGTTGGCCTTTGCTGGTTTCACCCTGCAACAGCACCGGAAGCGTCATGGTAGCGCGGAACTGCTCCGCCAGATCGCGCATCATCGCATGCGAGGTACAGAGCATAAAGCAGCGTCCGTTGTTCGCTTCGATGATCGGTCTTAACATTGCCGCCAGCTGTCGCGCCGCGCCCGGTTGATTGGTTTGTGGCAGATTACGCGGCACACAGAGCAGGGCTTGGCGGGTGTAATCAAACGGACTCGGCAACAGCATTGATTCCGCTTCTTCAATCCCCAGACGCGCCGTAAAGTGATGCAGGTCATCATTCACCGACAGCGTTGCCGAGGTGAAAATCCAGCTTCCTGGCTTCTGCGCCATCACCTCTTTGAACTTGTCCGCCACCGTCAGCGGGGTCAGCGCGAGGGTAAAATTGCGCGAGGTACATTCGTACCAGTAGCTATAACCGGGCTGGTTGATCTCTTTCAACCGTTTGAGACGTGCGCGATACAACGTAGCGCGCTCAAACGCGGCATCAAGCAACGCCGAACGTCCAAGGGATAATTTCGCCACGTCGTAACACAGCTCCAGCGTATCATCGAGCAGTAAAAACGCGCGCTGCACCCGCTGATCGGCCAGCAGTTCACGCAGGTTGCCGCGATATCCCGGCTCACCCAGTTGCAAGCGGAAATCCTGCGCGCTTTGCGCCAGACGGTCGGCGCATTTCTGTAACTGCTGGGTGTCTTTCAGCTCGGTACGATAGGCAATGGTGATGTCCTTCGCCAAATCCATTAGCTGACGACTGGAGAGCGACTGGCCAAAATACTGGCTGGCGATGTCCGGTAGCTGATGAGCTTCATCGAAAATCATCACCTCCGCCTCCGGGATCAGCTCACCGAAACCGCTCTCTTTGACCACCATATCGGCCAGAAACAGGTGATGGTTCACCACTACCACGTCCGCGTCCATCGCCTTTTTACGTGCTTTCACCACAAAACAGTCTTTATACAACAGGCAGTCGCTGCCGAGGCAGTTGTCGTTGGTGCTAGTGACCAGCGGCCAGGCCTGAGAATCCTCGGCTACGCTGACACAGGTACTAATGTCGCCATCTTCGGTCTGATTCGACCACGAGCGCAGCAGGATCACATCGCTTAAGGTCTGAACAGGCAGATCGCCGCCCGCCAGCGCCTGCTGTTCAAGGCGCTCCAGGCATAAATAGTTTGAACGTCCTTTCAACAGGGCCAGCCTTCCGGTGTACTTCAGCGCTTTAGCCACCGTTGGCAGATCGCGGCTGTATAGCTGATCCTGCAACGCCTTCGAACCGGTCGAGATAATCACTTTCTTTTTTGCGCGCAGCGCCGGTGCCAGATAGGCGTAGGTTTTCCCTGTCCCCGTTCCGGCCTCTACCACCAGAGGCTGTGATTTTTGGATGGACTGAGCGACGGCCATCGCCATCTGCCGCTGTGGTTCGCGCGGTTTGAAACCCGGTATCGCTTTAGCCAGTTGACCTTCTGGTGCAAAATCGTCCGTCACACTACCCCCTGTTGATTTGAACAGGGATTATGTCAGGCCGCAGCGGCTTACGCCAGTTGAAGAGGTGACGCCGCCCTGACAATATGGCAGTCTTGCCATTTTATGCAGAACGTAAAAGAGGAAGGCTTTATGACAATCATCCGTATTGATGCCGAAGATCGTTGGTCTGACGTGGTGATCCACAACAACACGCTCTACTACACTGGCGTACCAGCAAACCTTGATGCCGATGCCTTCGAGCAGACCGCCAACACGCTGGCACAGATTGACGCCGCGCTGGAACAGCAAGGCAGCAACAAGTCACGCATTCTTGATGCCACCATTTTCCTTGCCGATAAGCATGATTTCGCAGCGATGAACAAAGCCTGGGACGCCTGGGTTGTGGCCGGTCATGCGCCAGTACGCTGCACGGTTCAGGCTGGATTAATGAACCCGAAATATAAAGTTGAGATTAAAATCGTCGCCGCGGTGTAAGCCGGGGCTACTCGTCTTCGTCTTCAAAACGCGCCACAATCCGCTCACCGGTATGGGTGGCGCGCAGCTCTTCGGCCACCAGCGCAATCGCCTGACCGCTGCTCATACCCTGTGACATCAGTTCCTGAATACGCTCAACCGCTTTCTGTTGCTGTTCGTGACTGAGTGAAGGTAAACCTGCAAACATCGATAACTCCTGCTAAATTGTCTGCGCTAATTATTTCATGCAACCCGGAACATAGCCAGCACAGTCAGGATCAATGAAGACGTTATCTCCCGCTATTATCACGCTCCCCTGGCGTCAGGACGCCGCCGAACAGTATTTCGCGCCAATAAGCCATCTGCCGTGGGCAATGCTGCTGCATTCCGGTCACGCGGATCACCCGCATAGCCGTTTTGACATTGTGGTAGCCGATCCGCTTTGCACCGTGAAAACGCACGGCGAAACCACGCAGATTTGCGATGCGCAAGGCTGTCGTCTTACTCATGACGATCCGCTGGCTGTACTGCAAAGCGCACTGACCGCGCTGAATCTTCAGCCGCCAGTGAACGCCGATTTACCGTTCCAGGGTGGCGCGCTGGGGTTATTTGGCTACGATCTGGGACGCCGCTTCGAATCTTTGCCCAGCTATGCCCGGCAGGATATCGCGCTGGCGGACATGGCGATAGGCCTCTACGACTGGGCGCTGATTGTCGATCATCAGCGCCAGACCGTGAGCTTACTCAGCCACACGGACGCCCACGCCAGACTCGCCTGGCTGGAAAGCCAGCAACCTCCTGCGCGTGTGCCGTTCAGGTTAACCACCGACTGGCAATCGAACATGACGCGTGAGCAATACGGCGAAAAATTCCGCCAGGTGCAGGCGTATCTGCACAGTGGCGACTGCTATCAGGTCAATCTGGCCCAGCGTTTTCAGGCGTCTTATCAGGGCGATGAGTGGCTGGCCTTCGCGCGGCTCAATCAGGCGAACCGCGCCCCGTTCAGCGCGTTTTTACGCCTGGATGACGGCGCCATTCTGAGCCTGTCGCCTGAACGGTTTATTCTTCTGGCTGATGGCGACATTCAGACCCGCCCCATTAAGGGCACCCTGCCGCGATTGCCGCAGGAAGAGGCAGACCGGAAACAGGCGCAGAAACTGGCGAACTCAGCAAAGGATCGGGCGGAAAACGTAATGATTGTCGATCTGATGCGCAACGACATTGGTCGCGTGGCGGTACCGGGCTCGGTGAAGGTGCCGGAACTGTTCGTGGTTGAACCCTTCCCGGCGGTGCATCATCTGGTCAGCACCGTGATCGCGCGGTTACCCCCCACGCGGCATGCCAGTGACCTGCTCCGCGCCGCGTTTCCGGGCGGCTCGATTACCGGGGCACCGAAAGTGCGCGCCATGGAAATTATTGATGAGCTGGAACCCCACCGTCGTAACGCCTGGTGCGGCAGCATCGGTTATCTGAGCGTCTGCGGCAATATGGATACCAGCATTACCATCCGCACCCTGACCGCCGTGAACGGTCAACTGTACTGTTCCGCTGGCGGCGGTATTGTTGCCGATAGCGAGGAACAGGCGGAATATCAGGAAACCTTTGATAAAGTGAATCGTATCCTGCAACAACTGGAGAACTGAAACGTGGAAAACAAGAGCCTGACGCTGGATGATTTTCTATCGCGCTTCCAACTTTTGCGCCCGCAGATTAATCGCGAGTCGCTGAACCTGCGCCAGGCCGCCGTGCTCATTCCCGTGGTTCGCCGCCCCCAGCCAGGGCTGCTTTTGACCCAGCGTTCGGTGCATTTACGCAAACACGCCGGGCAGGTGGCCTTCCCCGGCGGCGCGGTTGACAGCACCGACGCCTCTCTCATCGCCGCCGCGCTGCGTGAAGCCGAAGAAGAAGTGGCAATCCCGCCAGAAGCCGTTGATGTGATCGGCGTGCTGCCGCCGGTGGACAGCGTGACCGGCTTCCAGGTCACGCCGGTAGTGGGCATTATTCCGCCTAATCTGCCTTACCGCGCCAGCGAAGACGAGGTTTCCGCCGTCTTTGAAATGCCGCTGGCGCAGGCGCTGCATTTAGGCCGCTATCACCCGCTGGATGTCTGGCGTCGCGGGGATTCGCATCGCGTGTGGCTTTCCTGGTATGAGCATTATTTCGTCTGGGGAATGACCGCCGGAATTATTCGTGAACTGGCGCTACAAATTGGTGTGAAGCCCTGACTATACTTATCTTTACGCGCAGAAGACACAACCTGAAACTCCCGTCACAACATTAGTAAAAACGCGGTTACCCATTAGTTTAATTCATGTGAATAGTTAAGCCGATCCCCGCGTTCCCTCTTACACTATGCGCAGTTATTACATCGTTTCTGGAAGTTTCCAGTCACCCTGTCAGGAGTATTATCGTGATTAGTCTATTCGACATGTTTAAGGTGGGGATTGGTCCCTCATCTTCCCATACTGTAGGGCCTATGAAGGCGGGTAAACAGTTCGTCGATGACCTGGTCGAAAAAGGATTACTGGATAGCGTTACTCGTGTTGCCGTCGACGTGTATGGTTCACTGTCGCTCACGGGTAAAGGTCACCACACCGATATCGCCATTATTATGGGTCTGGCAGGCAATGAGCCAGCCACCGTGGATATTGATAGTATCCCAGGTTTCATCCGCGACGTAGAGGCGCGCGGTCGCCTGCTGCTGGCGCACGGTCAGCACGAAGTGGATTTCCCCCAAAACGACGGCATGCGTTTTCATAACGGCAACCTGCCGCTGCACGAAAACGGCATGCAGATCCATGCCTATAACGGCGATGCCGTCGTTTACAGCAAAACCTACTACTCCATCGGCGGCGGTTTTATCGTCGATGAAGAGCACTTTGGTCAGGATGCGGCAAATGAGGTAAGCGTTCCTTATCCGTTCAAATCCGCAACCGAGTTGCTGGAGTATTGCAACAACACTGGCCTGTCCCTTTCCGGACTGGCGATGCAGAACGAACTGGCCTTGCACGACAAAAAAGAGATTGAAGAATACTTCGGTCACGTCTGGCAGACCATGCAGGCCTGTATCGATCGCGGTATGAATACCGAAGGCGTGTTGCCGGGTCCACTGCGCGTTCCGCGTCGCGCCTCTGCGCTGCGTCGGATGTTGGTTTCCAGCGATAAGCTCTCTAACGACCCGATGAATGTGATCGACTGGGTGAACATGTTCGCCCTCGCGGTCAACGAAGAGAACGCGGCAGGCGGTCGGGTGGTCACCGCGCCAACCAATGGCGCGTGCGGTATCGTGCCAGCCGTTCTGGCCTACTACGATCACTTTATTGAGTCCGTCAGTCCCGATATTTATACCCGCTACTTCCTGGCGGCAGGCGCCATCGGCGCGTTGTATAAGATGAATGCCTCGATTTCGGGAGCGGAAGTCGGCTGTCAGGGCGAAGTAGGCGTGGCTTGCTCAATGGCGGCGGCCGGTCTTGCGGAACTGCTGGGCGCGAGCCCGGAGCAGGTGTGTGTCGCCGCTGAAATTGGCATGGAGCATAACCTGGGGCTGACCTGCGACCCGGTTGCCGGTCAGGTGCAGGTACCGTGCATTGAACGTAATGCAATTGCCTCTGTAAAAGCGATCAATGCCGCACGGATGGCGATGCGTCGTACCAGCGCACCGCGCGTCTCACTGGATAAAGTCATCGAAACGATGTACGAAACCGGTAAGGATATGAACGCCAAATACCGCGAAACCTCACGCGGTGGTCTGGCGATTAAAGTTCAGTGTGACTAAATACTTCAGCAAGCGACGCTAATACTTTTTCCTCGCCCATCTGCAACGGATGGGCGAAATTTTGCCCCCTTTCTCGTCTGCTCGCCAATTCCCCACTACACTTGCTCTGTTACGGTTGGCTTTTGTGGCTGACGGTTATCAGGCGGCCCGCATGCAGACAGCACAACGGATCATAAAAAAATATCGTCGCAAACGTTTTATCCTGTGCATACTTTGCGCGCTCATTACGCTCATCCTGACCCTGGGCGTCCGATTTATTTCACAGCGCAATTTAAATCACCACCACACCGTTACCTTTGCCTCCAGGGCGGTCGCCACGCTCGATGAAGTACTGCGTCCGTTGCAGAATGGTCGCGATATCCTGTTACCACTGATTGGCCTTCCCTGCTCCGTTACGCATCTCCCGCTGCGCAAACAGGCTGCCAGACTGCAAACGGTACGCGCAATTGCCCTGGTCCAGCGCGGCATACTGTACTGTTCCAGCGTCTTTGGCTATCGCAATATCCCGGTTCATCAGCTTCAGCCCGACCTCCCTACCGCAAACGCGCAACTGCTGTTGTCCACCGATCCACTGCTGATTAAAGGCAGCCCGATTCTCGTCCAGTGGTACCCGGCCTCTCCCGACGGTAAGGACGGAATACTGGAGATTATCAATATCGACCTGCTTACCAGGCTGCTGCTGGAACCGCGTAAGCCGCAGATTACCGCTGCCAGCCTGACAGTCGGCAACCGACATTTAATTTACGGGAGCGGCGTAGTACAGCGCCTGCCTGCGCTCAACGATGAGCAACGCTATCAACTCACCTCACAGCACTATCCCTTTACTATTAGCGTGACCGGGCCAGCAGCAGAAGCGCTGGCGTTCAAAGCCCTGCCCGCGCAGCTGCCGCTGGCATTATTGCTCAGTCTGCTGGTGGGCTATCTGGCGTGGCTGGCCACCGCCAGTCGAATGAGTTTTTCCTGGGAGATTAACCTCGCGCTGGCACAGCGCGAATTTGAGCTTTTTTGCCAGCCGCTACTGAACGGGCGGACCGGACAGTGCATGGGGGTGGAGATCCTGCTGCGCTGGAATAATCCACGTCAGGGGTGGATTTCACCGGACGTCTTTATCCCGATTGCCGAAGAGCATCACCAGATCGCACCACTGACGCGTTATGTGCTAGCGGAAACCATTCGGCAACGTCATTTTTTCCCCATGAGCAGCCAGTTTCATATTGGTATTAATGTCGCTGCCAGCCATTTTCAGCAGGGTGAATTGCTAAAAGATCTCGATCAGTACTGGTTCAGTCAGCAGCCCATTCAGCAATTGGTGATAGAACTGACCGAGCGGGATGCGCTGCAGGATGTTGATTACCGAATCGTTCACGCGTTGCAACGGCAAAACATCAAGCTGGCGATCGATGATTTTGGAACCGGCAACAGTTCGTTGTCATGGCTGGAAAAGTTGCGCCCTGACATTCTGAAAATTGATAAGTCCTTTACCCATGCGATTGGTACTGATGCGGTCAATTCAACGGTGACCGACATCATCATCGCCCTTGGGCAACGACTAAATATCGAACTGGTCGCGGAGGGAGTTGAAACGCAGGAGCAGGCGCAGCATCTGCGTCGCCACGGTGTGGATTTACTGCAGGGATTTTTATTTGCGAAGCCGATGCCGCTGCGCGATTTTCCGCAGTGGCTGGCGGGCAGTAACCCGCCGCCGCCCAGGCATAACGGACGCATCGCGCCCGTTATGCCCCTGCGTTAGAGAGGATTATTCCTCTTCTTCTTGCGCAGGTTGTTCTTTAACAATTCGCACCAGATCCACGCGGTAGTCATTAGCGTCGACAATGGTAATGCTCAGCGGAGGAACCTCGATCACATCGCCCGTACGGGGAATGTGACCCTTAGCCGCAATCACCAGTCCCGCGACCGTGGCGATGTCTTCGTCTTCATCAACCAGGTTATCCACCGCCAGCGCCTGTTGCAGGGCATGCAGATCGGTGCCGCCTTTGACTAACCAGCCTTCGCCGTCAACGGTAATTTCCGGCGTTTCATCAGCATCCGGGAACTCACCGGCAATGGCTTCAAGGACATCCAGTGGCGTAACCAGCCCCTGCACCACGCCAAATTCGTTGGTGACGATAACAAAGCTACCGCGTGCACGACGCAGGACACCCAACAGGTTGATAGGGTCCAGCGTTTCCGGCACCACGATAGCCGGTGTAGCCGACGCAATAGCCGCGACGTCAACGCCCTCTTCCAGCGCCACCAGCAGCTCTTTCGCCCGCACGATACCGATGATCTCATCCAGTTCGCCACGACACACCGGGAACAGGCTGTGCGGCGAGGAGAGCAACTGCTCGCGGATCTCATCAACGCTCAGATTAGCATCCACCCAGCTGATTTCACCGCGCGGAGTCATGATGCCGCGCAGCGAGCGCTGTGCCAGCGTCAGCACGCCGTTAATCATATAGCGTTCTTCTTCCGCAAATGCTCCTTCCGGGATCGGAACGGCGGCCTGGCTGTCGGATTCATGCGCTACTGCCGCCTGACGTTTACCCCCCATCAGACGCAGGATCGCGTCAGCCGTGCGCGCACGCAGCGGCAGTGTTGACTGATGGCGAATAAAGTTGCGACGCGCAATCTGGTTAAACACTTCGATAATGATCGAGAAGCCAATTGCGGCGTACAGGTAGCCTTTCGGAATATGGAAACCAAAACCTTCGGCGACCAGGCTCAGACCAATCATCAGCAGGAAGCTCAGACAGAGCACCACCACCGTCGGATGTTGGTTGACGAAACGCGTCAGCGGCTTGGATGCCAGCAGCATCACCGCCATCGCGATCACAACCGCCGCCATCATCACAGGCAGATGGTTCACCATACCGACGGCAGTAATCACCGCATCCAGCGAGAATACCGCATCCAGGATAACGATCTGCGTCACGACAACCCAGAAACTGGCATAACCTTTACCATGCCCGGAATCGTGTTCGCGGTTTTCCAGCCGTTCATGAAGTTCCGTCGTGGCTTTAAACAACAGGAAGATACCCCCCAGCAGCATGATCAGATCGCGACCGGAGAAAGTGAAATCCATGACGGTGAACAGCGGTTGGGTCAGGGTGACCATCCACGAAATAATAGACAGCAAGGCCAGACGCATCACGAGCGCCAGGGATAAACCAATCAGACGCGCTTTGTCACGCTGCTTCGGCGGCAGCTTATCCGCAAGAATCGCAATAAAAACCAGGTTATCGATACCCAGGACAATTTCCAGGACGACAAGCGTGAGCAAACCCGCCCAAATCGAGGGGTCCATTAAGAATTCCATGACAAGCTCCTGCTTAAGGAATGGTTAACAGGCGATAAAACACAGTGCAGATAAAACGTGTGGCAAGACATGCCAGACTGGCAGGCGCGATGCGGCCTGAAAGTGAAATGACGTCGGTGACGATCCATACAGCGGGCTAGTGCCCTATACTCCTGGTTAGTTAAACAGAACGTAAACATAACAGAGGCAACCTGTTTTTGGCAAAGATTTACCTTCCTTTGCAAAGTGTTGTAACAGGGATATTTTACTCTACGAAATTTCTCATTGCCGAAAACTAAATTACGGATCTTCATCACATAAAATATTTTTTTCGATATCTAAAATAATTCAAGGACATCATATGTTTTTCATTGTAACCCTTATCTGAATCGATTCTGTTGCGGACGGCGATTCAAATACATCTCTCACGTTGATGTGTTAACGATAATAAAGGAGGTAGCAAGTGACCATTGCTATTGTTATAGGCACACATGGTTGGGCTGCAGAGCAGTTACTCAAGACAGCAGAAATGCTGTTAGGCGAGCAGGAAAACGTCGGCTGGATCGATTTCGTGCCCGGCGAAAATGCCGAAACGCTGATTGAAAAGTACAACGCTCAGTTGGCAAAACTCGATACCAGTAACGGCGTGCTGTTTCTCGTCGATACATGGGGAGGCAGTCCGTTCAACGCTGCCAGCCGCATTGTCGTCGACAAAGAACAGCATGAAGTGATTGCCGGGGTGAACATCCCTATGCTGGTCGAAACGCTGATGGCGCGTGACGACAACCCAAGCTTCGATGAACTGGTCGCGCTGGCAGTTGAAACCGGTCGCGAAGGCGTGAAAGCGCTGAAAGCGAAACCGGTGGAAAAAGCCGCCCCTGCCCCCGTCGCAACGGCCCCCAAAGCCGCGGCCCCGGCAAAACCAATGGGACCGAACGATTATATGCAAATCGGTCTTGCCCGTATTGATGACCGTTTGATCCATGGTCAGGTGGCTACCCGCTGGACCAAAGAAACCAACGTGACCCGCATTATCGTAGTCAGCGATGAAGTGGCGGCAGACACCGTGCGTAAAACGCTGTTGACGCAGGTGGCGCCTCCTGGCGTGACCGCTCACGTGGTGGATGTTGCCAAGATGATTCGCGTTTACAACAACCCGAAATACGCGGGCGAACGTGTAATGCTGCTGTTCACCAATCCGACCGATGTTGAACGCATTGTCGAAGGCGGCGTAAAAATCACCTCCGTAAACATTGGCGGCATGGCTTTCCGTCAGGGTAAAACGCAGGTCAACAACGCCATCTCTGTCGATGAGAAAGACATCGAAGCCTTTAACAAACTTAATGCCCGCGGTATTGAGCTTGAGGCGCGTAAAGTGTCAACCGATCAGAAACTGAAAATGATGGATTTGATTGCCAAAGTGGGCAAGTAACCCCTGGCATTGAATGAGCTTTCACACTTAAGGCTGTTATAGCAATAGGAGAAGTACAATGGAGATTACCACTCTTCAGATTGTGCTGGTGTTCATCGTCGCATGTATCGCGGGTATGGAGTCGGTACTCGATGAATTTCAGTTCCACCGCCCACTGGTGGCCTGTACGCTGATTGGTGCCGTTCTCGGGGATATGAAAACCGGTATTATCATCGGTGGTACCCTGGAAATGATCGCCCTTGGCTGGATGAACATCGGTGCTGCCGTTGCACCTGATGCCGCACTGGCGTCCATTATCTCTACCGTTCTGGTTATTGCGGGTCACCAAAGCATCGGTGCCGGTATCGCGCTGGCGATTCCGCTGGCTGCAGCAGGCCAGGTTCTGACGATCATCGTTCGTACTATCACCGTGGCATTCCAGCACGCGGCGGATAAAGCGGCGGAAAACGGTAACCTGACAGCGCTCTCCTGGCTGCATGTCTCTTCCCTGTTCCTGCAGGCGATGCGTATCGCTATCCCGGCGGTTATCGTTGCGATTTCCGTAGGCACCAGCGAAGTTCAGGGCATGCTGAATGCGATTCCGGAAGTGGTGACTGGCGGTCTGAACATCGCCGGTGGCATGATCGTTGTGGTCGGTTACGCGATGGTTATCAACATGATGCGTGCAGGCTACCTGATGCCGTTCTTCTACCTCGGCTTCGTGACTGCGGCATTTACTAACTTCAACCTGGTTGCTCTGGGTGTGATTGGTGCGGTCATGGCCATCCTCTACATCCAACTGAGCCCGAAATATAACCGCGTGGCGGGTGCACCAGCACAGGCTGCGGGTGACAACTCCCTCGATAACGAACTGGACTAGCAGGTGAGCGAAATGGTTGATATGACTAAAACTACCACTGAGAAAAAACTCACACAGAGTGACATTCGTGGCGTGTTCATTCGTTCTAACCTGTTTCAGGGTTCATGGAACTTCGAACGTATGCAGGCGCTGGGTTTCTGCTTCTCCATGGTACCGGCTATCCGTCGCCTGTATCCAGAGAACAACGATGCGCGTAAGCAAGCCATCAAGCGTCACCTGGAATTCTTTAACACCCATCCGTATATAGCCGCGCCGGTGCTCGGCGTAACGCTGGCGATGGAAGAACAGCGTGCTAACGGCGCAGAAATTGACGATGGTGCCATTAACGGTATCAAAGTCGGTCTGATGGGCCCGTTGGCAGGCGTGGGCGACCCGATTTTCTGGGGTACTGTGCGTCCGGTATTCGCCGCGTTAGGTGCGGGTATCGCGATGAGCGGCAGCCTGCTCGGTCCCTTGCTGTTCTTCATTCTGTTCAACGCAGTCCGTCTGCTGACCCGTTACTACGGTGTCGCCTACGGTTATCGCAAAGGTGTCGATATCGTTAAAGATATGGGCGGCGGATTCCTGCAAAAACTGACTGAGGGGGCGTCAATCCTCGGCCTGTTTGTCATGGGGGCGTTGGTGAACAAGTGGACGCATGTAAACATCCCGCTGGTGGTTTCAACTATCACCGGTCAGGATGGGCAGACACGTGTTACCACCGTACAGACCATTCTCGACCAGTTGATGCCGGGTCTGGTTCCGCTGCTGCTGACCTTCGCCTGTATGTGGCTGCTGCGTAAGAAAGTCAACCCACTGTGGATTATCGTTGGCTTCTTTGTCATCGGTATCGCGGGTTATGCGCTCGGCCTGTTGGGTCTGTAAGACTGTAGTACACTACCGGGGCCTATAAGGCCCCTTTTTTTATCTGGAGGAACAAGGCTCAATGACTATCACGGACCTGGTGCTGGTTTTCTTTATTGCCGCGTTACTGGCTTATGCCATTTACGATCAGTTCATCATGCCACGCCGCAATGGCCCGACTTTGCTTGCGATTCCCCTGCTGCGCCGAAGCCGCGTCGACAGCATCATCTTCATTGGCCTCATCGCAATTCTTATCTACAACAATGTCACCAGCCATGGGGCAATCATCACCACCTGGTTATTATGTGCTCTGGCCTTAATGGGGTTTTATATTTTCTGGATCCGGGTCCCTAAGATCCTCTTCAAACAGGATGGATTTTTCTTCGCCAACGTCTGGATAGAATATAACCGCATTAAAGCGATGAATTTATCGGAAGATGGTGTTCTGGTGATGCAATTAGAGCAACGGCGTCTGCTTATTCGTGTACGGAATATCGACGATCTGGAAAAGATATATAAACTTCTCGTTTCCTATCAGTAAGTTAGAGATATAGCCTGGGCTTTATTTTTCGCAATTTACTTGCAGTTAAAAACATAGCTAAGGCTATAATACGACAGCGCAAATGTTATTTATTTTAACGTTCTATCTACCAATAAACCCAAATGAAAATCGTTTTCAACTAGAGATCAAATAATATTTCTCCGTTGTTGTTTTATATTCTCAAAATATGTTAAGGTTGCGCCGTCATTTGGGGAGTAGCCGATTTCCAGACTCCGGAAATGTACGTGTCAACATACTCGTTGCAAAACGTGGCACGTACGGACTGAAATCTCTTTCAGTCAGGCGAGACCATAGGCACATCAACTGCTATGCATACTGTATGAACCCCGGGTTCAGGTGTGCATGTTTACTGGGGGCAGTGGTGTGTTTTATGGAAACCCCGGTCAGGACGCTGTCATGAATATCACCGCCACTATTATTCTCGCTTTTGGCATGTCGATGGATGCTTTTGCCGCATCAATTGGCAAAGGCGCTACCCTGCATAAACCCAAATTCTCTGAAGCCCTGCGTACCGGTTTAATCTTTGGCGCAGTTGAAACATTAACGCCGCTAATCGGCTGGGCGCTCGGTATGTTAGCCAGCAAATTCGTGCTGGAATGGAATCACTGGATTGCTTTCATCCTGCTGGTCTTTCTGGGCGGACGAATGATCATTGAGGGATTTCGCGGCGCGGATAATGAAGATGATGAACCACTGCGCCGTCACGGTTTCTGGTTACTGGTCACCACCGCTATCGCCACTAGCCTCGACGCTATGGCGGTCGGCGTGGGTCTGGCGTTCTTACAGGTCAATATTATCGCGACGGCACTGGCTATTGGCTGTGCCACGCTTATCATGTCCACACTGGGGATGATGATTGGTCGCTTCATTGGCCCGCTGCTTGGCAAACGGGCTGAAATTCTGGGCGGGGTGGTACTGATCGGTATCGGCGTCCAGATCCTCTGGACGCACTTTCACGGTTAATCCGCACGCTGCCAGAGGTGAAGACGAAAATCTGTCTGGCAGTTAAACACTTCTGTACTTGCCAGACGTTCCCAGACCTCCGGCTTTGCCCGCCAGGCAAAAGGCGTCATCTGCAATAACGCTACCGCTTCCTTTCCGTTCAGGCGCATCGGATACGCCAGTGCGATATCCTCCAGCAGGGTGAACCCTTCCAGTTGCTCAGCATGCGGCGCATGGAGTCGGACCTCATCGTAAATCAACCCTTTCAGCTCCATTAAATGGCGCGGTCCCGGCGTTGCCGTCATCACCCACCCCTGCGGTTTGACCACGCGCGCCAGCTCTTGCGCTTTACACGGCGCGTAAATCCGCACAATGGCGTCCTGGCTTGCATCTGCAAACGGCAAACGATGGCTTGAGGCGACGCAGAATGTTACCTGCGGATAGCGTCTGGCCGCCGCTTTAATAGCCACTTTCGCCACGTCCAGTCCATAGGTGGTCGCCGTCGGCAACGCACCGGCAAAGGCATGAGTGTAATACCCTTCCCCACAGCCGATATCAAGAATCGAGGTTGCCGACGCGTCGAGACGCGCGGAAAGCTGCTCAACAATAGCATCACGCAAGGGTTGATAATGTCCGGCATCCAGAAACGCACGCCGTGCCTGCATCATCTCCGCGCTGTCGCCCGGATCGCGTGAACGCTTATGCTGTACCGGCAACAGGTTAACGTATCCCTCTTTTGCCACATCAAACTGATGCCGCTGCGGACAGATAAAACTGTTATTAACGTGCGCAAGGGGCTGGTGACAAAGTGGACAGGAAAACGACATAACAACTCCGGCAGGTAAATTCAGGGCGCAAGTGTAACGCGATTTACGCCCCGGGAGAATCACTTAGCGCGTGGAGTGTGTCGGCGAATTGCTCTGCATCACCAGCAAATGGCTGGAGTCGGCGGGCATCCCATCCGGTTTGACGTTTTCCAGTCGCAGCACATCGCCCATTATCTGGCTGAAAACCGGTGCCGACACCGCGCCACCGTAATAGGCCCCGTTCTGCGGATCGTTGATCACTACCACCAGCGCAAACTTCGGGTTGCTTGCCGGTGCCACCCCTGCGGTGTAAGCCACATATTTATCAATGTATTTACCGTCAGCGCCGATCTTCTTCGCCGTCCCGGTTTTAACCGCCACGCGATAATCCCGGACCGCCGCCTTCGTCCCACCGCCCCCCGGCAGGGCGACGCTTTCCATCATGTGCGCCACCTGTCTGACCAGCGCTTCCGACATGACACGCTTGCCGATAACGGGCGGGTCGATGCGCGTGATAGAGAGTGGTCGGTACAGGCCAAAACTGCCAATCGTGGCATAGACGTGCGCCAGTTGCAGCGGCGTCACCATCAGGCCGTAGCCAAAGGCAAAGGTCGCGCGATCCAGATCGCTCCAGTAACGACGTTGCGGCATCACCCCCTGGCTCTCACCGGTGAGTCCCAGCCCCGTGGGTTGACCAAAGCCAAAGCGGCGATAGGTATCGACGACACGCTGGACGGGCATTGCTAATGAAAGATGCGAAACCCCGGTGTCACTCGATTTTTGCAAAATGCCGGTCAGCGTCAGTTCCGGATAAAAGCCCACATCGCGAATCCGATGCCCGTCGAGGTAAAACGGATGCGTGTCGATCACGCTATCAGGCTGGACAATCCCTTGCTCAAGCGCCGTCATGATAACCAGCGGTTTCACCGTCGAGCCCGGCTCGAAAGTATCGCTAATCGCACGATTGCGAAAATCATCAAGCACCGCACCATCACGATTGTTCGGGTTAAAATCGGGGAAGCTGGCCATCGCCAGGATCTCGCCAGTGGCAACGTTCACCAGCACGGCGGCGCCGGATTCCGCTTTGTTCCAGCTAACCGCATTGTCCAGCGCATCCTCGGTGACGGTCTGCAGCCGCTCATCAATGCTGAGTTGTAGTTCATGCGCCGGCACAGGATTAACTTCCGTGATGTTTTCAATCACGTGACCGAATTTATCTTTGCGGACCAGGCGGCAGCCCGGCTTTCCGATTAACTGTGCGTTAAAACTTTTCTCAACCCCTTCAATGCCCTGCCCGTCGATATTGGTGAAACCAATCAGATTCGCCGCGACATGTCCTGCCGGATAAAAGCGCCGGGACTCTTCGCGCAAATTGATGCCGGGCAGGTTCAGCTTATCGATCCACTGCGCCTGTTGAGGAGAGACCTGACGCGCAAGATAGATAAACCTTGCCGACGGATCGTGGTTAACGCGCGCCGCCAGGTTCGTGAGTGAAAGATGTAGCGTGTTGGCCAGCGCCTGCCAGCGTTCGTTGTCGCCTACGCCTCCTTTGCTCAATAACGTGTGGGGGTCAGCCCACACCGCATTCACCGGTACGCTGACCGCCAATGGTCGCCCCTGCCGATCGGTGATCATTCCACGCGGCGATGCCGTGGTGACTTCACGCAATGAGCGCATATCTTCTTGTTTGACCAGACGGTCGGGTTCAACAATCTGCAACCAGGCAACGCGCCCTAGCAACAGTCCCAGGCTCAGCAATATGGCGATACAAAGCAGCGCAAAACGCAGCGGTGTGAAACTTCGCACCGTACCATCATTTTTCTTTTTCACCTGTTCTCCGGCAAACATGATATTCAGGTGACTGATTTAACGGGAATAACGGCGGGAAAGCGGTGAAAACTATGCTAATAACATCACGGCTTTGCAACAAAGCGCTAACGGAGGAGGCATTCAGACATACTTTGAAGGAAGATGAATGAAAAAGCCCCGCATCAGCGAGGCTTTAAATCTGAGGTTGATGCGCAGATGCGCTTCAAATCAGTGGTGTCGATCAGATAGCTGTTACGTTAACAGCAGCCGGACCTTTCTGGCCGTCCTGAATTTCGAACTCAACGTTCTGGCCTTCAGCCAGAGTTTTGAAGCCATTACCCTGGATAGCGGAGAAGTGTACGAACACGTCTTTGCTGCCATCAGCCGGAGTAATAAAGCCAAAACCTTTAGACTCGTTGAACCACTTAACTTGACCTTTAATCTTTGCCATTTGCAAAATTCCTTAGAGTGTTTTCTTCGCCCGCAGGCATAACATAGATAAAACTGAGACATTACTGCTTGAGGCACTAATATAAGGCTCGGCAGAGAAGCGGTATTCAACGACAACGTGTTTACTCAGGACTTCTTTACTGAAAATGCCACACATAAACAGAACTGTACCTCGTTTAACCCAAAACGTGTTATCACATACAACGTTAATTATGGCAAGCCATTTTTAAACGTGTCTCGATCGGTCGCACAAATCTCGCCAGTCGATACAGAGTATCTGCACAGTTATGCGTCAATCCTCAAGCCGATATATTCCCGCGCGCTCGCTGAGCCCTTACCAGACCCGCAGCGCGGCGGGATCTTTTCAACCATAGCTCAATAATTTCGCGACTTCCAGATCGTTGCGATGTCAAAACGTAGCAATCTGCGGTTATCACAAATTCTGCTTTGTTATGCATAATTTGTTTCAACGCAAAATGGCCCGATATCATAATAACGCCACATTTCGCTCCATCTTGATATCTACTGTTCTTATGCACTCATTTAATGAAAGAATGATGACAATGCACAAAAATAGTGAAAGAAACGTTTCGCTTATTATAAAGCCGATCATTCTCACAAAACGGGGAAGATCACATTATTAACGTATGGAAAAATATAATTACGTGTGTGCTGGCAATAACTCGCACAATGACACAAGAAGGAACGGATATAGCGAAGCGGCATGCGACTGCACTAATAGGGTGCAGGATAACAAACCAGGAAGGAAAGACTGGCGAGACGCCAGCCCCTTCGCTTCCTGTTACACGAGGATTAACGTTCTGCGACCAGACGGATGATATCCTCATCCTCTTGCGGGTCATTAGCCTTAGGCGATGCCTCTGCCACTTTTTCCGGCTCGTTCGCTTCACAGAGACGACGCAATAGTGCATTTTGTCGCCTCTGCTGGTCTAACAACGCTTCAAGCAGCTCAATCTGCTCATTGGTTCGCGAGCTCGCACGGTTGATAAAGAACCACAGCACCAGCCCAACAACCAGAACCCCCACCGATACAATCAACGACGCAAAATTAAGCACGCCGGAATTCAGGACTTCGTTCATTTCACCACCTCAATGTAGACGCGCCATTTTACCACCGCGCCACAGGAAGGAAATCAACGGATGAAAAAATGATCTCACCAGGGGATAAATTTATTGATGGCGCAAATTCCGCTGAAAAATTGTACATCCTGGTCACACATGATGTTGAACACCTGGGCCCACAGCAGCAGACACACAAGCACTACCACCACCAGAATTATCCATCGAAACTTTTTCACTCCACTCTCCGCATCAACATCTTATGCCACCAAATTATCATGCGTATCTTAAACCAGGACTAACTACAGCAGACATTCGCGATTTTTTAAGAATCATTTACTTGTATCAATGAGCGTAAGCGCTAAGCTCAATCTAACTTATAGAAGAAAAGAGGTCATAATGCGTTTGATTATTCGCGCTATCGTGTTGTTTGCGCTTGTATGGATTGGATTATTACTCAGTGGGTATGGTGTGCTGATAGGCAGTCAGGAGAATGCTGCCGGGCTGGGGTTGCAATGCAAGTATCTCACCGCGCGAGGAACCGCCACCGCGCAATATGTTCATACCGATAGCGGTATCATCGGATTAACGGATTGTCCGATATTGCGCAAGAGTACCGTGGTCGTCGATAACGGTTAATATCCCATCGTCGTGAGTCGCGCCTGGCGTATTGCTTAAGCAGAATGTCACAGGATTAAAGCGGCCGGCGAAAATGCCGGCCGTTTCTTTACTATCGACAGCATGACATCGTCAGAACGGATAATCGTTGTAACCCATCTGCTCAGAGATTTTACGCGCCGCGGTATGCAGCATCGAAACGTAGTCATGCAGTTTTTCTTCAGAAAAACGCAGCGTGGGGAAGGAGATACTCAGCCCCGCAATCACGACGCCGAAACGATCGAATACCGGTACGCCAATGCAGCGTAAACCTTCTTCTTGTTCTTCGTTATCTTCGCCATAACCCTGTTCGCGGACTTTATCCAGCACCGGCAGCAATGCTTCCGTGGTGGTGATAGTGCGCCCGGTACTGCGCTTGTACTCAACGCCGTCCAGAATCTGCTTCACTTCGTCACGATCGCGCCAGGCCAGCAGCACTTTACCAATCGCGGTGCTGTAAAGCGGGTTGCGGCGACCCACACGCGAATACATGCGCAGGTTGTACATCGAATCAATCTTATGAATGTAGACGATGCTGTCTTCGTCCAGCGCGCCGAGGTGCACCGTCTCTTTCGTCAGACGAGAGAGTTCACGCATCTGGATGTCCGCACTGCGGATAAGGTCAACATTCTGTAGCGCGCGAGCGCCCAGTTCAAACAGTTTCAGCGTCAGAGAATACTTCTCGGATTCACCTTCCTGTGACACATATCCCAGTGTTTTCATGGTCTGTAAAAAGCGATAAACGGTGCTTTTTGACATCATGACGCGTTGTGATAACTCGGTAATCCCTATTTCGCGCTCTTCACCCAGCGCCTGCAGAATGCCAAAAACCTTCAGCACGGAAGATACAGAATCAGGCTGTTTATCCAGATCTGCGTTAGCCATCTATCACCTCATTACGAGTGTTTTATAAAAATCAGAACGATTTTTTATTATAATTTCATGGCCAGGCCCCCGCAATCCATCTTTGCTTACTTCGTTACAAATCTGCGATATAAAGCCTGAATATCAATGCTAAAATCACTACCCTGATCATATTCTTCGCAAAAACTATCAATCACATGAATAAATCCCAGGCCGACGGCCTGCCGCTTCCACAGCGATATGGTGCTATTTTAACCATCGTTATTGGTATTTCGATGGCCGTACTGGACGGTGCCATTGCCAACGTGGCGCTCCCCACGATAGCCACTGACTTACACGCCTCCGCCGCCAGCTCAATATGGGTCGTCAACGCCTATCAGATCGCCATTGTCGTCTCGTTACTGTCGCTGTCGTTTCTCGGCGATATGTTTGGCTATCGACGCATCTACAAATGCGGACTAGTGGTTTTTCTGCTGGCCTCACTGTTTTGCGCTCTCGCGGACTCGCTACAAATGTTGACGATAGCGCGTGTCGTTCAGGGGTTCGGCGGCGCGGCGCTGATGAGCGTCAACACGGCGTTGATTCGTCTGATTTATCCTCAGCGCCATCTGGGTCGCGGGATGGGTATCAACTCCTTTATCGTTGCCGTCTCTGCGGCCGCAGGCCCAACCATCGCGGCCGCTATCCTCTCAATTGCCTCGTGGAAATGGCTGTTTCTGATCAATGTGCCGTTAGGGATTATTGCGTTGATCCTGGCAATGCGCTTTCTGCCGCCTAATGGCTCACGCAGCAATAAACCGCGTTTTGACCTCCCCAGCGCCGTGATGAATGCGCTGACGTTTGGTCTGTTGATCACCGCACTGAGTGGTTTTGCACAGGGACAACCCATGACGCTGATCGGGGCCGAAGTGGCGGCAATGATGGTGGTGGGCTATTTCTTTATCCGTCGTCAGCTTTCATTACCGGTACCATTATTGCCGGTCGACCTGCTGCGTATTCCTCTTTTTTCACTGTCGATTGGCACCTCAATCTGCTCTTTCTGCGCGCAGATGCTGGCGATGGTCTCCCTGCCCTTCTATCTGCAAACGGTACTGGGGCGGAGTGAAGTAGAAACCGGTTTGTTACTCACCCCCTGGCCGCTGGCAACGATGGTCATGGCGCCGCTGGCCGGGTATCTGATTGAACGCGTCCATGCCGGTTTACTGGGCGCGCTGGGCCTGCTGGTGATGGCAAGTGGACTGTTTGCCCTGGTATTACTTCCTGCCGTGCCGTCCGATCTGAATATCATCTGGCCGATGATTCTCTGCGGTGCCGGGTTTGGTTTATTTCAATCCCCCAATAACCACACGATCATCACCTCTGCGCCACGTGAACGCAGCGGCGGCGCCAGCGGCATGCTGGGCACCGCCCGTCTGTTAGGACAAAGCTCAGGTGCGGCGTTGGTTGCGCTGTTGTTGAACCAGTTCGGAGATAACGGCACGCATGTTTCTTTGCTGATGGCAGGGATTCTGGCGACCGTGGCAGCGGTGGTGAGCGGTCTACGCATCACACAGCCCCGGGCACAGGCGTAAAAAAAGCGCGTCCATGGACGCGCTTTCTCTTCTTACCGACAGGCTTGCTTCAGGTATTCCCCACTGCGCAGCGCTTCGATACGTTTATCCAGCGGCGGGTGAGTCATAAACAGTTCGCTCAGCGATTTACCTTTACCATTGATACAGAAGGCCATCATGCTGGATGCTTCCTGCGGTTCGTAGCTGGTTTTCAGACGCTGAAGCGCAGCAATCATCTTTTCACGGCCGACCAGTTTGGCGGACCCCGCATCAGCGTGGAATTCACGGTGACGAGAGAACCACATGGTAATGATGCTCGCCAGAATACCGAACACCAGTTCCAGTACCATTGCGACCGCAAAGTAGATCATCGGGTTGCCATTGCTGCCTTCGCCTTCATCACGGTTACCACCGAGAAAACCAGCGGCGATCTGCGCCAGAATGCGCGAGATGAAGATAACAAAGGTGTTCACAACCCCCTGGATCAGCGTCATGGTAACCATGTCACCGTTCGCGATATGGCTAATTTCGTGAGCAATAACGGCTTCAGCTTCATCCGGGCTCATGTTTTGCAGCAGACCGGTACTGACCGCAACCAGAGAGGCATCACGGCGCGCCCCGGTGGCAAACGCGTTAATGTCCGGCGCATGGTAGATAGCGACCTGCGGCATGGCGATACCGGCCTGACGCGCCTGCGTGGCGACCGTATTCATCAACCAACGCTCTCTTTCGTTACGCGGTTGCTCGATCACTTCCCCACCGACGGAGCGTAAGGCCATCCACTTTGACATCAGCAGTGAAACGAAGGAACCACCGAAACCGAACAGCAGCGCCATAATCATCAGGCCCTGAACGCTGCTCGACTGAATCCCTGTCAGGCTCAGCACCAGCCCGAAAACGACCATGACGGCCAGGTTCGTCAACAGGAAAAGCGCGATTCGCATCATAATTTTCTTTTAACCTCAACTTAACAAAACGCACTATGCGATTACCCACATCGTATGGGTCGTACGGCTATTTTCAAGCATCAATGCCCGGTAAGTCACCAGAAAGACACAACTTTACATTTTTCTGCATCAGGCTGACGACTTCATGCGCTTGTTAAAAAAACAGGCACAATTTCTTGTGCCTGTATGAGGTTATTTCGTTGCGGTCGGTTGTACCGCGGGCTTCGCTTTCTCGAGCGTCGCCAGATCCAGCGCAATCTTCACCGTTTCATCAAGATACGGATCCGGTTCCTGGTAATCTTTTGGCAGGTCGTCCAGTTTCTTCAGAACCGGTTTTCCTTCTCGTTTAAACCGGTCATTGATTCGCGCCAGGCGCAGCGCATCATCTTCGTTATTCTCTTTTTCACGCTGTGCGTAATTCAGAGATACGATGTTGCGTTTATCCTTCATCGCATTGAAACGGGCGATATCCTTCATGATGTACTGGAACTCAGGATCCTGCGCGATACGCGCGTTATGATCTTTGAGTAATTCAGGGCCGAACGGCGTCAGATCGTCTGATTTCACATACGTTGCGGCATCGATGCTATCCCACGGCAACGCATTATCTTCAAATTTCTCACCGGTTTCGGTCTCTTCATTCCCCGTCGGCATGATGATATCCGGCGTGACGCCTTTACGCTGAGTACTGCCGCCATTCACACGATAGAACTTCTGGATCGTGTACTGAACGGAGCCCAGTGCGGGCCATTCTGGACGGAGCATCTGATCGTAAATACGATTCAGCGAACGATACTGCTGCACGGTACCTTTACCGAAAGTCGGCTCACCAACAATCAGCGCACGACCGTAATCCTGCATGGCCGCGGCGAAAATTTCCGATGCCGACGCGCTGAAGCGATCGACCAGAACCACCAGCGGGCCTTTGTAATACACAACACCATCGGTATCGCTGTCCTCACGGACTTTACCGTTGTTGTCACGAACCTGAACCACCGGACCGGAAGGAATAAACAGACCGGACAGCGAAACAGCCTCCGTCAGCGCCCCGCCGCCGTTGGTCCGCAGATCGATGACGATGCTGCTGACGTTCTGTTTTTCCAGTTTCTGCAACTGAACTTTGACATCGTCAGTCAGGCCAACGTAGAAGCCCGGGATATCCAGTACGCCGACTTTCTCTTTACCTACCGTCTTCACAGACATTTTAACGGCGCGGTCTTCCAGACGGATACGCTCACGCGTCAGTGTGACAATACGGGTTTTTGTGCCTTTGCCGGCAGGCAGAACTTCAAGACGAACCTTGCTGCCTTTTGGCCCTTTGATAAGCGCAACCACATCATCCAGGCGCCAGCCGATCACATCGACCATGCTCTTACCGGTCTGACCCACACCAACAATGCGATCGCCGACGCTAATCGCCTTGCTCTTCGCCGCCGGACCGCCAGCCACCATGGAGTTAATGACCGTATAGTCATCGTCCATTTGCAGCACGGCACCAATCCCTTCAAGGGACAGGCTCATCTCGGTATTAAACTGCTCGGTATTGCGTGGCGAGAGATAGTTGGTATGCGGATCGATTTCCCGCGCAAACGCGGTCATCGCCAGTGAGAAGACATCTTCACTGTTAGTTTGCGTCAGACGACGGATCGCGGATTTATAACGACGCGTCAGCGTCTCACGAATTTCTTTATCGTCTTTGCCGGTCAGTTTCAGACTTAACTCATCGAACTTCACCTTGCCGTCCCACAGCGCATTCAGCTCAGCCTCATCTTTTGGCCAGGGTGCTTTGCTGCGATCGAGATTGAAGGTGTCAGTCCCGGTGAAGTCCATCGGACGTTCCAGCACTTTCAGTGCGTACTGAAAACGCTCGAAGCGGCGTTTTTGCGCCAGATTATAGAGATCGTAAAAAACGTCGAGCTTACCCGAACGCAATTCGTCACCCAGTTGCCCTTTCTTCTTCGCAAACTGTTCGACATCCCCCGCCAACAGCACGTTGTGGCTGTAGTCGAGTAAATTCAGATAGCGGTCGAAAATTTTGGCGGAAAAGGCCGAATCGAGATCGAACTGACGGTAGTGAGAACGCGTAAAACGCGACGTGACGCGTTCACTCACCGTCGCGTGCTGGGTTTCTTCCTTAAGAACAGGAATCTGATCGGCACGCGTAATGTCGTCCACTGCGAAGGTCTGGCCTGCTATTGCAAGCAGGCCAGCTAACGCGGTAAGCCTAAAAAATGTGTTCATGCCAGGCCTGGCCTCCGTTTCAGAACACCAGGTGTTCTGCGCGTACAATCAAAGACATACCCGAATTCAGCTGTACACGGACGCCATCTTTGGTGATTTCTAATACGGTGGCATCCATCGCATCGTTGCCCGCTTTCACCTTCAGAGACTGTCCAACGCTCAGCGCTGAAATATCCGAAACCGGAGTCAATTTCTCTTCACGAGGTGCACGAGGCGCTTTCGCGGCAGGTTTTTCAGCACGCGGTTTACGCTCAGTCGCTTCTTTGCGGCGTGGTGCAGGACGCGGCTTACGTTCACGACGCGGGGCGTCTTCAGTTTCCCCTGCAGCAGCGGCAGCTTCACGTTTTTTCGCTTGCTGTTCTGCACGCTGCGCCTGAACGCGAGCTTTCGCTTCTTCAAGCTGCTTACGCGCATGTTCAACGTGCTGCTCATCCAGCTCACCGCACGGGTTGCCGTCGAGATCGACACGCGTTGCGCCCGGCTTAACGCCGTACAGATAACGCCAGCTTGAAGTATAGAGACGTAAAGCGGAACGAAGTTGCGTTTTGCTGAGGTTCATTTCGCCCTCAATACGCTCTACCAGATCCTGAAAAATGCCAATTTTCAGTGGGCGCGCTTCGCCTTCCGCACTAAAACACTGCGGAAAACGCTCGGCCAAAAACGCGATGACTTCTTTACTGCTATTCAACTTAGGTTGATTTTCCATGAAATTTCCTGATTACAACGGACGTAGCCAACAAGCAGCAGGCATGAACAGGCGTCATTATAATGACGCCATCAGTAATTGCTACGTTATCCGTTGATTATCCTGCGACGCTCGCAAAGAATTTTTTGTAATCCGTCATTGCAAGCACGGTTTCAAGCTGCGCAACGAGCCGGCGAAGCCCCTCTTCATCCTCAGCGGTGAAGCGCCCAAACGCCGTACTGTCGATGTCCAGCACGCCAATAATATGACCATTGACGGTTAATAGCAGGACAATTTCCGCATTACTGGCCGCATCGCAGGCGATGTGACCATCAAAGGCGTGAACGTCGTCAACCCGCTGCACCTGATTGTGGGCAACGGCTGCGCCGCACACACCGCGCCCCACCGGGATTCGTACACAGGCAATTTTGCCCTGAAACGGACCTAATACCAGCGTATCGCCCTCAAGCAGGTAAAACCCGGCCCAGTTCACTTGCGAAAGACGTTCGTATAACAGTGCGCTGGTGTTCGCCAGCGTGGCCAGAAAACTGGTCTCTCCTGCCATTAATGCCTGGAAATCGCGGTTCAGTTCCGCGTATAGCTCTGTCTTGTTCATTATATAATCACTTAGTTGTCTTACTCTGATACTGCCAGCCTATTAAAATAAGCATTAAATGCGTTAATGCTCAAGATCATTCCCGTCATGAGTTAAGATTACATAAATCTAACACTTTGATTCGCGATACATGGCTCTCAAGACACCCCAGATCACGCCGACAAAAAAAATAGCGATCCGATCCATCAGCGAAGCACTGCCTCGTGCGCACTATCAGCGTTGCCCTCAGTGCGATTTGCTGTTTAGTCTGCCGAAGATGCGTTCTCACCAGAGCGCATACTGTCCCCGCTGCCAGGCGAAAATTCGTGATGGCCGCGACTGGTCGCTGACGCGGCTGGGCGCGATGGCGGTCACCATGCTGTTGCTGATGCCCTTCGCATGGGGCGAGCCGCTGCTGCACATCTATCTGCTGGGCATCCGTATTGATGCCAATGTGATGCAGGGGATCTGGCAGATGACAAAGCAAGGCGATCCCATTACCGCGGCGATGGTGCTGTTTTGTGTCGCGGGCGCGCCGCTGATCCTCGTCACCGCAATTGCGTATCTGTGGTTCGGCAATATTCTCGGTATGAATTTGCGCCCGGTGCTGCTAATGCTGGAAAGGCTTAAAGAGTGGGTGATGCTGGACATCTATCTGGTGGGCATTGGTGTGGCATCGATCAAAGTTCAGGATTACGCTTTTTTGCAGCCGGGCGTAGGACTTTACGCCTTTATTGCGCTGGTGGTCCTGAGCATCCTGACGCTGTCGCACCTGAACATCGAACAACTATGGGAACGTTTTTATCCGCAGAGACCGGCAAAGCGTCCGGATGAACAGTTGCGCGTTTGTCTCGGCTGCCATTTTACCGGCTATCCGGACCCGCGTGGCCGCTGCCCGCGCTGCCATATTCCTTTACGCGAGCGCCGAAACCAGAGCATCCAAAAATGCTGGGCGGCATTGTTGGCATCGATTGTTTTGCTGCTGCCTGCTAACCTTCTGCCTATCTCGGTTATCTACGTGAACGGCGGACGACAGGAAGATACGATCATGTCCGGTATCCTGTCGCTGGCGAACAGCAATGTCGCCGTGGCCGCCGTGGTCTTTATCGCCAGTATTCTGGTGCCATTCACTAAAGTGATCGTCATGTTTACGCTGCTACTCAGCATTCAGTTCAAATGCGAACAGGGTTTACGCACGCGAATGCAACTCTTGCGTCTGGTCACGTGGATCGGTCGCTGGTCGATGCTGGATCTTTTTGTTATCGCTTTAACCATGTCGCTGATTAACCGCGACCAGATTCTTGCTTTTACTATGGGACCGGCTGCGTTTTATTTCGGCTCAGCGGTCATTTTGACTATTCTTGCAGTGGAATGGCTGGACAGCCGCTTACTTTGGGATGCACATGAGTCAGGAAACGCCCGCTTCGCAGACTGAAGCGCAGATTAAAACGAAACGCCGTATCTCACCATTCTGGCTACTCCCGCTGATCGCATTAATGATTGCGGGATGGCTGATATGGAACAGCTATGAAGATCGCGGTAACACTGTGACCATCGACTTCATGTCTGCGGATGGCATTGTCCCGGGCCGTACGCCTGTTCGCTATCAGGGCGTTGAGGTGGGTACGGTTCAGGACATCAGCCTGAGCAAGGATTTACGCAAAATTGAGGTGCGGGTCAGCATCAAGTCCGACATGAAAGACGCGCTACGCGAAGAGACGCAGTTCTGGCTGGTGACGCCTAAAGCGTCGCTCGCGGGCGTCTCTGGCCTCGATGCGCTGGTCGGCGGCAATTATATCGGCATGATGCCCGGTAAAGGTAAAGAGCAAGATCATTTCGTCGCCCTCGACACCCAGCCGAAATATCGGCTGGATAACGGCGATCTGATGATTCATCTCAACGCGCCAGACCTCGGATCGTTGAACAGCGGCTCGCTGGTTTATTTCCGCAAAATCCCGGTCGGTAAAGTCTACGACTACAGCATTAACCCGAACAAACAGGGCGTCACCATCGACGTGCTGGTTGAACGCCGATTTACCAATCTGGTGAAAAAAGGCAGTCGCTTCTGGAACGTTTCCGGTGTGGATGCTGACGTCAGCCTGAGTGGTGCGAAGGTTAAACTGGAAAGTCTGGCGGCCCTGGTAAATGGTGCAATCGCCTTTGACTCACCCGATGATTCAAAAACGGCAGAGCAAGATGATACCTTCGGCCTGTATAAAGATCTGGCCCACAGTCAGCGCGGCGTCATTATTAAACTTGAACTGCCGAGCGGCGAAGGACTGAAGGCTGATTCTACGCCCCTGATGTATCAGGGGCTCGAAGTCGGCCAGCTCACAAAACTGGATTTACAATCCGGTGGCAAAGTCACCGGTGAAATGACCGTTGACCCCAGCGTCGTAGCGCTGTTACGTGACGGCACGCGCATTGAATTGCGCAGTTCCAAACTTTCGCTCAGTGACGCTAATATCAGTTCGTTACTGACGGGTAAAACCTTTGAACTGGTGCCCGGCACCGGTGAACCGCGCAGCGAGTTCGTGGTCGTCCCCGGTGAAAAAGCACTGCTCCACGAACCGGACGTTCTGACCTTTACCCTGACCGCGCCCGAAAGCTACGGTATCGATGCAGGTCAACCGCTGATCCTTCACGGCGTCCAGGTGGGGCAGGTGATCGAACGTAAGCTGACCAGCAAAGGGGTCGAGTTTATTGTGGCGGTCGATCCGCAACATCGTGGCCTGGTCCAGGGTGACAGCAAATTCGTGGTCAACAGCCGCGTGGATGTCAAAGTAGGTCTGGATGGCGTGGAGTTCCTCGGTGCCAGCGCCAGCGAATGGATCAGTGGCGGTATTCGCATATTGCCCGGCAGCAAAGGGGAAATGAAATCAAGCTATCCGCTGTATGCCAACCTGGAAAAAGCGGTAGAGAATAGCCTGAGCGATCTGCCGACCACTACCCTGAGCCTGCGAGCGGAAACATTGCCGGACGTGCAGGCCGGCTCCGTGGTGCTGTATCGTAAATTTGAAGTGGGTGAAGTGATTACCGTACGCCCGCGCGCCGACGCCTTTGATATCGATCTGCACATCAAACCGGAGTACCGCAACCTGCTGACCAGCAATAGCGTCTTCTGGGCCGAAGGTGGCGCAAAAGTGCAGCTCAACGGCAGCGGGTTAACCGTGCAGGCCTCTCCCCTGTCGCGTGCGCTGAAGGGGGCGATCAGCTTTGATAACCTCAGCGGCGCCAGCGCCAGCCAGCGCAAAGGCGACAAGCGCATTTTGTATGCTTCCGAAACCGCCGCACGTGCGGTTGGCGGGCAGATTACCCTTCACGCCTTTGATGCCGGGAAACTGGCGGCAGGAATGCCCATTCGCTACCTCGGTATTGATATCGGACAGATCCAGACGCTTGAACTGCTCACTTCGCGCAACGAGGTACAGGCGAAGGCGGTATTGTATCCGGAATATGTGCAGACCTTCGCCCGTGGCGGGACGCGCTTCTCTGTGATTACGCCGCAAATCTCGGCCGCTGGCGTGGAACATCTCGACACGATCCTGCAACCCTACATCAACGTCGAGCCGGGTCGGGGTAATCCGCGCCGTGACTTTGAACTGCAAGAAGCGACCATTACCGACTCACGCTACCTTGACGGGCTGAGTATTGTGCTCGAAGTTCCCGAAGCGGGCTCGCTGGCGATCGGTACGCCGGTACTGTTCCGCGGGATTGAAGTTGGTACTGTCACCGGCATGACGCTCGGTACTCTGTCTGACCGCGTGATGATCGCCTTGCGCATCAGTCAACGCTACCAGCACCTGGTCCGCAACAACTCTGTCTTCTGGCTGGCGTCCGGTTACAGTCTGGACTTCGGCCTGACGGGCGGCGTAGTGAAGACCGGTACCTTTAATCAGTTCATTCGCGGCGGCATCGCCTTCGCCACGCCCCCTGGCACTCCGCTGGCGCCGAAAGCGCAGGCGGGTAAACACTTCCTGCTGCTGGAAAGTGAACCGAAAGAGTGGCGTGAATGGGGCACCGCGCTGCCACGTTAATATCCGGCTCCGGCGTGCTCGCGCCGGAGCCTTTATGCTACACTGCGCGCTTGTTTTTCTGCCGGTGGTACTCCCCCGTGACTCAACACGCTGTTTATTTTCCTGACGCCTTTTTAACGCAAATGCGCGAGGCAATGCCTGCGCACCTCTCTTTTGACGATTTTCTCGCCGCTTGTCAGCGTCCGTTACGCCGCAGCATCCGCGTGAATACGCTTAAGATTTCAGTGGCCGATTTTCTCACCTTAACCGCCCCGTATGGCTGGTCGTTGACGCCCGTTCCCTGGTGCGAAGAAGGTTTCTGGATTGAGCGTGAGGATGAAGATGCGCTGCCGCTCGGCAGTACCGCCGAACATCTGAGCGGTCTGTTTTATATTCAGGAAGCCAGTTCCATGTTGCCGGTTGCCGCCCTGTTTGCCGACGATAATTCCCCCAAACGCGTGATGGACGTTGCTGCCGCGCCTGGCTCAAAAACCACGCAAATCGCTGCGCGCATGGGTAATCAGGGCGCGATCCTCGCGAACGAATACTCAGCCAGTCGGGTGAAAGTGCTGCATGCCAATATCAGTCGCTGTGGGATCAGTAACGTGGCACTGACCCATTTTGACGGCCGCGTATTTGGTGCAGCGCTGCCGGAAATGTTCGATGCGATTTTGCTTGATGCACCTTGCTCGGGTGAAGGTGTGGTGCGTAAGGATCCGGATGCGCTAAAAAACTGGTCCGTTGAGAGCAATCTTGAGATTGCCGCAACCCAGCGCGAACTGATCGAAAGTGCGTTTCACGCCCTGCGCCCTGGCGGTACGCTGGTCTATTCAACCTGTACGTTGAATCGTGAAGAAAACGAGTCGGTGCTGGCCTGGCTGAAAGAGACCTGGCCGGAGGCGGTGGAATTTTTACCGTTGGGCGATCTTTTTCCTGAGGCGAATCAGGCGCTGACGGCAGAAGGTTTCCTGCATGTGTTCCCGCAGATTTATGACTGCGAAGGATTCTTCGTCGCCCGCCTGCGTAAAACGGCCTCCATTCCCGCACTGCCAGCACCGAAGTACAAAGTGGGCAACTTCCCCTTCACCCCCGTCAAAGGTCGCGAAGCCGCGAATCTGACCCAGGCAGCTAATGCCCTCAGTCTGCACTGGGGCGAAAACCTGCGCCTCTGGCAGCGTGATAAAGAGGTCTGGCTTTTCCCGGCGGAGATAGAACCGCTGATCGGCAAAGTCCGTTTCTCCCGGCTCGGCATTAAGCTGGCTGAAACGCATAATAAAGGTTATCGCTGGCAGCACGAAGCGGTCATCGCGCTGGCTGATGTCAATCATCGTTGTGCGTTTGAACTGTCTCAGCAGGAAGCCGAAGAGTGGTATCGCGGTCGCGATGTCTACCCGCAGACCGTCCCCACCACTGACGATGTGCTGGTGACCTTCCAGCATCAGCCGATTGGCCTTGCCAAACGGATCGGCTCGCGCCTGAAAAACAGTTACCCGCGTGAACTGGTTCGTGATGGCAAATTGTTTACCGGTAACGTCTGAAATCAGAAAATTTGCGCATTTTTTGACTGGCGCTTTTGCCTGCGTTGACTACGCTGAAAAATGGACGGCCTAACTGGTCGTACCACAATCAGCGAATTAACGGAGAGCACGATGATGAAAACCAGTGTGCGCATTGGCGCCTTTGAAATTGACGATGCCGAGTTACACGGCGAGTCGCCGGGAGACCGAACGTTAACCATTCCGTGTAAATCTGATCCGGATTTATGCATGCAACTGGATGCCTGGGACGACGAAACCAGCGTTCCGGCCCTACTGAATGGCGAACATTCGGTTCTTTTCCGTAAACACTACGATCGTAAGTCTGATGCCTGGATCATGCGTCTTGCCTGATTCAAAAAGAACCCGTCTGCCGGCGGGTTATTTATTTCCCCCTTCCCGCTTGCGTTAATTCCTCCTACACTTTTGTTATGGCTGTACAAAATGAGGATAGGATGTTCGCACTGGTTCTGTTTGTCTGTTATCTGGATGGTGGTTGCGAAGATATCGTAGTGGATGTTTACGATACAGAGCGGCAGTGCCTGTATTATATGGACGATCAACGGATTCGTCAGGGCGGCTGCTTTCCGGTTGAGGATTTTATCGATGGATTCTGGGCGCCCGCCCAGCAATACAGCGACTTTTAATCACTGTAGTTGTACCAGCGTTAACTCGCCGCCGAATACCGCTCCCGTATCGATGTAGTGCAGATTGTCGCTGTCTACACGTTGACGCAACGGCGTATGGCCAAACCAGAAATGGTCAGCGCCGGCGATAGCTGTCCCTTCTCCTGCCAGATGCGCACTCAGTCGCGCGCGTCGCCACAACACCTCCGTAAGGTTAACCGGCTTTTGCCACTGATAAATATCTTCCGGGTAATCGGCGTGGGCGACCACATGGGTCGCCTCGCGGCAATGCAATTCCAGGATCCACGGCAGATGCTGGCAGTATTCCAGTGCCAGCGTTGCATGATGCCGTTTCTGCTCAGGCAACGCCGTAAACCAGCCGCCACCATTCATCGTCCACAACGACCACTGTGACGTACGCAATGCATCTATCGCCATCTGTTCATGGTTCCCTCTGACTGCCACCATCCAGCGCTTATGCAGCAACTGCAGGCAGCGCAAACTGTCAGGACCGCGATCGATGAGATCGCCCACAGAGACCAGTAAATCTTGCCAGGGATCAAAGCGACAGGCCCGCAACTTTGCCATCAGCAGCGCAAAACAGCCGTGGATATCCCCGACCACCCAGATGTGTCGCCACTGTGCCCCTTCGATCATTTGGTAGATTTTTTCAGGCTGTTTCATGAGAGTTTTGTCCTCAGTCACGCCCTAACACAAATTTAACAATAGCAGCAAAAAACGCTGGACGTTTATGCCCAGGTGTGGGTATGGTTTACTCAGAATGATAAGTGCGAAATGCCATTAGGCTCAGGAAAAGCACCCGTTCTACAGATAAAAAGAGACCGAATACGATTCCTGTATTCGGTCCAGGGAAATGGCTCTTGGGAGAGAGCCGTGCGCTAAAAGTTGGCATTAATGCAGGCTAAGTCGCCTTGCCTTTTAAGAATAGATGACGACGCCAGGTTTTCCAGTCTGCGGCTTGCACGGCTGGAAAAAAACGGCGCTGATCACTGGCTGAAATGTAAAAACCGCAAGACGCTTTACAAAAGGCTTGCGGTTTTTTATTGGAAATCAGAAAGATACTTTTGGTAACTAACAGAGCTTTTCCGCTCGTTCGATAAACGGTGCCAGACTCATTTTTTCACCCGGTTTTGCCGGATCGTCAATCTGAATCACCGACAGGGGCTGCGCATTTGTTTTACCGCTCGCCACCTGCTCTTGTGCAACATCGTTTAACGGATACTGAACAAGCGTGCTGGGGTTAATCACATACAGCGCGTTTCCTGGCCGACAGGTCAGCATCACCTCTTCACGATTGAACGCCCATTTATCTTTACCGATTTCAAAACGGCTTACGGTGATGACCTGCGGTGCCGCCAGCGCAACCCCTGAGCTAGTCAGAAGCAGCAAAGAGAGAATCACTTTTTTCATGAATTTTGCCTGTCCTTCAGAACGGTTCCAGCGTCGCAAACACACTGACGATTGCCAGCACGACGGCGCCAACTCCCCATTCGATCTTCGTCATCCAAATAAAACACCGATTGATGCGTCGACTATCCTGCCGCATTCGTGGTACGAGAAGATACCGATTCGCCAGTGCGATTGCCACCATTAGCAGGACAAGTGCACATTTTAGCAAAAGCAGTTGCCCCCAGGCGGTCTGCCATGGCAGGGAAAAACCCTGAATAAACAGCAGATTGGTGATACCGGTGAGTAATACGCCCGCCACGGCAAGATGCCCATAGCGGGAAAAACGCATCATGGTGTAAACCGCCTGTTGCTGCCAGCGTCCTTTTGCCATGTGCATGCAATAAATCACCGGTAGCAGTCCTCCAAACCAGGTTGCAGCGCAAATCAGATGCATTGCATGGTTTGTCTGCTGGAGCGCACCAATAACCCCCGAGTGCAGTGTGGCATGCCCACCCCCCGTCAGCAGGGCAAACTGTGCGAGAGTTAAGAGCAGTAATAGTCGCGCTAAATCACGCGGCACAATCAACGCGACAACCAACGTAACCAGCGCCAGAACGATTTGCCAGAGCCACACACCGCCAAACTGAGTTTGCAATACCGCGCCCCAGACAGACACGGAGATAACATCCTGCCAGCCAGAGCCCATAAGCCCACCCTGGACTGCCAGCATCAGTAATGCACTCACAAAACCCCATAACGCAGCATGTTGTTGCAGGCGCAGGAAGCGTCTGCTCATCAGACGGCGGATCGATGCCGGCGCAAGCCATGCGCTGTAGAGCGCAGAGCCAAACACCAGCATCAGGGCGGTAAAATGGATGAAGCGGAGAACAACCCACGTCAGCGTCAGCATGTTTATTTCACACTAAAGGTGTACTGCCCTTTGGTTTTGTGTCCATCGACAGACACCACGTGCCAGTTCACCGTGTATTCGCCCGGCTTCAGCGTTTCATCAAGCGGGACGATGAGCTGTTTTTTATCCTGTTCGTTACGCTTTGCGGGACGGGTTCTGATTCCCTCTTGTTTTGGACCGGTAATTGTCGCTCCGCTGAATCCGGGCTCAATACCTTCAGAGAAATTAAGCGTCAGCGCCTGCGGCGCGGCGGTCACCTCGGCATCCGCCGCGGGATACTGGTGTGTCAGATGCGCATGCGCCCACACGGTGGGGGTTGCCAGAGCGGCTGCCAGAAAAAGGAGCGTATAGCGGAAAGTACGTGCAGGAGAGACCATATCAACTATTCCCTTTTGTAATGACTTATCCTGAGAGGATAACCTTCTATAATGTTCGCGTCGACAATCATCAATTGCGGCTTGCCATTGTGGTCGACTCTTAGTAACTTCTGCGCGCAAGATCGAAGGAGAAGCCCATGCACAAAAATCTGGCTCAGCTTGAACAGGCTGAAATGGACAAAGTAAACGTAGATCTGGCCGCTGCCGGCGTCGCGTTTAAAGAGCGCTACAACATGCCCGTTGTCGCTGAAGTGGTAGAACGTGAGCAACCTGCACATCTGCGCGACTGGTTTCGCGAGCGTCTGATCGCCCATCGTCTGGCGTCCGTTTCGTTGTCCCGTTTACCGTATGAGCCGAAACCTAAATAATTTTTCGGCGTGAAGTTACATATCCTTACATATTGCCTGCTACAGTATAAGTGCATTCTTATTCTATGATTTAAGGATGATTGTAGACACTATGAAAAGGAAGTCATTATGTCACGCTGGAAAATCGCTGCTGCACAGTATGAACCGCTAAAAACATCTGTTCGTGAACATATCGCTCATCACCTGAATTTCATCGACGCAGCAGCCCGGCAACAGTGCGAACTGTTGGTGTTTCCCGCCCTCTCCTTACTCGGTTGCATGGACGAATCGCAGTGCCTGCCTGCGCCGCCGGATATCGATATCAGTCTGCTACAACCGCTCTCTCAGGCCGCCCACGCGCACCGCATGACGATCATTGCCGGTCTTCCGGTCGAGCATAACAACCGTTTTGTCAAAGGGATTGCCGTCTTCGCACCATGGATAACCTCACTGCGTCTGTTTCCTCAAAGCCACGGCGCGTGTCTTGGTAAGGGCCTGAAAACTATCAGCGTGGTGGATGAGCAACCGGAAGGTGTCGATATGGATCCGGCGTTTTCTCTGTTTACCACCAGCCAAAGCGTCAGTGAGCCGGAATTGCTGACCTCCACGTCGCAGTTACAACATTTCTCACATCAATTCTCGATTGCCGTACTGATGGCCAATGCGCGAGGAAGTAGCGCATTATGGGATGAAAGCGGGCAATTAATTGTCCGCGCCGACCGTGGTTCGCTGTTATTAACGGGGCAACGCACAACGCAGGGTTGGCAAGGTGATATCATTCCATTACGCTAATCGTTTTCGGTCAGGAGTTTTACATGCTGCGCATCATCGATACTGAGACCTGTGGCCTGCAGGGCGGGATTGTAGAGATCGCCTCTGTTGACGTGGTTGACGGTAAGATCGTGAATCCTATGAGCCACCTGGTGCGCCCTGACCGGCCAATCTCGCCACAGGCGATGGCCATTCATCGCATTACCGAAGCGATGGTGGCAGATAAGCCGTGGATTGAAGAGGTTATCCCCCACTATTACGGCAGCGAATGGTATGTGGCGCACAACGCCAGCTTTGACCGTCGTGTGCTGCCAGACATGTCAGGCGAGTGGATCTGCACCATGAAACTTTCCCGCCGCCTCTGGCCGGGGATTAAGTACAGTAATATGGCGCTCTACAAGTCACGTAAACTGAACGTACAAACGCCTGCGGGTCTGCATCACCACCGCGCACTCTATGACTGCTATATTACCGCCGCGCTGCTCATCGATATTATGAATACTTCCGGCTGGACGGCGGAGCAGATGGTCGATATCACCGGCCGGCCGGGGTTACTGACCACCTTCACCTTTGGTAAGTATCGCGGCAAAGCCGTTTCCGATGTCGCAGAGCGCGATCCGGGCTATTTGCGCTGGTTGTTTAACAACCTCGACAGCATGAGCCCGGAGCTGCGTTTAACCCTCAAACACTATCTGGATAACGCCTGAACTGCGTCGTTACCGGGCAATGTTCCCTGTGCCAGACCAATCAGGAATGCAAATTCCAGCGCCACGCCTTCCCAGGATTTATAACGACCTGACTTACCGCCGTGTCCGGAATCCATATCGGTGCACAGTAACAGCAGATGGTCATCAGTTTTCAGCTCGCGCAGTTTCGCCACCCATTTTGCCGGTTCCCAGTACTGGACCTGCGAATCATGCAGTCCGGTGGTGACCAACAGATGCGGGTAAGCCTGCGCCCTGACGTTATCGTACGGACTGTAGCTTTTCATGTAAGCGTAATACTGCGGATCTTTCGGATTCCCCCACTCCTCAAACTCACCGGTCGTCAGGGGTATCGACTCATCCAGCATCGTCGTCACCACATCCACAAACGGCACCTGGGCAACCACGCCATGAAAGCGTTCGGGACGCTCGTTGATCGCCACGCCCATCAGCATTCCTCCCGCGCTACCGCCCATGCCATAACAGAGAGAGGGCGAGCCGTAGCCCTGGGCAATCAACGCATCGCAGGCATCGAGATAGTCGTTGAAGGTATTGCGCTTTTTCAGGAATTTACCGTCTTCATACCACTGCTGCCCCAGTTCGCTTCCGCCTCGCACGTGAACGATGGCATAGACGAATCCGCGATCCAGCAGACTTAACCGGCTGCTGCTGAAATCGGCATCCATGCTGGCACCGTAGGAACCATAGCCGTAAACCAGTAACGGATTTTGCCCCTTACGGAAGTATTTCTGATGATAGACCAGTGATACCGGAACCTCGACACCATCACGGGCGGTGATCCACAGGTGTTCACTGCGATAGTTGGCGGCGTCAAATCCCGGTACCTCTGTCTGTTTAATTACCCGTCGTTCACCGGTATCCATGTCCAGTTCAAATAGCGTGTCCGGCGTGGTCATCGAGGAGTAGCCATAGCGCAGGCGTGAGGTTTCCGGTTCCGGATTGTACGCAAGCCAGGTGACATAAGCCGGATCGTCGAAGGCAATCCCCACCACCTCGCGAGTTTTACGATTGATCTGCCGCAGGCTGGTTAAGCCACGCTGGCGCTCTTCCACTACCAGCCAGTCGGTAAAAAGCGTAAACCCTTCCAGCATGATCGCTTCACGGGCCGGGATCAGCGTTTCCCACTGTTTCTCATCGCGCACACGGGTGCGATAAAGACCAAAATTTTTACCCTCGCGGTTCGAACGCAGATAAAACTTATGTTGATAGTGATCGAGGCTGTATTCGTGGTCCTTGCGGCGCGGCAGAAAGATGAAAGGTTCAGCATCAGCCAGTTCAGCATCCAGCAGTAAAACCTCGCTGGTCGTCGCGCTCGCCAGATGAATGACGAGGTAATGTTGCGACGTCGTTTTGTGCAGGCTGACGTAGAAAGTGTCGTCTTTTTCTTCGTAAATCAGCTCGTCATCGGCTGAGGGCGTGCCGACGGTATGACGCCAGACCTGGTAAGGTAAGAGCGTCGTGGCATGTTTACGGACGTAGTAAAAGGTCAGGGAATCATTTGCCCAGACAAATTCGGGAGCCACATTATCCAGCATCTCCGGATACCAGTTACCGTTTTCCAGATTGCGAAAACGGATCCCGTACTGGCGGCGCGAAAGATAATCTTCCGCCAGCGCCATAATGGTGTTATCCGGCGTTATCGCCAGTCGTCCCAGAGTGTAGAACTCACTGTGTGCCGCCCGTTTGTTGCCATCAAGCAGCGTTTCCCAGTCATCCCATTCCTCACTCAGTGCAGACTGGCGTTGATAAATGGCGTACTCACACCCGGGTTCATAGAGATGGCGATAGCGATAACCGTTCTTCACGTATGGCGCAGAGGTGTCGCGGGGAGGAATGCGATCGATAATTTCTTTTAGCACGCGATCCTGCAAGGCTTGCTGCGTAGACATAACCTGATGTCCGTAGCAGTTTTCCTGTTGCAGATAGTCAAGCACCTCGGGCTGCGAGCGCGTGTCGTCCCGCAGCCAGTAGTAGTTATCAATGCGCGTGTCGCCATGGACCGTCATGGCGTAAGGGATACGATTTGCTTTTGGCAGCATGTGTCTGTTTCTTTCGTCTTTATACATCCTCTAAGGGTGGCAAAAGTCACGAATGATGCAAGCGAAACATGCTGCGCGCGGTATTTCGTTAGCCAGGTAATGCCTGTTTTTGCTGTTTCAAATCCTGCTCAATACCATCACGGACATCCTGTGGGATCTTCAGCGCATCACCCAGCGCGTTCAGGTAGCTGCGCTCCATAAAGTGATCGATATCAATCGCCGCACAGCTGAGGAAATAGATCTCCAGCGCCTCTTCTTCGTTGCGGATCCCCTGCGCAAGGCGCTGAGGATCGAGCGGCTGCTCAATCGCCTGTTCAATGAAAACGCGCCCCTGCTCTTCTACGCCGGCTTCACGCAGTTGCTGTTCGATTGCCGCCCGCTCGTTGGCATCGATATGGCCATCACTTTTCGCGGCGAAGACCAGCGCCAGGATCAGCCGTTCGGTGCGCACATCCAGCGGCGTACTTTGCGCGCCGAACTGTGGTTCACCCTGATGCGCCGCACGGACTTTATCCTTGTACTTGTTCCACAAGACCGTCCCCGCTACCGCACCGCCGCCGACCAGCAGCGCGCTGGTGCCATATTTGCTGAGCAGTTTGCGTGAGGATTTGTTAGCGACCAGTAACCCCGCCAGACCACCCAACGCGCCGGGTACCAGCAGCTTACTTAATCCCTGTTCACCTGAAGAAGAGGAGGACGATCCGTTTTGCCCGAGAAGAGAGTGTAATTGATTAAGCCAGTTAGCCATTTTGCCCCTCAAGTACTGACAATGAATTGTCAAAGCGTACCCGAGGGGATGTCAGGAAATGTCTGTCAGCGCTAAAGATGCGCAAATGTTCGTGCTATTGCGAACGATATTCCGCCGTGCCGGCCTTGCAGTCGACCTTCACCAGATAATGAATATCCGCACTTTTCCCACGCACGGTCAGCGGTACTACCCACTTACCCTCGCCACCGGTGATCTCTTTTGGATTAACCCATGCCACCGGGTCGGCCTGACCCACATGTTTTTGATCGTCGGCCCAACGCGCAATGCGATTCTGCTGATAATCGCGCTTAACGCTCGCCGCAATACCCTCGGTATCCAGACCTTCACAGTTAAGGAATTTAACCGTCTTACTGTCCGTACCTGCCGCAGACACCGATACGCTGGTGCATAACAACAGCAAGCAGGCTAACACGCCCGTTCTTTTCATACTTTTCCCTTTCTCCATAGCACAGTGATACAGGGAAAAGCATGGTACAAAACGTCAGGAGCGCAAGTCAGATTCAGGCCGCCTGCGTATCGTCCCCGGCAGCGGCGTCATTATCAACCACCTGCGGAGAAGGCAACTTGCCGGTTTTGAGGATGGTGCTCAGCACCTCTTTTTGTTCGGCTAGCCACAGCGACAGCGCTTCACGCTGTTCGTCTTCCAGCGTTAGCGGGGACTGTTCAAGCCAGGTGTCGAGTAGATCCGCCGTATCCAGCATCTTGTCATACGCATCGGCTTCCTTTTTGCTGGTAAATGACATTTTTTCCTCACCTTCCCGAATGACTACGTATTTAACTTCAACCGCCATGTTGCAGCCTCTCAATATTACTGTATTTATGTACAGTATATTCTATTTCACCGCTGAAATCAACCTGGCAATAAAGACAGACGCAAACGTTTTCGTATATACTGCGGCCAAATTTGTTGGGGGATATTTTCATGACGATATTAGGCACAGCGCTGCGTCCGGCAGCAACTCGGGTGATGTTATTGGGTTCTGGTGAACTGGGTAAAGAAGTGGCCATCGAGTGCCAGCGTCTCGGCGTGGAAGTGATCGCGGTGGACCGGTATGCCGACGCACCGGCCATGCATGTCGCACATCGTTCTCACGTCATTAATATGCTGGATGGCGACGCGCTTCGTCGCGTAGTGGAGCTGGAAAAACCGCACTATATCGTGCCAGAGATTGAAGCCATTGCCACGGATATGCTGGTGGCGCTGGAACAGGAAGGGTTGAACGTCGTGCCCTGCGCGCGCGCGACAAAACTCACGATGAATCGTGAAGGTATTCGCCGCCTGGCGGCAGAAGAACTGGCACTGCCCACATCAACCTTCCGTTTTGCCGACAGTGAAGCCACCTTCCGCGACGCCGTGGCTGAAATTGGTTATCCCTGCATTGTCAAACCGGTGATGAGTTCATCCGGCAAGGGGCAGAGTTTTATTCGTTCCGAAGCGCAGCTGTCACAAGCCTGGGACTATGCCCAACAGGGCGGTCGCGCGGGTGCCGGTCGGGTCATCGTCGAAGGGGTTGTGAAGTTTGATTTTGAAATCACCCTGCTCACCGTCAGCGCGGTCGATGGCGTCCATTTCTGTGCACCGGTAGGTCATCGCCAGGAAGATGGCGATTATCGTGAATCCTGGCAGCCGCAACAGATGAGCGCACTGGCGCTGGAACGCGCTCAGGACATTGCCCGTAAAGTGGTATTAGCCCTGGGTGGTCACGGTCTGTTTGGCGTGGAGCTGTTTGTTTGCGGGGATGAGGTCATCTTCAGCGAGGTCTCCCCTCGCCCGCATGATACCGGCATGGTGACGCTGATCTCTCAGGATCTGTCGGAGTTTGCCCTGCATGTACGCGCTTTCCTCGGACTGCCCGTGGGGGCCATTCGTCAGTATGGTCCGGCAGCTTCTGCGGTGATTTTACCGCAACTGACCAGTCAGGACGTGACGTTTGGCAATGTTCAGGCCGCCGTCGGTGCCGGTGTGCAGGTCCGTTTCTTCGGTAAGCCGGAAATTGAAGGATCGCGTCGCCTGGGTGTGGCGCTGGCAACGGCAGACAACGTTGATGACGCTATTAAACGCGCGAAGAACGCCGCCGCGCAGGTGAAAGTGACAGGGTAAACAACAGCAACCGTAGGCCGGATAAGGCAGTCATGCCACCATCCGGCAAAACCCGATGGCGGCGCTAACGCGTCTCATCGGGCCTACGGCTTACACATGGGTAGCTTACTGCTTCGCGCCTTCAACCGCTTCGCGAGCCAGTCTGGTGATACGATCGTAGTCACCGGCTTCCAGCGCGTCATTCGGCACCAGCCAGGAGCCGCCGATGCACAGCACGCTTTTCAGTGCCAGGTAATCGCGGTAATTAGCGGGAGAGATGCCGCCAGTCGGGCAGAAACGCACCTGAGAGAACGGACCGGCAATGGCCTGCAGCGCTTTAGTGCCGCCATTGGCTTCTGCCGGGAAGAATTTGAACTCTTTCAGGCCGTAGTCCATACCCAGCATCAGTTCAGAAACGGTGCTGATGCCAGGAATCAACGGAATCGTGCCTTCGGTTGCCGCTTTCAGCAGCGGCTCGGTCAGACCTGGGCTGATAGCGAACTGCGCACCGGCTGCAGTAACCTCAGCCAGTTGCTGCGGATTCAGCACCGTACCCGCACCCACAATGGCTTCCGGAACCTCTTTGGCGATAGCGCGGATAGCATCCATCGCGCAGGCGGTACGTAACGTCACTTCCAGTACGCGCACCCCACCCGCAACCAGCGCTTTTGCCATCGGCACAGCGTGTTCCAGTTTATTCACTACGATCACCGGGACAACCGGGCCGGTGGTCAGGATTGCTTCTGCACTTGTTTTCCAGTTTTTCATCAGAGTTTTTCTCTCGCCTGATTACAAAATATGCCTTAAAAATGAATACAGGTTGCGCCCTGTTCTGCGCCGGACAACTGTTCACGCAGCGCGCCGAACATTTCACGCCCCGTACCGATGCGCGATGCGCTCAGATCCGGGATATGCGGCTGGCGAGCGGCAAGCTCCGCCTCATCAACCAACAGCGTCAATTCACCTGTCTGTCCGTTCACCCGAATAATGTCGCCATCGCGTACTTTTGCCAGCAGTCCGCCATCATAGGCCTCCGGGGTTACATGGATGGCTGAAGGCACTTTACCGGACGCACCGGAAAGTCGACCATCAGTAACCAACGCAATTTTGAAACGACGGTCCAATAATACACCAAGTGGCGGCATGAGTTTATGTAATTCTGGCATTCCGTTCGCTTTTGGTCCCTGATGACGCACAACCACCACGCAGTCACGGTCCAGCAGACCCGCTTCAAAGGCCGGCAGGACATCATGCTGACTTTCAAAAACAACGGCCGGCGCTTCAATCACCTGATTCTCGGCCGGTACGGCGGACGTTTTCATAACCGCACGACCGAGGTTACCACTCAGCACTTTAGTGCCACCATGATGAGAGAACGGCTGGTCAAAGGAAGCAATGACATTGCTGTCCAGCGATTTGGCCGCACCTTCACGCCAGTCGAGTTCGCCATTGTTCAGCCACGGTTCCAGGGTGTAGCGCTTCAGGCCGTAACCGGCCACGGTGTTGACATCTTCATGCAGCAGACCCGCGTTCAGCAGTTCACGCATCAGGACCGGGACACCGCCCGCGGCCTGGAAGTGGTTAATATCCGCCGGGCCGTTAGGATAGAGACGCGCCATCAGCGGCACGATGTCGGAGAGGTCAGAGAAGTCATCCCAGTTAATCTGGATACCCGCAGCGCGGGCCATCGCCACCAGGTGCATGGTATGGTTCGTTGAACCGCCGGTCGCCAACAGCGCGACAATCCCGTTCACCACCACTTTTTCATCAATCATTTTGCCGATCGGCATCCATTCGTTACCGTTACCGGTCAGGCGCGTCACCTGGCGCGCTGCTGCTGCCGTCAGCGCTTCACGCAGCGGAGCATCCGGGTGAACAAACGAGGACCCCGGCAGTTGCATCCCCATGAACTCCACCACCATCTGGTTGGTGTTCGCGGTACCGTAGAACGTGCAGGTGCCCGGCGCATGATAGGAGGCGGCTTCAGACTCCAGAAGCGCCATACGATCAACTTTACCTTCAGCATAAAGCTGACGAATGCGGACTTTCTCTTTATTCGCCAGGCCGCTCGCCATTGGACCTGACGGCACGAAGATGGAAGGCAGATGACCGAATGACAGCGCCGCCATCGCCAGACCCGGGACGATTTTGTCACAGACGCCGAGGAACAGCGCGCCGTCGAACATGTTGTGAGAGAGTCCCACCGCGGCGGACATCGCAATCACTTCGCGGCTCAGCAGCGAAAGCTCCATACCGTCCTGCCCCTGCGTGACGCCGTCACACATTGCCGGAACGCCGCCCGCGACCTGCCCGACCGCATTGGCTTGATGCAGCGCTTTGCGAATGATGTCCGGATAATGTTCGTAGGGTTGATGTGCGGAGAGCATGTCGTTGTAGGAAGTGATGATCGCGATATTGTTACGCAACATGCTTTTCAGAGAGGCTTTATCGTCTGGCTGACAAGCCGCGAATCCGTGCGCCAGATTCCCGCATGCCAGTTGTGAGCGGTGAACGGTCGAGGATTTAGCCTGTTCTATACGAGCGAGGTAGGCAGAACGGGTCTCACGGGAACGTTCAACAATACGCTGTGTTACGCGTAACAAATTCGGATTCATAGAGGCTCCTGAAATTTATCTGTCAGAGCTACAGGTTTGGCAAGTTCATTTACTGCGTGTATAAATACAGGAAACGCTTGTTCACCGGAGCTCAGGGGCAAAATCGTTTCAGGCAGTGTAATAAAAAAAGCCTCGCGGGTGAATCCACACGAGGCTTAAAAGTGCAAAAATTGTTCAACAATCTGTGTTAGATCATGTTACCGGTAAAATAACACAAGAGTGGTAGACACTTTTTACTCGAATTCATTCCAGGAACGACCGTCACGGGTGATCATCGCCACCGAAGCAACCGGCCCCCAGGTCCCGGCCTGGTACGGTTTCGGCGCATCGTTGTCCATCGCCCACGCTTCGGTAATGGAGTCGACCCACTTCCACGCCTCTTCGACTTCATCACGACGCACAAACAGCGCCTGAATGCCGCGCATAGTTTCCAGCAGCAGACGCTCGTAAGCATCAGCCAGATGCGTTTGATTGAAAGTTTCGGAGTAGCTCAGATCCAGCTTGGTGATTTGCAGGTTATGCTTGTGGTCAAGACCCGGAACTTTGTTCAGAACCTGGATATCCACGCCTTCATCCGGCTGCAGACGAATGGTTAGCTTGTTCTGCGGCAGATCCTGCCAGGACTCTTTAAACAGGTTCAATTCAGGCGTTTTGAAGTAAACCACAACTTCAGAACATTTCGTCGGCAGACGTTTACCGGTACGCAGGTAGAACGGCACGCCCGCCCAGCGCCAGTTATCAATGTCGACGCGGATCGCCACAAACGTTTCGGTGTTACTGCTCTTGTTCGCACCCTCTTCTTCCAGATAGCCCGGGACTTTTTTGCCCTGAGCAAAGCCGGTGGTGTACTGGCCGCGAACGGTTTTTTCACGCACATTTGAGCGATCGATACGACGCAGCGACTTCAGCACCTTCACTTTTTCATCACGAATGGCGTCAGCGCTCAGATCCGACGGCGGCGACATCGCAATCATGCACAGAATTTGCAGCAGGTGGTTCTGGATCATGTCGCGCATCTGCCCGGCCTGGTCGAAATAACCCCAACGCCCTTCAATGCCCACCTCTTCTGCCACGGTGATTTCCACATGATCGATCGTGCGGTTATCCCAGTTATTCACAAACAGGGAGTTGGCAAAACGCAGCGCCAGCAAGTTCAGAACGGTCTCTTTTCCCAGATAGTGGTCGATGCGGTAAACCTGGCACTCTTCAAAATATTCGCCAACCTGATCGTTGATCTCGCGAGATGTCGCCAGTGAGGTACCCAACGGTTTTTCCATCACCACGCGTGCCGGTTTGGCATTCAGTTTCGCTTCGCCCAGTCCCTTACAGATTGCGCCAAACGTGCTTGGCGGCATGGCAAAGTAGTTGATCGTGGTGCGGTTTTTCTGATCGAGCATCGCCCCAAGACGAGTAAACGCCGCGGTATCATTCACATCCAGATTGCAGAAATCCAGGCGAGCGCTCAGGGTGTCCCACAATCCTTCATCTATCTTTTCTTTCATGAAGGTTTCGAGCGCTTCGCGCACCACCTTCATGTAGGCATCTTTATCCCAGTCGGCACGGCCTACCCCGATAATGCGGGTTTCAGGGTTGAGCTGACCGGCTTTTTCAAGTTGATACAGGGAAGGCAGCAATTTACGACGCGCAAGGTCGCCTTTCGCGCCGAAAATGACCAGGTCACATGCCTGGGCTGTTTGCGTTACCGCCATGTCATTCTCCTTAGTTAGCTATCCTGGTACTTTGCCAGGCATTACTTGTAATTTTATTACAGTGCACTGTACTGCTTTTACGTGATTCCGGAAACCGTAAACGCTTAACCCACTGTGCGGTTGGCGCTTAACGGCGCAAATTGGTCAAAATTGTCGTTGGTTTGCGACGCATAACGGTGAGTCAAAACACGATGTTGATCATGTTATGAAAAAAAACAACAACTCTGCTGACCATTTTGCCCCCTTCTCTGATTAGCAGGGGTACTATCTACCAAAATTGCCTCTCGATTTCTTGTATCACTGAAATCGTTATTTCCGTGGGTCTACATCATGAATATGCTGGAAAAGATCCAGTCTCAACTGGAACATTTGAGCAAATCTGAACGCAAAGTCGCCGATGTCATCATCGCCTCACCCGAGCGGACCATCCATTGCAGTATTGCCACGCTTGCGCAGGAAGCCAACGTCAGTGAACCGACGGTGAACCGTTTTTGTCGCAGCATGGAAACCCGGGGCTTCCCCGATTTTAAACTGCATCTGGCACAAAGTCTGGCAAATGGTACCCCTTATGTTAATCGTAATGTGGATGAAGATGACAGTGTCGAATCCTATACGGGCAAGATTTTCGAATCCGCGATGGCCAGTCTTGACCACGTTCGCCAGTCGCTGGACAAATCGGCGATCAACCGCGCGGTGGATTTACTGACGCAGGCCAAGAAAATCGCTTTCTTTGGCCTGGGGTCGTCCGCCGCCGTCGCCCATGATGCCATGAACAAGTTTTTCCGTTTCAACGTTCCGGTTATCTACTCCGACGACGTCGTTTTGCAACGGATGAGCTGTATGAATTGTAGTGACGATGACGTGGTCGTGCTGATTTCGCATACCGGTCGCACCAAGAGTCTGGTCGAACTGGCGCAGCTTGCACGTGATAACGATGCCATGGTGATCGCGTTAACCTCCGCTGATACGCCGCTGGCGCGTGAAGCCACGCTGGCAATTACGCTCGATGTGCCGGAAGATACTGACATTTATATGCCCATGGTCTCTCGACTTGCGCAGTTGACCGTGATAGATGTGCTGGCTACGGGATTTACTTTGCGCCGTGGGGCAAAATTCAGAGATAACTTGAAGCGTGTCAAAGAAGCGCTCAAGGAATCGCGTTTTGATAAAGAACTGCTCATCAAGAGTAATGACCGCTAATAGCAATAATAAGTACGACTTAAATTCGTCATCCGGTTTTGTTCGCTATGCTATGTAGACCCTACGTAATTCGAGTTGTGGAAAGGCGGCAACGCAGCGAATCTTCAGGAGCTTACTGAAGTAAGTGACTGGGGTGAGCAAGGAGGCCAACGCACAGGCAACCAGAAGTATGACGGGGGTAAGGTTTTCAGAACTGCCGGATCAATTTTCACGCAACACCTAGTTGTTTCAGTCAACGGAGTATTACATGTCCAGAAGGCTTCGCAGAACCAAAATCGTTACGACATTAGGCCCGGCTACCGACCGCGATAACAATCTTGAAAAGATTATCGCTGCTGGTGCTAACGTCGTGCGGATGAATTTCTCTCACGGTTCGCCAGAAGATCATAAAATGCGCGCGGATAAAGTTCGTGAGATCGCTGCCAGATTGGGACGCCACGTAGGCATTCTGGGTGATCTCCAGGGGCCAAAAATTCGCGTCTCTACCTTTAAAGAAGGCAAAGTATTCCTCAACATCGGTGACAAATTTCTCCTGGATGCCAACCTGGGTAAAGGTGAAGGCGACAAGGAAAAAGTCGGCATTGACTACAAAGGTCTGCCAGCAGACGTGGTACCTGGCGACATTCTGCTGCTCGACGATGGCCGCGTGCAGTTAAAAGTGCTGGAAGTTCAGGGTATGAAAGTGTTCACGGAAGTGACCGTGGGTGGCCCGCTCTCCAACAACAAAGGCATCAACAAGCTGGGCGGCGGTCTCTCCGCAGAAGCCCTGACCGAAAAAGACAAAGCCGATATCGTGACCGCCGCTCAGATTGGCGTTGACTATCTGGCTGTTTCCTTCCCGCGTTGCGGCGAAGATCTGAACTACGCTCGCCGCCTGGCGCGTGATGCGGGCTGCGATGCCAAGATTGTGGCCAAAGTTGAGCGTGCGGAAGCGGTCTGCGACCAGAATGCGATGGATGACATCATTCTGGCTTCTGACGTGGTGATGGTCGCTCGTGGCGACCTCGGCGTTGAGATTGGCGATCCGGAACTGGTCGGCATCCAGAAGACGTTGATTCGTCGCGCACGTAAGTTGAACCGCGCGGTGATTACCGCGACCCAGATGATGGAGTCGATGATCACCAACCCAATGCCAACCCGTGCGGAAGTGATGGACGTCGCGAACGCTGTGCTGGATGGTACCGATGCGGTCATGCTGTCAGCCGAAACGGCGGCAGGCCAGTACCCGGCGGAAACCGTCGCGGCGATGGCGCGCGTCTGCCTGGGTGCAGAAAAAATCCCTAGCATCAATGTCTCCAAACATCGTCTGGACGTACAGTTCGACAATGTTGAAGAAGCGATTGCGATGTCCGCCATGTACGCGGCAAACCACCTGAAAGGGGTGACCGCGATCATTACCATGACGGAATCCGGTCGTACTGCGCTGATGACTTCTCGCATCAGCTCCGGCCTGCCGATTTTCGCCATGTCACGTCATGAGCGTACGCTGAACCTGACGTCGCTGTACCGTGGCGTCACGCCGGTGCATTTCGACAGTGCGGCGGAAGGCGTTGTCGCAGCAAGCGAAGCGGTGAATCTGCTGCGTGACAAAGGCTACCTGGTGTCCGGCGATCTGGTGATCGTGACGCAGGGCGACGTGATGAGCACCATTGGCTCAACCAATACCACGCGTATTCTGACCGTCGAGTAATCGACGGCTGATACAAAGAGGCCTCTCATGTGAGAGGCCTTTCTTTATTTGAGGGGGTAGAGATCTTTGCGCTTATACGGCTGGATCTCGCCCGGTTTGCGGGTCTTCAGCAGTTTCAGGATCCAGGTATATTGCTCGGGATGCGGGCCAACAAAAATTTCCACCTCTTCATTCATTCGACGGGCAATAGTGTTGTCATCTGCGGTCAGAAGATCGTCCATGGGCGGGCGCACCTGAATCGTCAACCGGTGGGTATCGCCGTTGTATACCGGGAACAGCGGAATGACGCGCGCCCGACACACTTTCATCAGTCGACCAATGGCCGGCAACGTCGCTTTATAGGTGGCAAAGAAATCGACAAACTCACTGTGTTCAGGACCATGATCCTGATCGGGCAGATAATATCCCCAGTACCCCTGACGAACAGACTGAATGAACGGCTTGATGCCGTCATTACGCGCATGCAGGCGACCACCAAAGCGGCGGCGCACCGTGTTCCAGACGTAATCAAACACCGGGTTTCCCTGATTATGGAACATTGCCGCCATCTTCTGGCCCTGAGACGCCATTAACATTGCCGGAATATCCACACCCCAGCCATGCGGCACCAGGAAGATCACCTTTTCGTTGTTGCGGTGCATCTCCTCGATGATTTCAAGCCCTTCCCAGTCAACGCGCGACTGAATTTTTTCCGGACCGCGAATCGCCAGTTCCGCCATCATCGCCATGGCCTGCGGCGCAGTTGAAAACATCTCATCGACGATAGCCTCGCGCTCAGCTTCGCTACGTTCCGGAAAGCACAATGACAGGTTAATCAACGCCCGGCGACGCGAGCTTTTACCCAGACGCCCGGCGAAACGACCCAGTTTTGCCAGCAGCGGGTCGCGAAAGGATGCAGGCGTTAAGGCGATACCCGCCATCGCCGCGACGCCCAGCCATGCGCCCCAGTAACGCGGATGGCGAAAAGATTTCTCAAACTCAGGGATGTACTCACTATTATTTTTTTTTGTTTCCATGCTTATCCAGTGCCTGATGACGCGAAAAGTAAATCTGATGATAGTGTAGCGGCGCACCCTGCCGCGCACAAAATAAAAAAGCCGGCACACGCGCTGCGTACCGGCTTTGAAGTCATGAGTGATTAATCGAAGCGTAACTGCGGCAGAACCTCTTTGACCTGCGCCAGGTAATCGGTACGATCTTTACCGGTCAGCCCTTCGGTACGCGGCAGTTTCGCCGTCAGCGGGTTAACCGCCTGCTGGTTAATCCAGACTTCATAGTGAAGATGCGGGCCAGTAGAACGTCCGGTGTTACCGGAGAGTGCGATACGATCGCCACGTTTAACCTTTTGTCCCGGTTTCACCAGCAGTTTACGCAGGTGCATATAGCGCGTGGTATAGGTACGACCGTGACGCACCGCCACATAATAGCCAGCCGCACCGCTGCGTTTCGCCACGACGACTTCACCGTCACCAACGGACAGCACCGGCGTCCCCTGCGGCATCGCGAAGTCCACGCCTCTGTGTGGCGCGACACGTCCGGTAACCGGGTTGGTTCGACGCGGGTTGAAGTTAGACGAAATGCGGAACTGTTTCGCCGTCGGGAAACGCAGGAAGCCTTTCGCCAGCCCGGTACCATTGCGGTCGTAGAACTTTCCGTCTTCGGCACGGATAGCGTAATAATCTTTACCTTCTGAACGCAAACGCACGCCCAACAACTGGCTCTGCTCACGCTTGCCGTCCAGCATTTCACGAGACATCAGCACAGAGAACTCATCGCCTTTTTTCAGTTTGCGGAAGTCCATCTGCCACTGCATCGCTTTGATCACCGCGCTAATTTCAGCGCTGGTCAGCCCGGCAGCTTTCGCACTGGCGACAAAGCTGTTGCCAACGGTGCCTTTCATCAGGCTGTTTACCCAATCGCCCTGCTGCGTTTCCGCGCTCATTTTAAAGCCGTTCGCCGCAGTACGGTCATAGGTACGGGTTTCGCGACGCGACATTTCCCACGTCAGACGCTGTAAATCGCCGTCCGCGGTCAGCGTCCAGGAGAGCTGTTGACCAATCTTCAGATTACGCAGCTCTTTATCGGACGCGGCAAGCTGGGTGATATCACCCATATCAATGCCGTACTGATTCAGAATGCTGCTGAGGGTATCGCCCGTCGAAACGACATATTCATGAACGCCCGCTTCTCCCGAGGTTTTGTCGTCCAGCTCATCCTGAGGAATGGCTTCATCTTCCTGTGCCGCCTGATCGATAGGCTCGCTGGCCTCCGGGAGCAGTGAACGAATTTCGCTCTTCTCCAGTTCGATCGTTTTAACAATGGGGGCAGATTCCGGGTGATAAACGTAAGGCCGCCAGACAGCAACGGCCAGTGTCAGAACAGTAAGCGACCCCAGCATAACGCGATGGGGTCTGGGCAGATTATTAAATGCCAGGGCGACAGAGCGGGCTATCTGTTGCACGTATTCACTTCCTCATTAATCTCCTTTCAGGCAGCTCGCATACTGGTTCGCTAGTTGGTTCAAGAACGCTGAATAGCTCGTTTTACCCAGTTTGATGTTTGTCCCGAGGGGATCCAACGTTCCCATTCGAACGGATGTCCCTCTCGCAACGGCTTCAACGACCGCTGGCCTGAACTGTGGCTCAGCAAAAACGCAGGTTGCTTTTTGCTCAACCAACTGTGTTCTTATTTCATGTAAACGCTGCGCACCAGGTTGTATCTCAGGGTTGACGGTGAAGTGACCCAATGGAGTGAGTCCGTAGTGTTTTTCGTAATAGCCATAGGCGTCATGAAAAACGAAATACCCTTTGCCCTTGAGCGGTGCGAGCTCGTTACCGACCTGCTTATCGGTTGCGGCTAATTGTGCCTCAAAATCCTTCAGGTTGGCGTCAAGTTTGGCTCGACTTTGCGGCATAAGTTCCACTAATTTTTCATGGATTGCAACCGCTGAGGCCCGCGCTATCTCTGGGGAGAGCCAAAGATGCATGTTGTAATCACCATGATGGTGATGTGCGTCACCTTTTTCGCCGTGGTCATGATCGTGGTCGTGCTCATCATCATCATCGTCAGCCCCTTTCATGAGCAACGGTTTCACGTCTTTGAGTTGCGCAATCGTTACCTGTTTAGCGGCGGGAATGTTGCTGACGGACTTTTCCATGAACGCTTCCATTTCCGGCCCAATCCAGACAACTAAGTCCGCGCCCTGTAAGCGTTTTACGTCAGATGGACGTAGTGAATAATCATGTTCGGATGCCCCATCCGGAAGTAAGACTTGGGTCTCCGTGACGCCATCAGCAATGGCAGAAGCAATGAACCCTAATGGCTTGAGAGAAGCGACAACGGCGGCATTTGCCGCCTGTGTTGCACTGCCCCAAAGAGCGGCGGATAATGCAGCGAAAAGAAGCGTATTTTTATGTAACATAATGCGACCAATCATCGTAATGAATGTGAGAAATGTGATATTATAACATTCTATAACTTCTGCAAGACTAAAATTGACATGACGACTTTGGTTTCACTGGAAAATGTCTCGGTCTCTTTCGGCCAGCGCCGCGTCCTTTCTGACGTTTCGCTTGAACTGAGACCCGGAAAAATTTTAACGCTACTCGGCCCAAATGGCGCCGGGAAGTCAACGCTGGTTCGCGTCGTTCTCGGACTGGTCGCCCCGGATGAAGGGGTGATCACGCATAATGGTAAGCTGCGAATTGGCTACGTTCCGCAGAAATTGTATCTCGATACCACCCTGCCGCTTACCGTCAGTCGTTTCTTACGCCTGCGCCCCGGTACGAAGAAAGATGACATCCTGCCGGCCCTGAAACGTGTACAGGCCGGGCATCTGATTGACGCGCCGATGCAAAAGCTCTCCGGCGGCGAGACGCAGCGCGTCCTGTTAGCGCGCGCGCTCCTCAATCAGCCACAGCTTCTGGTGCTTGACGAACCCACTCAGGGCGTAGATGTCAACGGCCAGGTCGCGCTGTACGACCTTATCGATCAGTTACGTCGTGAGCTGGATTGCGCCGTGCTGATGGTGTCCCATGACCTGCATCTGGTGATGGCAAAAACCGACGAAGTGTTGTGTCTGAATCATCACATTTGCTGTTCAGGTACTCCTGAAATCGTTTCCATGCACCCGGAATTTATCTCGATGTTCGGCCCTCGCGGCGCGGAGCAACTGGGAATTTACCGTCATCATCATAATCACCGCCACGACCTGCAGGGTCGTATTGTGTTGCGCCGGGGAAATGGTCAATCATGATTGAATTATTACTGCCTGGCTGGTTAGCCGGGATCATGCTGGCCTGTGCGGCGGGTCCACTGGGTTCATTCGTCGTCTGGCGTCGGATGTCTTATTTTGGTGATACGCTGGCACATGCGTCGCTGCTCGGCGTCGCTTTTGGCCTGTTGTTGGATGTGAACCCTTTCTATGCGGTCATTGCTGTGACGCTAATGCTGGCGACAGGCCTGGTCTGGCTGGAGAAGCGCCCTCACCTTGCCATCGATACGCTGCTTGGCATTATGGCGCACAGTGCGCTGTCGCTGGGCCTGGTCGTGGTCAGCCTGATGTCGAATATTCGCGTGGATCTGATGGCTTACCTGTTTGGCGATCTGCTGGCGGTTACGCCGGACGATTTGATCTCTATCGCCATGGGCGTGGTGATCGTGCTGGCGATCCTCTTCTGGCAATGGCGCAATCTGCTGTCAATGACCATCAGCCCCGATCTGGCATTTGTTGACGGGGTGAAACTGCAGCGCGTGAAGCTTTTACTGATGCTGGTGACAGCATTAACCATTGGCGTGGCGATGAAGTTCGTCGGGGCGCTGATCATCACCTCGTTGCTGATTATCCCGGCAGCTACGGCGCGTCGTTTTGCGCGGACGCCGGAACAGATGGCTGGCGTTGCAGTAGGAACTGGAATGATAGCGGTTACAGGTGGGCTGACCTTCTCGGCCTTCTACGATACCCCTGCGGGCCCATCAGTGGTGCTGTGCGCCGCACTGCTGTTTATCTTCAGCATGATGAAGAAGCAGGCAAGCTGACGGGTATGTTGCCGGATGGCAACGCTAACGCGTCTTATCCGGCCTACGTGATTTTGTAGGCCGGATAAGCGCAGCACCATCAGGCATTAAGGCATTTCCGGTGGCGTAATGCCAAAGTGGTTCCAGGCGCGTACTGTCGCCATTCTTCCGCGCGGCGTGCGCTGCAAAAAACCTTGCTGAATCAGATACGGCTCCAGCACATCTTCAATGGTTTCACGCTCTTCACCGATGGCTGCCGCCAGGTTATCCAGCCCGACCGGCCCACCAAAGAATTTGTCGATCACCGCCAGCAGCAGCTTGCGGTCCATGTAATCAAACCCTTCCGCATCCACGTTCAACATATCCAGCGCCTTAGCAGCTATATCGGCGGAAATGGTGCCATCATGCTTCACTTCGGCAAAATCCCGTACGCGCCGCAGTAGCCGGTTGGCGATACGCGGCGTACCGCGTGCGCGACGCGCCACTTCCAGCGCCCCTTCCTCGCTCATCTCCAGCCCCATAAAGCGCGCGCTGCGCCCAACGATATGCTGGAGATCCGGCACCTGATAAAACTCCAGACGCTGCACAATGCCAAAGCGATCGCGCAGAGGAGAGGTCAGTGAACCCGCGCGAGTCGTTGCGCCAATCAGGGTAAACGGCGGTAAATCGATTTTAATTGAACGCGCCGCCGGCCCTTCGCCGATCATAATATCCAGCTGATAATCTTCCATCGCTGGATAGAGCACCTCTTCCACCACCGGCGACAGTCGATGGATCTCATCGATAAACAGTACGTCGTGCGGCTCAAGGTTGGTCAGCATCGCAGCCAGATCGCCCGCTTTTTCCAGCACCGGACCGGAAGTGGTACGCAGATTGACGCCCATTTCATTGGCAACGATATTGGCAAGCGTGGTTTTCCCCAGTCCGGGAGGACCAAAAATCAGCAGGTGGTCGAGCGCATCACCCCGCAGTTTTGCCGCCTGGATGAAAATCTCCATCTGCGAACGCACCTGAGGTTGACCGATATACTCTTCGAGTAATTTCGGGCGAATGGCGCGATCGGCGACATCTTCTGTGAGTGCGGCACCTGCCGAAATCAGGCGATCTGCTTCTATCATCCTTTACCTCATAACGCGGCGCGCAGGGCTTCGCGGATCAGTGTTTCACTGCTGGCATCCGGGCGAGCGATTTTGCTCACCATGCGGCTGGCTTCCTGTGGTTTATAGCCCAGCGCCACCAGCGCCGCAACCGCTTCCTGTTCGGCATCGTCCGTCGCCGGGCTCGCTGGCGAGGTCAGCACCAGATCGGCGGCTGGCGTAAAGAGATCGCCATGCAGCCCCTTGAAACGGTCCTTCATTTCGACAATCAGTCGTTCAGCCGTTTTTTTGCCAATACCAGGCAGCTTGACCAACGCGCCCAGTTCTTCGCGTTCGACAGCATTGACGAACTGCTGTGCGGACATCCCGGAGAGGATCGCCAGCGCCAGTTTAGGCCCGACGCCGTTGGTTTTAATGAGTTCTTTAAACAACGTGCGCTCTTGCTTATTGTTAAAACCGTACAGCAGCTGCGCGTCTTCGCGAACCACGAAGTGGGTAAAGACAACGGCTTCTCTTCCGGATTCCGGGAGCTCATAAAAACAGGTCATGGGCATATGCACTTCATAGCCGACGCCGCCCACTTCGAGTAACACCAGCGGGGGTTGTTTTTCCAGAATGATGCCTCTGAGTCTGCCTATCACGTTACGCTCCTGCGTTGGGCCGAAAGTAAAGCTGTATCATAAAAAAAGGCTGGATAGATATCCAGCCTCATTTGTCATTATCGCAAGCGACCTCGGGCAAGATTGAGGCGTGATTCGCTCATTTGCATCGCATTCTGACTAACATGGCAGTGCGTAATGGCGATGGCCAGCGCATCTGCCGCATCCGCCTGCGGATTCGCGGGCAGTTTCAGCAAGGTTCGCACCATGTGCTGCACCTGACTTTTCTCTGCGCTACCAATGCCAACCACCGTCTGCTTGACCTGACGTGCCGCGTACTCAAATACCGGCAGTTCCTGGTTGACCGCCGCCACAATCGCTACCCCGCGCGCCTGCCCCAGTTTGAGCGCAGAATCGGCGTTCTTCGCCATAAACACCTGCTCGATGGCAAAGTAGTCGGGCTGAAACTGGGTGATGATTTCCGTCACGCCGGCATAAATCAGCTTCAGGCGTGACGGAAGATCGTCGACTTTGGTACGAATGCAGCCGCTGCCGAGATACGTCAGTTGTCTACCGACCTGACGTATCACGCCGTAACCGGTGATGCGGGAGCCCGGATCAATACCGAGAATGATGGACATCACGCGCCTCCGGTTGTAACGGGATTAAGCCCCATCATTCTAATGTAGCGGCAACCTCATCAGAGATTTCACCGTTGTGATAAACTTCCTGCACGTCGTCACAATCTTCCAGCATGTCGATCAGACGCATCAGTTTCGGTGCGGTTTCCGCATCCATTTCCGCTTTGGTCGACGGGATCATAGAGACTTCAGAACTGTCGGCTTTCAGACCGGCGGCTTCCAGTGCGTCACGCACTTTACCCATCTCTTCCCATGCCGTGTAGACATCAATCGCGCCATCATCGAAGGTCACCACGTCTTCCGCACCCGCTTCCAGTGCCGCTTCCATAATGGCGTCTTCATCCCCTTTCTCGAAAGAGATGACGCCTTTTTTGCTGAACAGGTAGGAAACAGAACCATCCGTGCCCAGGTTACCCCCGGTTTTGCTGAAGGCGTGACGCACTTCGGCAACGGTACGGTTACGGTTGTCAGACAGACATTCAATCATCACGGCAGTGCCGCCAGGACCATAACCTTCATAGATGATGGTTTCCATGTTCGCATCATCATCACCACCCACGCCGCGGGCGATTGCACGGTTCAGCGTGTCACGGGTCATGTTGTTAGCCAGCGCTTTGTCGATAGCCGCACGCAGACGCGGGTTCGCATCCGGATCGCCGCCGCCCAGTTTGGCTGCTGTCACCAGCTCACGAATAATCTTGGTGAAGATTTTGCCGCGCTTCGCATCCTGCGCCGCTTTACGGTGTCTGGTGTTGGCCCATTTACTATGACCTGCCATAAATATTTCCTCAAAAAAGCACGCCCTCTCAGGCGATGTTAATCACAAATTCTTCAATCGCCTGCCGGTTGCTCCATGACTTAGTGAGCGCCGCCGCAGCTGGCGCATCAAGCCACTGGTAGGCCAGATGTTCGCTAAAAACGATCTGACGCTCGTGCGGCAGCGCAAGGCAGAACCAGGATTCTGTATTGCGCAACACACCCGGTGCATAGCGATGACGTAAATGAGAAAAAATCTCAAACTCCACCGTGCGCTGACAGTCAATTAAGGTCAGTTGCTCAACCGCAACGTCAATGGCGACCTCTTCCTTTACTTCGCGCATGGCGGCCTGCGACGCGGTCTCTCCCTCTTCCACACTGCCGGTAACCGACTGCCAGAATTCAGGATCGTCGCGTCGCTGTAACATCAACACCCGTTTCGAGTCCTGCGCGTAGATAACGACCAGAACCGAAACGGGACGCTTATACACTTTATCCTTCACGCTATCTCGTTGTTGGCTGCCTTCGCTCATCCCATTCATAGTGTTAGCTATGATCATGGGAACTCACTCCGTTGCCGCCGCGAGGTAGCGCGAATGATTTCGTGCATATCAGCCATATCAGTTTTTCTCTTCCTTCTTCACCACGTCGATACCCAGTTCAGCCAGTGCTGCCGGGTTCGCGATGCTCGGCGCTTCGGTCATCAGACACGCCGCAGCGGTGGTTTTCGGGAAGGCGATTACGTCACGAATATTATCGGTGCCGGTCAGCAGCATGGTCAAACGGTCAAGACCGAATGCCAGACCCGCGTGCGGCGGCGTACCGTATTTCAGTGCGTCGAGCAGGAAGCCAAACTTCTCACGCTGTTCCTGTTCATTGATACCCAGAATGCCAAACACGGTCTGCTGCATTTCACCGCTGTGAATACGCACGGAACCACCACCGACTTCGTAGCCGTTGATCACCATATCGTAGGCATTCGCCACCGCGTCTTCCGGCGCCGCTTTCAGTTCTGCAGCCGTCATGTCTTTCGGTGAGGTGAACGGGTGGTGCATCGCGGTCAGGCCGCCTTCGCCGTCGTCTTCAAACATCGGGAAGTCGATGACCCACAGCGGCGCCCATTTCGTTTCGTCAGTCAGACCCAGGTCTTTACCCAGTTTCAGACGCAGCGCGCCCAGCGCGTCAGCCACCACTTTCTTGTTGTCCGCACCGAAGAAAATCATATCGCCGTCCTGCGCGCCAGTGCGCTCAAGGATGGCTTCCACGATTTCCGCATTGAGGAATTTCGCCACCGGGCTGTTGATACCTTCCAGACCTTTCGCTCGCTCGGTGACTTTGATATAAGCCAGACCTTTCGCGCCGTAGATCTTAATGAAGTTACCGTAGTCGTCGATCTGCTTACGACTTAAGCTCGCTCCGCCTGGTACACGCAGCGCAGCAACGCGACCTTTCGGATCGTTCGCCGGACCAGAGAACACGGCAAACTCAACGGCCTTCAGCAGGTCGGCAACGTCCACCAGTTCCATCGGGTTACGCAGGTCCGGTTTGTCAGAACCGTAACGACGCTCGGCTTCAGCAAAAGTCATGACCGGGAAGTCACCCAGTTCCACACCTTTCACCTCATTCCACAGGTTACGCACCAGCGCTTCCATCACTTCACGTACCTGTTCGGCGGTCATGAAGGAGGTTTCCACATCGATCTGGGTAAATTCAGGCTGACGGTCAGCACGCAGGTCTTCGTCGCGGAAGCATTTGACGATCTGGTAGTAACGGTCAAAGCCGGACATCATCAGCAGTTGTTTAAACAGCTGCGGTGACTGCGGCAGGGCGTAAAATTTGCCTTTGTGTACACGCGAAGGAACCAGATAGTCACGCGCGCCTTCCGGCGTGGCTTTGGTCAGCATCGGGGTTTCGATATCGAGGAAACCGTGGTCGTCCATAAAGCGACGTACCAGGCTTGTGATCTTCGCGCGGGTTTTCAGGCGTTGCGCCATTTCCGGGCGACGCAGATCCAGATAACGGTATTTCAGACGCGCTTCTTCGGTGTTCACGTGGTTAGAGTCAAGCGGCAGTGATTCTGCACGGTTGATGATCGTCAGCGAAGAGGCCAGCACTTCAATTTCGCCGGTTGCCATCTCACCGTTGACGTTTTTCTCGTCACGCGCACGCACGGTGCCCGTCACCTGGATGCAGAACTCATTACGCAGTTCAGAGGCCAGCTTTAACGCGTCAGCACGATCCGGATCGAAAAACACCTGCACGATACCTTCGCGATCGCGCATGTCGATGAAGATCAGACTACCAAGATCACGACGACGGTTGACCCAACCACACAGAGTCACCTGCTGCCCCACGTGGGACAGACGCAACTGTCCGCAATATTCTGTACGCATGAGATATCCCTTAATTAGCCGCAGGCGGATTGTCGCCTGTCTTGCAGGCCACGATGTCGCAGCTTTAACTGTATGTCACAACTGAATGAAAAAAGGCGGCTATTATACTGGAAATTCCGCCGCACGATAAGCCCGGTACTGACTGTACGCCTGTTTCCTGGACGGGCATTGCGTATTCTCACAAAAAATAACAAAAATTGTCGCTCGTTACACACCCAATCGCGATTAAGGTGTAACGGAATTTCGATTCTTGACGGGAGTTATCATGTTACAACTGAACGCAAAAACGACCGCCCTGGTCATTATCGACCTGCAGGAAGGGATCCTGCCCTTCGCCGGCGGCCCTCATTCTGCCAATGACGTGGTGGCGCGCGCTGCCCGACTGGCACAGACGTTTCGTGCTAACGGCTCCCCAGTGGTAATGGTCCGCGTGGGCTGGTCTGATGATTACGCCGAAGCGCTCAAACAACCCGTAGATGCACAGGCACCAGCCAACGCGCTGCCGGAAAACTGGTGGACCTATCCGCTTGCGCTGGGCAAAGACGACAGCGATCTGGAAGTGACCAAGCGCCAGTGGGGCGCATTCTATGGCACGGATCTTGAGCTTCAGTTACGCCGCCGCGGTATCGACACCATCGTACTGTGCGGGATTTCGACCAATATCGGCGTCGAGTCCACCGCACGTAACGCCTGGGAGCTGGGTTTTAGCCTGGTGATTGCCGAAGACGCCTGTAGTGCCGCCAGCGCCGACCAGCATAAGAACAGCCTGACGCACATTTTCCCTCGTATTGCGCGAGTGCGCAGCACAGAAGAGATCGTCAACGCCTTATGATCTACATTGGCCTGCCGCAATGGTCGCACCCAAAATGGGTGCGTCTTGGCATCACCGGTCTTGAAGAGTACGCCCGCCACTTTAACTGCGTGACGCAGGCATTTTAAAAATCACTAAAGAACGCCCAAGAGCATGTGTTTTCTTTAGCATATTCAATGTATTAAAAATTAACATCATATGAAATTCGGCAAAGTTCATATGCGCTATAATGTCCCAACCATGTCCCAATATGCCCCAAAGGGGTATTTTTTGCCCCACACTTGCCCCAAAAAATCATTCAAAACTGGCTTGTAGCTCGCTTGACGCTGTATGGATAACCAGTCAATAATAACTGTATATCCAACCAGTAAAGGGAGAAGGTAAAAATGTTTGTTGAGTTGGTTTATGACAAGAGAAACGTTGCCGGGTTGCCAGGTGCAAGTAACATCATTCTGGCCGAATTGACGAAGCGGGTGCACCGGATTTTTCCCGATGCTGAGGTGAGGGTGAAGCCAATGCAGGCTAACGCCTTAAACAGCGACTGCACAAAAACTGAGAAAGAAAGGCTGAACCGTATGCTTGAGGAAATGTTTGAAGAATCTGACATGTGGCTGGTGAGCGAGTGAACTATGGACAGCTTGATCATATCGGGGATCAGAATCTATTTCCCTAAACCTGGTGAGCGCCTCCCTGTTCCACCGGACAATATGCGTAATTTTGCCGTCAAAGGTACGGTAGGCGAGCGTTGCTGCCTCCTGGCATATCTGCGCAAAAATTGGCATGTTCTCTCGCTTCCTGAATACGAACATACTGGAGCGGCCATTATGGAAGCAGTCAGGCAGGGAAAGCAAAACTGGAGATAGAGTTCGCGTGGGAAAGGGGGGCCTAATGGCCCCTTCAGTTCATTAACCCTTCAATGCCGTTTTCAACGTTTCGATCTCCGCCTTCAGGTACTTCACATACCCCAACAAGTCCATCACGATCGGGTTGTTGTCTATCGACGGACGGTCGCGAGTTTCACCGCTTTCGATGTCGATTATTTCCTTGTTATGTTTGATATATTGCGGTGCTACCAGCTCGGCTTCATCCGCGATGATGCCAAAGCGTTGGCGCTCTTGCTCATCGTCTTTATAAACGAAATTAACCATGCGCAAAGCGTCGATGCGATCAACGGCTTCGTTAAGGTCCGCGTCTTTAACGTTGCGCTTGAACTCAACCCCTGACGTACCCTGTAGCGCTAAGGTGCCGCCGGTTGTGGGGAATGCTACCGAATATCCTAGCGTGCCAGATGCAGTAAATTTATATAGAACAAATGACGAATCACTTAGTTCATATGAAAAACCGGCGCGACGTGTTTTTGAGGCATCCATAAAATAAATTCGGGAGTTGTTCCCGTTGGTATCAATACCAATTCCCTCGCTTGGGAAACCTACATACCCGGTACTGGAACGAAGCCCCCCACTCTCATCAAAATACAAATCTGATGTTTTGCCCGTCAGATCGTTTACTAACGAAATAACACCGGTTACGTTGCTATTTACCATACTGGTTCGAACCGCAAACGCGTTAGCCCGCACGCCGTTGATATAGTACTCAGACCGGATAGTCCCCCCGTATACATAAACCCCCGTTCCCGGGGTTACGTTGCTGCTGTTGATAACCGACCACAACGCGTTCGCACCACGACCATCATCAGAAATGGTTGAATTTGTTGGCAGGATGTTTTTCCATGCCTGGCCACGATTTTCCAGGTCAGAAAGGTTTTTTGATTTTTTGAGATATCCATTCTCAAGCGAACTCAGTTTGTCAGCAATGCTCTTCCAGGATGGACCGGAAAACGATGCGCCATCAGGCAGAAAGACCGTGATATTTCCGTCCGCACTGAATACAGCCTGCCAGTTTTGCTTGTCGTAGTTCAGTCCACGCAACGCTTCTGCGCTCTGCGCAACCAGCGCAGCAGTGACCATATTCAGTGCTACGCGGGGAACAGCTGACCAGGCTGCACCAGATTGAGTTGGCCCGGTATAATTACTGACCAGCGTCAACGATGTATTGCTGTTAACCGTTTTAATGGGAAGCGTGTACGGGACCCCGCCGACTTTCACAACAATAAAATCACCTGCTGCCAGTTCGGTAGTAAAGGCTGTTCCGCTACCAGTTACCGCATCAGAATTATTGGTCAGGGTTAATGTTCCTGCAGACATGGGGTTTCCTCAATACATGTTAGGAATGATAAGATGCGGCATGCTGATATTCTGGTTAAATGTGGCATCCCAGCCGCTAACGTTGTAGTTACCGAAAACACGGTTATATGCTGAACGTATGCTTCCACCAGACATGACGATCCCTTTAGTACGCACATTGGCGACCCCGTTAACCATTCTGGTTTGCGTCCCGGTATTGGTAAGATGGCAGTACCCACCACCAATACTCTGGAAGGAGTCAGTTATCTGAATGGTACGGTCATAGACCATTGGTCGCTTTTGTGTTGAAAACGTCACCTGACCTGCTGGATTTGTCATAGTGATGCCATCACCACCGACCGGCGCAGTCTGATTAAATATTGCAAGGTCAATTGTGACGGATGCTGTGACATCATCCGTTCCGCTATAAGAGATACTCCGTACAATGATATTGGTCCCGTCAAATGCAACAGAAACATTTGGATTATCCCATTTGCCAAATGGAATACCTGAGACGGGTAGCGCCGCACTCCCGTTTACAGTAATTCGGCCTGTATAAGCACAGGTCATCAATAGTGAGCGATTCGAAATAGCGGTAAAATCCGTTGAACTGGCGACCAGAATCCCTTCGTTATATGTAGCGGCAGGGAGAATTTCGAGAAATGTTGCGTCAAAATCGACCTTCTCGCCATTCCTGAACCCTTTTTTACCAAAGTTAATATTTATCGATGAATTTCCATTCCTTGTTACGGAAGACATAAAATAAATATTTGGAGGATTTGTAAAATCCTGAATTACAACTGGCCTTCGTGCAATGGTGACAAGCTCTGAACCAGCAGTCATGGTAACAGGGACACTGTAACTGGAACCTCCCCCATCTCCATATTGCCCGGATGTTGCGCCACAATACGACGGGGCACGAAGCCCCGCTGTAATAGCCATCACTGGCCTGCCATCGTTATAATCAATCAGTATTCCTTCTGGCATTATGACCACCTCCCGACGACGACACGCCCACCGCTAGACAGATTGACAGTAATTCCATTGCCGTTAATAACGACCGTATTATTCACACCGTTAAATGCAAACTGGCCGCTGGTCGCATACAGTTTTCCATGGAATTCACAGTCGCCACTCTTATCAATATTCCAGCCACGTGTTCCGGCGAGAAAATTATTGGATCGGATATAGCTGCCAATTTTGGCGTTGGTGATGCTGGCATCCTGAATAAGCGCATCGCGGATAAATACCTGTCCGTTATAGACAAAGAAGGCGGCGGTGTAATTTCCCGGATCGCTACCAGAATAAATACCGAACTGATCAGCAGCAAAAACCACTGTGGATTTATAGGTGCTGCCTGATGGCTCAATGGACATGCCAAACCCGGTGTTATATTTCACACCGTTTCTGACAATCCCAAGGTTCAGTGTGTACGACGCTTTCGCAGTACCATCGTTGTTCACTTCGGCTGTTAATTTCTGATTTACAGCCGCCATCAGTTCCCCATCCGGCCCGATCTGCGCCTGTACATAATCAGCGAGTTCAGCGAATGCACCATCAAGATTTGCAACCGTGGTGGTCACCGTCATGACTTCGGCTTTCACTTCACCATACTGCTCAAACTGACGCTGGACCGTGCCGTGATTGGCGAGGGCATTTTCCATTATGCCTTCAAGGTTTGTATCAACCCCGCCTTTAACGTTCTGGAATGCTTCAGAATTCTGAACAGAATCATCAATAAGGTCGATCAGGCTTCCTGTATCCATAGAGCACAGAGCAGGAACTTCGATAAATGCAGATGCGCCGAATGCGTTAATGGTCCTGATATACCAGTAATAGGTATGCCCGACCTGTAACTGATTGCTGGTCCACGTGGTGCCCATCCCCTCTCTGCTGGCGTTGCCCTCAACGATTTCAGTTGAGGTGCCCGACAGTTGCGTCTCACCTGATGTCCAGAAGTCGAACTGGGTGGAAACGTTGGTGATAGCAGCAAGACGGGGGATCATCGTCACTGCAAAGAACCCCTGCTCAATATCAACATGCGAGGGCGGCGGCGGCGCTTCAACACTGAACTCAAGATAAGCTTCCGGAGATTCAGCCCCCATCTGATTCACCGCTGAAACATGCGCCGTGTAGGTATTCCTTGGCAACCCAGTCAGACGAGTGAAAGACCCCGGCACCTGAGCAGAAAGCACCATCTGGCCATTTCGACGAATGACGACTTTGTTATAGACAACCTGGCCGATATTTTCCCAGGACAGTATCCCCTGGACCACCTGACCGATTTCTTCGACGGTGTACTTCATGTTCTGCGGCTGGGCAACACCACCGGACGGTAACTGAGTGAATGGAGGGCGCTCTATAGGCTTGCCAACAGCATCACCCCATACATCAGCCGTTTCCTGTTTTAGTGTCAGCTGCACGCCGTTCTGCACACCAAATTTCCAGTCCGTTACCCGCATCTCAACGTTCACGATACCGATAGACGGGAAATTGACTTTCACATACATTCCGGGGCGATATCGGTAGCCGCTGAGATTCAGCGTAACGTTCATCGTTCTGGCAATACGGGTACGCTTTAACTTCACATCAGCCAGGCGCTGGGCCTGAAACTCACTCGTCACAAATCGCAGTTTCATATCCTGCGAGATTTCGACGCCGTCCTCCGCCACCCACTCGCTTACCGATACGGATGGGAAATCAGCTTCAGTAAATCCCTGTTGTGGATCGACGAATGTTCCCTTGATAGTGTTAACACGCTCCGACTGGGAGACTTCCGGCATGATTTCGATATCACCGGCCAGCTGGCTTTCTGTGATCACTTCCGTTGCCGGGCCATAGTACGCGCCAACCAGCAAACCATGCTTACCGGCAATATAGGTCACGTCACCTGCACAGGCCGCAAGCATCCCCTCCAGAATGCTCACCTTGTTTTCGCTGAGGTCAAACTCGCCATTGATCGTGTAGCGTCTTTCGACAGTATTACCGCCAGTGATCACATCCTCATCGCAGATGTTGGCGGCTTCCTGAAACTGATCCCAGTTGATGTCTGAATCAGGAACCTTCAGGTAGTTGCGGTAATAGTCCAGGATGACCAGCGCAGCGTTGTTACTGTATCCGGTCAGGCCTGTTCTCGGGTCATATATGTCCCACCCAAACTTCTCGACCTTGATATTGGGAATACCGGAAGGGAATTTCTCTGCACTGAATTTCAGGGATACACGAAGCCATGTGATCCCCTTACCGATCATGTCATTTTTCCATGACGGGCAGTTCGCCAGCATGAATGGATCTGCGGTCTGCCGGTTCGTGTGCAACTGGAATGAAGCATGCTCGGGATAACTGCTGATGGGCTCATCGCCGAGCCAGACTGTTCCGATGCTGGATAATGAATGCCCTGCGAGAGCAACGGCCAGATGCAACATTTCACCATCATCCTGCTGTCCGGGCTGTTCTTCTGAAAAGAACAACGTACCGGCAGCGGTGGTACGTCCATACACGACCGTTTTTGCGCTGGCCGCTGCACGAAGAACCTGTTTACGTTCTGATGTGTCACGGTATGAATCGATGGATGGTTTTTTGGTGAGAGCCTGAGTAGCGATCTGGGCAGCGACGGTGATCGCCATTGCGATCCCGTAATACTGATATGAAGCAGCAGCACCTGCTGCAACGGTCGCAATGATAGGAATAGCAGCAGGCATTAACGAATCCTCCAGACACTCAGCGGTTTAACCCGTAAGCTCACCAGACCATTTTCACCCGGCACCCAGACCGAGCCGGAATACACCACACCAGCGCACTTCGCCCCGCCGTTCTCGACAATGGCAATGTCCCCACGCTGCGCCAGTTTCACCGGCACTTCGTCGAGATATCGTGCAATTACCTTTTCAAGTGAACCACCACCGCGAAGAATGGCCTTTTTAGCCCCCGGTTCACTGTCATAAGTTCCACGCCAGTCTGCCGCATAGTCATCGCCACACATGGCCTGTGCGCAGTCAGCCGCAAACAGGCAACAGTCATGTTTGCCCCATGAAAAAGGCCGCTCAATGGCGGCCTTCATCACTGCATTTAATCTGTTTTGCCAGTCAGGGTGCTTCATGCTTCCTCACTTATAAGTAAACCCAGGCGCATCCTTTTTGTTGCCCCAGAAAATGGAACGTTCAGCCATCTGCGCCACATAGCGGAATATGCGGTCGCCAGAATAAGAGGCTTGCTGTGATTCGTCGGTATAGCGATCCGGGAAAGGTCGTTGCCAGTCTTCAAAAATATTACTGATAGTGTATTGCAGGGCGTTGGTTTCCCCGGCTGTGGCCCCGGTACCCGATACTTTCCCTTTAAACAGAAGATCGGCAACCTGCACCACGCCGTTGTCATCCATCGCAACCAGGTAGATTTCAGCATTGCGACCAACACAACGTTCATTCAGTGTTTTGGCGAACAGTGACAGGTCAAGCCCGGAAAGCGTCATCTTCACCTGCGTCGGGCTGGTCGTGTTCGTCTCAGTAGCATCATCAATCGAGCCCATGCGTCCCATGCCGTAATAGACGTAGCCACCCAGTACGATCGTCCCGGTACCGGAATGCACATACACAGTGCCGGATTCAAACTGAATACTGGCAGCGATCACCGCTGTCACCCGGTCGCGGGAAAGCCAGTCAACCATTGCGTCAGAAAATGGGGAATACAACATTAAAATGCCTCCTCAAGCTCCAGCGTGTAACTGGTGAACACACCCGGCACCCGGTTCCCCGCCCCCTGCTGGTTATCCTTCAGTTTGAAAATGCCGTAAGGTTTCGCCACCTCAATCGCAGCATTAGCAGGCGGGGAACTACGAAGCATTGGCGCAAACGTAATCATGGCGGTCCCGTTCGCAGCGCTCGTCACGTCGGCGGTGATCATCTTCAGTTCATCGTTCACAGTGATGTAGTCGCCTTGTTTCAAAACCATTACGCCAGGAGTCCATCCGCGTGTCTGCAATTGTGTCCCTGTCTGACTGGCACCATTCACAACCGGTACACCTGCCGGAGTTCTTCCTCCCCGCCCCCAGTCGTGGATTTTCACCCTGCCATACTCACCATCGAGTTCAGCAATTAGCGCATCAATACGTCGCGATTTCTCATCTGAAAGATTGTTAAAGGTCAGAGAACATACCCAACGGGTACCGGGGAAACGGACAGTCTGTGATGCGCCGTTGAAGGGTGATCGAAAAGTTTTGGTGTTGCTTTCAGGTCGCCACGTCAAAGACGCCGGACAGACATCTTCCGGCCATTCAAGTGCAGCCATAAATACTCCAGGAGAAATACGCGCAACGGCGATACTGATCATTTGTCAGGGTGTTAAGGGACATTAACCCTGGTTAAAGTGTGTGGTTCAGCCCGTCAGTGGTTGGACACTGACCTTTAAAGTAAAAGTTGGGTAATTATGTTGAAAAGGAGAATAAATTGGAAAGAACCATACAAGAACTCATGCGTCAAATAAATGAACTACAGAAAGAGAATCAAAAGATAAAGGCTGCCGCAAATTTCCTGCTGTACGGCATCGTTGAGGTTCTCGATCAGCAAAGTAGTGAACAGAAATTCAGCGAAGCTCTTAAGGAACAGCTTACTAATGAACTAAGTAAAATAACCATGGGTGGGACATCAATACCTAAACATGCTATCAATGAATTGATGCAACCTCCAGTAAGAGCAATGTTTGGTAATAGCAAGCCAGAACCTTTCTTGAAATAATTGCTTAAGCCGTCCCATCCAATTCGTTAGCTATATCATGAATTAGTGAGGCGGCTTTTTTTATCGCCTCCAATTCATAAGAGGAAAGCTTGTCGTTTTCTTTCCGCTCTACTTGAACCTGCATACTGAACAACGGCATTGATGCTGCTCGTAATGAGTGAACATCCAACCATACAGATACGTTTTCCCCGCTTAAGTCAAAGGATTTCACCGTTAAGTTAAATTTATTCACAATAACTCCTTATTAATTATTTTCAGAAAAGTATGACCAACTTACATCTGAGGTAATAAGCATCACACGCCTAACAAACGACGCGCCTGGCCCCGATTGGAAAAGTCCTGAAGCAAATCTTGACGCGCCTGCTTAGCGCCATCATTCGCCCCCTGACGGGCGGCTTCCTGCATAGCCTGTTTCAGTGCCGCGTCTCCGTTACCGGATACGTTGATGTGCTGGGTGATATGGATGTCACTTCCACCACCAGAAGTTGTAGTCCCGACCATCCTGACACCCAAGGTTCCATCTGGTGTTCTGGTTAATGGCATAACAGCCTCAGGCCCTGCCTCTCCCATCAATCCATCGCCTTTAGCAAATTTGAACATCGTTGGACTAGAAATGATCGAATTACTGAAATGGCTAAGATTTGGGGAATCAAAAACGCCACCTTTTGCAAATTTCAGTCCGCTGGCCGCGCCGGAATATGCGCCTGATGGTGTACTTCCTGCAGAGGTTGCATCACCCCCACCAAAAAGACCACCAAGAGAACCGAACAGTCCCCCGCCTCCTGCAGACTTCAACGAATTGACCAACATTGCGTTGAGGATAATTTTTTGCATGGAAGCCAGTACCGATTTCGACCAATCCTCCCAGTCAACTTTATTGCCAGATAAAGCATCGGAAATATTTCCGATAAGACCTGTCATTGAGTTGTTCACAAGGTCTGCAGTCTGCGAGGAATAATCAGAAGCGGTGTCAAACCAGTTTTTAAATCCTTTCTCGGCACCAGAAGTCCAGTCAGCTTCAGATGCAGCGATTGCTTTATATTTTTTGTCCAGAGCATCGAGAGCCGCCGCACGCTGTGCGATTGCTTCGGTACCGCCGTCAGTTTTGGCAAAAACACGGTCAATCTGCTGCGTTTCATCAAACCTGCTGCGCTGGCGATCACTCATTCCTCTGGTTTCGGTTGTCAGCGTCGCCTCATCCCTGAATTTTCTGGCCGCTTCAGTTAAATCCTTCAGTGCATCGGCTTGTTCGCGCTGCTTGCGCACGTTCTCGTCGGCTTTTTGCGTCCATTTTGCCAGCTCTGTAGACGATGCCTGAATAGCCCTGCGCTGCTCATCCGTCCATTTAGTGCCTGCCTGGTGGGAGGCCGCATAAAGATCTGAGGCCTTTTCTCCCTCCGTTGCCCGCACGCGCTGTACATCAATAGCCACGCTCAGATCAGCCATCTTACGGGAATACTGCTCAGCGGTGCTGGACGCTTCACGCTCGGCTTTACTCTGCGCATTCGAAGCAGCCGTGGAGGTCTTTTTGGCCTCAGCTGCTGCCGCATCCTTTTTGGCTGCCTGATCCTTGTTATAGATGTACTGGGTGTAAAGAGCCCCGGTCAGCTTCAAATCTTCAGCTTCATAGACGTGCTGCTGATGGAGTTTCTCTAATCCGCTTAAGCTGGCCAGCTCATTATCGCGGCGTGAGCGCTCCAGTGCGGTTTGCTGCTGAGGCGTTGCGTTCGCCATTGAAACAACAGGCCCGGCATACTGCGGAGGCTTCGCGCCAGCAGTCTCTGACATTGAGCGGTTAAGTAGGTCATACGCACCTTTCAGGATTGAGACGGCGCCAGCCTGTTCGATAGCCTTTTGCGTTGCCTTATCGCTGGCATCGTTAACCAGTTTCTGCGTTTGCTCAACCTTTGATGCTGCCTGTTCCCGCTGGTACTCCAGTTGGTTCAGCTTGTCGGTAAGTTCAACGTTTTTGGCCGTGATGTCGGCCTGATCCATGAAGGTATTGATCTGAGTCAGCGTCGGATGGCGGTTGTAGTCCTGCTGGATTTGGTCAACCGCCTTCAGGCTGTCTTTCACTTTCGCAATTTGTGAATCGAGAGCGGCCAGGTCCTGCATTTGTGCCTGTAACGATGTACGGGCATCGGCTGCAGTAGAGCGCAGCCCCAGCACCGACATCTGCTGCAGCTTATCGTTTATTTCATCCAGATTATTGGCAAAGCCAACCGCCTCCTTGTGCACCTGCTGGGTGTGCTGATACAAACCATACATCGCCGCACCGGCACCGATAATAACTCCAGGCCAACCACCGAGAATGCCAAGAACGCCACTACCCAAGCGGGACATCACCGAGGTCGTGTTTGTTAGGTTATTAACGGCAGAAGTCCTGCCAGCAATGGCCTTGTTCAGTGATGCCTGAGCTGCAGCAAGATTACGCTCTGCGACAATCTGAGCCTCAATACTCGTCGCCGCTGCACGTGCCTGTTGAGCACGGTAAACAGCTTGGCGACCAGAAGCAACGCTAACCTGTGCACCTCGAACCTGCGCCTGCGCCAGTGCGACTTCAGCGGCCGTATTAGCGAGCACTGCTCGGGTTGACTGGCCTACACTGCCAACCATATTCCCAAAATAACGGGCCAGGCCAACACCAACCAGAATGCCTGCAGTGTTTGCCACATCATCGATGTTATTCGCCAGGCCATCCAACACGCCGGAAAGCGTTGATGATGCGCCGACGGCATCGTTTGCCCCGCCTACCCAAGCGAGAAAGGCGTTTTGCACTTTTTGTGCAGATCCGCTGACGGATGCAGGAAGAGTGTCGAACTCTTTACGGAGGATCTCGACGTTGGTCAGTAACGGGACGATCTTATCTGTAGTCAGCTCGCCATTGTTGGCCATGTTTCGCAGACCACCAACAGTGGTGCCCAGCCCATCAGCCAGCAGTTTCGCCAGGCGGCCGCCGTTCTCCATGATGGAGTTAAATTCTTCACCTCGCAAAACGCCTGAGCCAAGCGCCTGGCTAAGTTGGGTGATAACGGAGCTCGCTTCTTCGGTGCTGGCGCCAGACAGCTTCAGTGAGGTTGCAACGGTTTCCGTAACTTTTGCGACGTCAGCAGAAGCGTAACCGGCATCACGCAGGGACTGCGCAATTCTGCTGTATAGGTTGCTGTTTGCCTCGAGGGATGTTCCGGTACGCTGGCTGATCTCCATCAGCACGCGCTGTGATTCCACGTAATCCTCACTGGAAGAGGACGCAAGGCGAAGACGCCCATTCAACTGGTTCCACGTGTCGGCAAACTGAATCAGTTGATGCGTGGCAAATGCACCAGCCCACGCACCGGCAAGCCCGGCAGCAGAAGATCGCACGGTAGCAAGCTGAGAGTTCAGGTCAGCCAAAGAACGCTGGGTTTCACGCGTGGCCGCTGCAGCTTTTTTACCGCCCTGTTCCATAGTGCGGTAGTAATCGGTTCCCATGCGGGACGCTCTGGCGATCTCAGACTGGAAAGAAGTTGAGTTCGCCGAAATTTTGATGATTAATTCACGCAGGGTCGCCATACGAAGCCTATAAAAAAAAGCCCCGAAGGGCTTTATTTATTTTACTGGCATATGCTATTGAAATTAGCCTCACCTTTATCATCTTTCTCGTCAATTATTTTGACTGGACTATTATCAACAACTTTTCCGTCTTTAACAGTCAGGTGAACGTAATAATTTCTATTTCCAACATAGCCGCCATATGAGTTTTTTGCATTAACAGTCCCACAGACATATCCAACACCATCGCCAAACTGGCGATAGAATGAATTAAATTTAGCGCTCTCTGGATCTTTTAGAGATTGCTTGACTAAAGACTCGCCAAATTTAATCATTTCTTCATCGCTGGGTTTGCATGCGGTTATAAATAAAGACAAACAAATAACAAAAAGATACTTAAACATTTTCTAAATTCCCTATGAGCTTAAAAAATCACTCATAGGGTAGCGCATGAAAATGAAAAATGGCAGATTAAGTTACAATCCAGACATCCATTCCTCCAGCTCGCTGATCTCCCTTTCTTCTTCCTGTTCGCCCCATTTAAGCATCACGTCAGGGATAGTAAATTTCCCTCCCTGAGAGTTCAGCATTGCAACGGAGATCTGAGCTGCCTGTGCATCGGCGCGCCAGTCACCAATCGGACTGATGCGGTCAAACTCGATCCACATTTTGAGCTCGCTGGCGGTCATGGTCTGGCGCAGTTCGTGGAGAGTGCGCCCCATCCGGAGCGCCAGCGACATCAGGAAGAAGGTCAGCGGCTGCTTTACGGCTTTCCCGCTTCTTCCTGGCTCATTCCGAGGTTGAGAGCCTGAGCCAGCAGGCGGGAGTGCACAGGACCATAAATTTTAGATACCTGCTCCTGATCCTCATCGCTGAATACTCGCTCGCCGTTTTCATCCAGCAGAACGTCAATAAACAGAACCACATCAGCCTCTTTGTTACGCAGAAACTTTTCCGCCTCCGTCAGCGTCGGTGCCTCTTCGCCCTCGGCGATCTGGGGATTAATGATCTCCCGGAATTTCACCCAGGCATCGCCAGAGGGTTCACGCAGCGTTACCTTTGCGCCATCCCATTCAGGGACCGTGATACCTTCTTTGGTGCGATAGGCTTTCGATGCTGTAAGCGCCACGTTGCGTAATGAATTCTGTGATGTTTTTTGCGGCATTTCATTTTTCTCTTGTTACATGATCGGAGGGATAAAAAAAGCGGCCGAAGCCGCTCAGGAACCAGACGCGTAGATGCGTTTAGGTTTGCCGCGTACACGCAGAGAATAGGTAGCGCCAACAACGGAAGAGGTTGCAGCAGACCATGAGCTCTGGCGTACCTCCACCAGCACGTAAAAACCATTACCTGAGGGGAATACCACGCGCAGCGCACGCAGTTCGTCATTTTCGTAGGCGGTCTGGAGTGCTTCCTGTGCAGCCTCATCGCCTACCCAGTTACGGGTAATGCTCATTTCAGCAGGCGCGGCGAGGCCGTTGGTTTGCTCCTGTTCAGTTGAACACAGCGTGGTTACGTCGATATCCCCTTTCTGCCCACCGGTGAAGGTGATCTCCTTTGTTGCACAGGCTGCTTCCAGCCAGGTAACACCAGCCCCCGGGAAACCTGAGTCGTTAAAATCCTCGGCGGTTACGGGTGCGTCGGAGACGGCAAAGGTCATCCCCTTTGTGACTTCATACTTACTGGTCATGGTTTCTCCAGTTAAAAAAAAGACCGCCGGAGCGGTCTGTTATGGTGGGTAAGGTTAAACGGTTACCTGAAATTCGAGCGTTGCCCGGTGATAGCGCAGATCAGGCTCATAGCCTGGCGTTTTCACAATGCTTTCCGGCTTCAGCACCTGCAGGGCATCAAGCGCCATATTCCTGATCGTGCGCGCTTCAGTTATGGTGCTGGAATAGACATCAACCTGCACAGAAACGGCAGATTCAGCCTGACCACAGAGAACGTCAGCGGCCACGTCGGTAATAATCGAGAAAATTACCCAGGGCGGCGAGACTGAAGGCTTCCCGTCACTGCCGAGTGGGGCAACGTAGGGATAGACCTGCCCTCCGGCCAGCGACTCCAGCAGAGGATAGATATCGTCTTCCGTCATTTGCTTAATGCCTCATCAATGGCCTGGTTCATGCGTCTGATCGCGACCTCCGTCGCCTGCTCCTGGCGAACATCGAACGCGGAACGAATGAACGGGTGCGGCGGCATGTTAACGGTACCCATTTCGACGAATCGCCAGTAAAACGCATTTCGCGGATCGCTGGCTTTCATGGTGTTGTCGCTATTACCGGTTCGCATGTTGCGGCCACGGATATGTACGCCGGAAGTAATTTCGCCACGGCGGCGTGAGCGCTGAGTCAAAACGACCACGTTTTTCTTCAGTTTCCCGGTTCTCTCAGGAGCGCGTGCGATCACTTCTTCCTTAAGCACCTCAGCCCCGGCGCGTGTGGCATCACGCAAAACCTTGTTATTTTCAGCGCGGCTAAGTAACTCCAGGTCTTTTGCTATGTCATTCAACCCGGAAAAATCGAGGCTCGTTTCAATCATTTTTCGGCACCCTGCTTGCAAAGAATTTCGAGCTGAACACCGCGAGAATCTGGAATCGGTGGGCCAATGATATTCAAAATAGCGCCTTTGAACGGTCCGGTTTCAACCCTGAGTCTGGAAGCTGCAGAGATATCGCTACGAAATCGTGTCCATACCCTGATGGTGGCGACTGCGGTTTCAGCACCAGCGGCTACCAGCTCTCGCCCACTGATACCTTTTACTTCTGCCCAGGTTTCTGCGCCGTCGTGCCACGCTTCAACAGGCTGACCTGAAGGATCACGCGATGTTGTGATGTTCTGAATTACCACCCTGTCTCTCAGTCTTCCGGCCTGCATAAAATCCTCCTATACCCCGTAAATTCGGTATGGCTGCAGCAAGGCTTCAACTGCAAGCGGGACCTCTGCAACGGTCTGACCGACGGCCACTGATTCTCTGTTGGCATACCAGTGTCCGATCAGCAGTAACATGGCTGCCTTAACATCATCATTCAGTAGAATCGGGTCCGGGTCGTCTGAATAGCCAGGGCTGCTTTCATTCTCATACAGCGTTCGCCTTGTCCATGTCTGGACGTATCGCGCCGCCGCTCCCGTGTATATCTTCAGCAGAGCATCATCGCCGGTAAAATCGGTATCAATGCGGCAGTGCTGTTTCACCACATTTTGATCAAGCATTTGTTTGCCCAGAAAAAAAAGCGGCCCGAAGGCCGCAATAATTATCAGCTACCCGCGCCGGTGCTGAATGAACCGTACACGAACGCCTCAGGGCGTTTCACAGCCAGCGCCAGACGTTCTTCGCAACGGATGGTGATCATGTTTTTCTCGAAGTCGTCGGCGTTCTCCGTGGAGATCACCACGTTCGCATCTTCGCGGTCGAAGATTTGCGCGCCAGCGTTGAATGCACCGGTCAGGAATTTACCCTGGAAGGCTGCCGCTTCCGTTGCAACAACCGGCAGCCCCCACAGAGTCGGGCCAGTCAGTGCCGCCGGGTTAGCCAGGATGTAACGGCCCAGGCTGTCTTTTGTCAGCTCGATCCGCGCCCAGTCAATGAAGTGAAGAACATGACCGGATGCCGGGAAGCGCGCCAGCTGCGCCTGCAACATTGCCAGACGCAGATCATCAATCCCGCTCTGTTGTTCGACAGTGAACGCTGGATTAAACGCCGACGCCTGAGGAACGATGCCATGCAGATGAACGCCGGTACCATCACCAAAGAGAATTTCCTGCTCTTCCGCGTACTTCAGCCCGTAGCGCATTTCGGCATCAACGGTGGACTGCAACTGTGCGAAGTCATCCAGGATCTGCTTTGAGGCTTTGAACAGGTGGGCAATGGTGCTGACGCCAGTGATTTTCGGCGTGAACTCAATTTCGCTGTATGGTTTCTGCGTATTTTCAGGAACCACTTCCGCGTTATTGGTAAAGCCTGTCTGCTGCACCCAGAAAATAGCTGAGGAGGACGTACGGCCTGGAGCAATCAGATCGCGGATGAACAGGCGCTGTTTCGGTGCCGTATCAATACCCGGCAGGCGCTGTGGCTCCACAACACCATCAGGCACATCCACCGAAGTCAGGGCGGCCTTAACCGGGATGCTGATGCGCTTACCGCCTTCCACGCTGGAAGCAAAGGTTTTCAGGGCTTCAGCGGAGATCACCTGGTGGCCAACGGACTCGACAACCTGTTTTGCGTTTGCCAGCGGCATCTGGGCAACATGTTGCTCCAGTTCGCCCATTGCGGCCTTCAGGGTTTTTTCAGCTTCACGCAGCGCATTGAACTCAGAAGCCATTTTATCAACCGCAGCTTTTGTTTCTTCTGACAGCCTGCCTGACTTCTGCGCCTCTTTGAGTGCGTCTTCTGCTTTCGCGTTGAATTTGCCGGTTGCCTCTTCAATGCTGGCAGTGACTTTTTTCAGAATTTCGTTTACTTCAGACATAAAGGGTCCTTATTTGACTAACGCCGCAAGAGCGCTTTCAAGTAAATTGAGGGTTTCAGGTTTGATATCTTCGGCAGCGCCCGGCGTACCGTCGTTGGTGGTGACAGCGCCAGGCATGCCACCGGATAAGGCTTTAATGAGTTTTCTGCGCTCAGAGCGCGGGGTGTTGGTTTTAGCCAGCAGCGCATCAAGTTTGCGAAGCGCGGCCGCGGGTGATTCATCGCCATCACTGACCGCATCAGCAGAAAGCAGGCTGTCTGCCAGTCCCTTCGCCACAGCGTCACTGCCACCGATATAACTCTCGGCATCCATCAGTTTCTGAACAGCTGCCATATCAAGGCCGGAACGCGCCGCGTAGATGTCTGCCATAGCGTTATCGAAGGGCTCCAGAGACTGTGCCAGTTCCGCAAAGTCATGGCGGTTACCCATCGCGTAGACCCAGCAGTTGTGGATCATCAGGAAGGCACCACGACCGATCTGAATATCATCCCCGGCCATCGCAATGACTGAGGCGGCGCTGGCGGCAATACCGAGCACCTTCACCGTCACACGGCCTTCGTATTCTCGCAAAAGGTTGTAGATTGCCAGGCCTTCGAACATGTCACCGCCAGGGGAGTTGATATTGACCGTGACGTCGGCGCCATTCATCGCCCGTAGCGCACCGGCGATACGTTTGGCTGTTACGCCTTCACCCCAGTAGTCCTGCCCGATCACATCAAAAACAGAAATACTGTTGTCGTCGGTGGACGCGGCTTTGATCCCGCCATCCCAGCGATCCAAGGCTGAGGGTAAAGTTTCACAGGTGACTCGCGCACAGGGGCGACCCGCCGGTGCTGCCGGAAGTTGTTTTTTGCTCATCAGGAAAGTGCTCCTAAGCGGCCTGTTTCAGCGGAGATTGTTCAAAGGAAATATCAGGGAATATGTGGTTATGCAGTTCTCTCAGAGCCAGAGCCTGAACAGCAGGATTGCTGATTTCGAGATTTTTCAGTTGCGTCAGGTTGAGCTGAACGGTGTAAATATCACCCCCTTCAATCGGTGGCATATTCTCAAGACGGCGCACGTCATTGCGGGACATCCACCCATTCTGGAGCGCGCTGGTATAGTACGCAGCACGGCCCGCACTGTCGGCGCGCAGCAGTCCTTCTACAGAGAACTCCGCGAACACCTCATCATCGCTGTCCAGCAGGCACCGTCCTATTTCCTGCTCTATGTTCACCAGCAGGGGGCGCAGGGTGTGCGTCAGGAACTGGAGGTTCATGCCCTCCAGACTGGATGCCCGGCTACTTTGCTTCGTGGTGTGACCGACCATGAAAGGCGGAACGCGAAACCAGCGGCAGATCTCCTCAATGCTAAAGGCGCGGCTTTCGAGCATCTGAGCATCTTCCGGGTTCATGGTTACGCCCTGGTACGTCAAGCCTCCCTCAAGCACCATGATTTTCCCGGCGTTTTTTGAGCCTGTAAACGCCGCCATATAACCGCGAAGTTTTTCACGTTGAGTATCATCCAGGGCTTTATCAGAAGAGAGAAACCCTGAACTTTGCAGGCCCTGTTCGAATATCTTCGCCGCGGACTCTTCAACCGCCATTGCAGAACCGATCACATCCCGGCCTGTTTTCATCGGCATCATGCCGCAAACACCGTCAAGACCGAACCCGCGAATGTGCATGATGTTTTTGACGGGAATGACGCGCTCGTTACCGTTTTCAGTGTATTTGTATTCCAGCGCCCCGGTCGTGAGACGTTTAACCACCATGTTCTGCGGCAGCAAAGGCACCAGCGAAACCAGGCGGTTTGCGATGAATTTCTTCTCAATGAAGGCGTTCCCGCGCAGGCAAATACTGGCGACCACCATCAACATAAAGCGTGATGGTGTCATTTCTGAATTGGGTCGGCGGCACAGTATCGAATAGGCCGGATGATCGGATGCCGCTTTACGCGAACCGTCAGGCTGTCGAACGTATATTTTCAGCGGAAGGGTTGAAATAGACTCGCTTAACAGTCTTACGCATGCCCACACAGCCGATAGCTGGATTGCTTTATCGGCCGTTACCACCTTTCCGCTGCTGCTGGTACCAAACCATTCCTCCCAGAACGTGCCGGTAGTCAGGCTGATAGGCACACCAAGCCAGTTAAGCAGAGCACTTTTAACCCTGCCTGGCCGTTTGTTTTTTTTCATCAGAAACCTACCATGATGGGATTATTGAAGAATCCGGAGAGATCCTGCTGGTCGTTGCCACCGTTAACCAGAACGCGGCTCATTGCTGTGAACAAGGCCGCAGGGCCATCAATTTTGGCCTCTGGTGTGGACTTATTCGGGAAAATGTTCTCGTTCCGGTCAGGTTTGACGGTTACGTTGGACATCATCCAGTTCATCACCGGGTGATCGCTGTGATGGAAGCGGCCACCGTATACCAGTGCCTCGACCTCTTTCATCGCCTCAGAGAAATTGCGAACCGTCTGCGGCACTTCCACCAGCGGCAGCCCTTCTTCTGCCAGCGCAAGGCTGAACTGCGTCGCACTCCACGGGTCGAAGCCAATTTCTTTCAGACTCTCGCCAGCAACCCACACCTGCAGCTCTTCCTTAATCTGAGCATGGTCGATTACATCCCCGTCGGTAAGGATCAGCTTGTCCATCTCGGCCCACTTACGATAGAGCTCTGCCATCTGGCGTGAACACTTCTCAAGGCGTCCCTCCGGAAGCCAGAATTTAAAATCCGCATGGACGTGGCCACCTGGCGCGCGCCAGACTTTAGCGGCCGCACAGATATCAATTTTGTTTGACAGGTCAACGCCCACCCAGGAGGGATAGGTTTTAAGTTCGTGCTGCGGGGCGATAAACTCGCATTTCTCCCATTTCATCATGTCCATCCAGGCTGACTCAGCGGTAACCCAGATATTCATGTGTTTGGTGAAAAAGTTAATCCTGGCCGAAACCTGCTCTTTCGCCTTTTTAGCCAGGCGGCGCAGGTCATCCCAGCGCTTACAGATACCCAGCCCCGGATTCGCCTTCTGCCAGACTTTTTCATCAAAGGGATCGTCACCTTCATCTAAGGTGTAGATGATGGCAAAAAACGTATCGTCTTTCACCAGGCCGCGCAGGACCTTGATTGCGTAATCGCGTAGTTCGTAACAGATACCTTCTTTGTTGAAGCCGGCGGTGGTGATACCGAAAAGCAGCGATTGCAGGCGCGAGCCGGTGGCCGTCTCCAGAACGTCCCAGACGTCACGGGTTTTATGAGCATGCAGCTCGTCGACGATGGCGCAGTGGATGTTCAGGCCGTCGAGGTTATTCGCATCTGATGATAAAGGCTCGAATTTGGAGGCCGTTTGCTCCTGGTAGATAGCGAGCTTGTTGAATTCGAAGATCCGCCCAAGAGTGGCTTTCGCCTTCTTGACCATATTTTTCGCGTCTTCAAAAACAATTCGCGCCTGATCACGAGTGGTTGCAGCGGAATAAACCTCCGCCCCGCCCTCGCCGTCTGCGCCAGCCATATAAAGCCCCACGCCGGAGCAAAGCGTTGATTTGGCATTTTTACGGGCCACCTCAACATCTGCAGTACGGAAACGCCGAACCATCACCGGCCGACCGCTGCCGTCGTTACGCAGGACGGTTTCCCCCGTCTCTTCATTAACCAGCGGGATAACAAAACCAAAAATATTAATCAGGATGAAAACATGCCAGTCCATCAGCTCAATAGGCTGGCCTGCCAGGGCGCCTTTTACGTGAGGCACAAAATTATAGAAATTCAGAATGTGCTGCGCGCGCGGCTCACTGAAGAAAATACCGCGCTCTTCGCCGTGTGCCAGATCGTCAAGAAAACGCTGACAGGCAAGGCGCACATACTCACAGGCAATAATTTCCCCCGCCACCACCCTTTCGGCGTAGCGGATGCCTTCTGCAACCTTAGCCATTAATCCCTCGCTTTCATAAACTCGGCCAGCGGATCAACCGCATCAGGACCTTTTGCATTCACTTTGGAGCGGCTGGCTGGCGTCATGCCGAACTCACCGAGCATGGCGCGCAGACGTTTCCAGGCATCAGCTTTCATGATGGCGGCCGGATGAGCCTTGATCATGCGAATCTCTCGCTCTTTGCCTTCGTCTGGCTCTTCGTCGCTATATACGGCGTAGGTGTAGCCTTCTCTCTCCAGCGTATCGCAGTGATGCCGGTACTCGGTGTAAACCTCAACCAGAAGCTCAAGGGCTCTGGCGTCCAGTTGGGACATCACACCGATAGCATCGAGCTCGTCGGCCATCCGCTTGAACCAGTATTTCCCCTGCTTGTCGAAATGCTTCGGCGTTGGGGGTACCCCTGCAGCGGGTTTTGGTTCGTTCTCATTGATCGGGCGTTTTGATGGGTTACCCCTCACCAAACGTAGATGGGTCGGGGTTTTCGGGGGTCCAGACATAATCGAAAACTCCTATTAATCATCGAATGGGGGACCCCATAAAAAAGTTTCCTAACCTGCGGCGATGTGAAAAGAGGTTAGGCGGCGGTCCTTTAGACTGATTCCCATGAGGTTTTTACCCGCCCTCCCCCACACTGAACAAATGAGAGCAGATATCATTTAACCGATTCATGTACGATTCTCGTCAACTTCCGGCTTGGGGGACCACTGTTACCAATACGCGGACTGAATACCTTGTTAATGTCCCAGCCAGCCTTCAGTCGGTACTCAATCGAGTTTCTCGAAATCCCCAGGTAATCAGCCCATTCGTTAAGGCACATCGTTTTACCGTGAGCGGTATATCTGCGGTTGGAGTTCTCCCGCATTGTCCTTCTCATCTTGTCTACGCCTCGCTTCTGATTACACACAGGACAACTTGGCACAAGATTGTCAGGTTCGTTATTGGTCTTACAGTCATCGAGGTGATCGATATGAAGAGTTTCCCAACTCACCGTTTTTGCACACCAGTGACAACTGAACGGTCCTGCTCCATGTTTGTCGTAATAAACTTTCCGGTGCTCGTAAACGCGTGGACTTCCACATGCCAAAGGATGGTCGGGCGCGTACACCAACAGATATCCGCCCGTATGCTCCAGCTTGCCATTCTTTCTTGTGCTGAGCTTCTCTGTTGTGCCATGGCGCCGGACGCGCATGTAGTGCTTCTCACAATACTGACTGTTATGGGACCGTACCGATAATCCGCATCCATCCACTACGCAGACTGCATGGGCGTGCGAAAGCCCTGAACCATTTTTCGATTCAGTCATCTTCACCTCGTTACTTAATTTCTGTTCAGGCGCTCGCGTGCTGTCTTGGCTTTATGGCAGCCGCTGCAAATTGATTCCAGATTAGAGAGATCGTCAGTACCGCCGTGAGCTTTCGGCTTGATGTGGTCCACCGTCTCAGCGGGTGTATACCTTCCATTTCGCAGGCATTCCTGACAAAGGTGTTTATCTCTGTCGAGAACGATGGGGCGCAGCCTGTCCCACTTGCTGCCATAACCTCGTTGATGCCTGCTCTGTCCTCGCTGATGTTGCTGCCAGCCTTCGTTAAGATGCTTGGGACAATAGCCTGAGCGGTCTGTGGTTGTGCCAGGACAGCCACGCTTGCGGCATGCCCTCGGTATTAATGCAGGCATCAGGCTAACCTCCATGCCCGGCGGCGTTCTGTGCGTGGCGCTGAATCAGGGTGCCGCTCAACCGGTTCGCCGTCTGCATGGTCCACCAGCGACCAGCAGGGATAGACGACAACGCCACCATAAGCATCGCCCACGGCATAATCGGCAGGCTTACTGCAGTCCCATTGAGACAGCACACGGCTGATGCTTTGAGGCGGTATGCTGTAGCACACGCCATGTATTAGGCGTTGCAGCATAATGAAGTCAGACCTCACCTTATCCGCATCAATCAGGCGTTCAGCTATCTGCATTTGGTATTGTGGTGGCCGCCCAGTGCCCAGATAAAAGCTCAACATGTCGTCAGGGAAACGCACCAGCCAGTCAGTTACCTTTTCGCTGAATCCCTGCACCAGCAGCGCATCGTCTTCCAGCACCACTACCCGGCAAGGTTGCTCAGCAGCCCATTCAATAGCACGACGATGATTCCAGTTAGCACCGTGATTCCCTTCATCGATAAGCAGGTGTGAGCCAAGTTCATCAGCCAGTACTGCGGCTGAGGCAAGGCGGGAATGATGACCAACCACAACAAACTTCACTTGTGTTTCCACCATGCGTACTCCTTACCGACACCATCAGACTTGAACACAGTGTGGATGCGTGGGCCGGTTACTATCTGATCACCGAAAGACTTCGCCACTATGCCGAATGCCAACATGTCACCCACTGCGGCGCCAGCCTGCTCTTTTTTCCAGAATCGGTAGCTCTCAATCCGGTAGTACAACCGGATGATGCCGTGCGCGAACGCCATTACATCAGCGCGCGTCCCGCCCAGCAGCCCGGCGTTAAGCATCACATCGTTGCGGTGCTGTTCGATAAACTCCTGATATATGCGTTCCGGGTGATTCTGCTTTGCCCATGCGTCTGCGTAGGTTTTCGGCTCCGAGCCAACGTAGAGTTTTCCGGCCTCCATCTCTTCCCACGGCGCGCAAAGCATTTCGACATCAGTGCCATCGGTACACCAGACGAACCGGTATTCAGGATGATCACGCAGGTGTTGCCAGATGTGCAGCCAGCGACGGAAGTAGACGTTCATTGCGACATCTGGAACTGTCACCAGCTGAGCGCCATCGGGAGCGGAGGTTAGCTGGTCGGCCAGCACTACGGCATCGGCACCCCGTATTGATTTAGCCCAGGTGGTCAGCGCCGCCGGGTCAGGATGCATTCGGCTACTGCGCTGCGGATCTGGCTGACTGGTAAGCAACGTTGTGATTACCACGTCGCGCTGCTGCCGGTATTCGACATAGCCGGTATACCCCGTATCGCGCCGCTCGTTGTGGATCTTCACGTTGCGTTCCACCAGCGCTTTCCTGGCTGCCGTTGGCACCGAACGGTCTATGGCTTCATGCTCATCAAGGGAATGGATCAGCTTTTCTGAACCGATGACATCAGCGTAAGCCCACGCCGTCAGGCCAGCGTTATGGATGCGCAGGGCAAGGTCGCTGTGTTCGTACATGCCGCGACCATAAATCGGATCGAATCCTCCCACCTTCTCGATGGCGCTACGGTGGTAATACAGCATCACGCCGCGCTGCCCGGTGTAAGCGATGTGCTTATCATCCCGGTACAGGACCGCCATATCCTTCAGCTTATTCCTCCCTGCCAGATCGAGAAACTGGTAAGCCAGGTGTGGCTCGGGTGATTCTATGTAAGGCAAGTGCCAGTTATCAGCGATGGGCCAGGCGTCATCGTCCCACAGGAAGAGATGCTCACACCCGGCGTCCATCAGCGCGGTTAAACTGGCGTTCTTCGATGCAACAATGCCGAGTGATGTTTCATGGCGAAGCAGCTGCACGCCGTGGGGAACTACCACCGCAGGTTTTGAACCATCATCGACAACCACCACCAGCGCGTCGGCGGGAAGATGCTTCATGTGCTGTTCGAGTGCTCGTTTTAATACGTCTGCGCGCTGATGTGTCGAAATGGCAATGCCGATCCGGGATGAAACGACGCTGGCGGGAGCGTATGGGACACCATCAATAGTGACCTGCATAAAACCTCCCGTCAGATTCCACGCCGTAAGGAAGTCCAGATCGCACCGCCTGGCTGCATAGCTTGTTGAATAGTTTCGTCCACAACATTTTTGATGGACTGCTGTAAGGCGGTCTCTAACGCGTTTTGGTGATTGGCGGCAACCGCCAACTTTTCAGCCAAAATCTTCACGCGGCTTTTACCATCGTCAACATCGAGTGCCATGCCAGCTTCGTGCTGCTTACCCTTGTCGGTGACTTTCACGTTCAATTTCACGTTATAACCCGTAGACAATACGCCATCACCGATCAGCGCCTTATGGATGTAGGCTTGCCCTGATTTATCGACAAACCAGCCCCATTTAAAGTCTTCAATTGGGCAGTAGCTATTGATGCCGTCTCTTGGCTCATCTAGAGGGCAGCCGATATAACCACCAGCGGGAACACCAAAGCGAGTATTTGCCAGATGCTTAATGGCAAACCCCTGCCCTTCAGCAGTCAGGAACGTGAAGAAGTTTTTCTCATGATATTTTGTAGCGGTATGGCGACTTTCAGCAAACCCCAGTTCTCGAAGCTCAGCTGCACCAGATTTAGATGGCAGATCTCCGCCAGTCAACGCACCACGAAAAAACAGTGCATAAAGAACATCCGTCGCAGCGCCGGACAACGTAATAATTTTCTGACCCATAATTTATTTCCTTTTAGGCGTGAGCCTGTCGCACGGCAAAGCCGCCGAAAGTTTACGGTTTGCCCAGGCTCACAGCTGAAAGACTTTCTTTGATGTGCGCGTGCGATGCGCATAAAAAACCCCGCTATCGCGAGGCTATAGGATTGTTATTTGACTCTCTCACCGAATCGTATATGCGTTCACAAGTCATCCCGGCGGCATAGCGTTCGTCAGCGATTCCAGCATAACGTTTAGCTTCTGCTGCAATATCTCCGAGCATGTCGGCGAGCATTCTGGCGTCGGCGTTGGTTGTTTTGCTTCGGACGGTAGCGGCAAGATCTGCGGTGTGCTTTGCGGCGTCCAAGCTGGTAGCGAGTTTTTTGGCTTGTTGCTGCAGCTTGCTAACAGTGGCAGACAGACCAGCAGCAGTGGCAGCAGATTTAGCAGCTTTCGCTTGTGCATCTTTTACAGCCTCATCACGGGCAATTATGCGCCCTTGTTCAATCCAGCGGGCGGTGGTCTGCGCGTTCACGGTCTGTGACGACTCCGCGCTGTCGCGCTCTGCCCACTTCTTTTCCCAGCCCCGATCGCTCCAGATATTTCCGGTAATAAACGCACCGACCACCAGCAGCAACACGACAACAACCTGGTATTTAGGGCTCATCAGAACACTCCCGCCGTTGTTGCAGGCGTTCCTGGGTTAAGTGGCCCAAACCCATCGCTAAGTTTTTGCGGCTTCTCACCCCACAGACACACTTCACGCTCAATCTCGCGGCGGGTGACCAACCCTTTCCACTGCTTTCCGCCAGCGTAAGTCCAGCGCCTTAACTGCTCGCATGCGCCTTTGATATCGCCCTGGTTGATTTTGTACAGGAGCGTTGATGTCTTGAAGTTTCCAGCGCCAACGTTATAGACGAACGAGTAAAGCGCCCCGCGAGTAGTTTCGGGGATTGGTACTTTGATATACGGGTTAATCTGCCTGGCGACCGTACTCAGGTCTTTATTCAGCAGCGCCTTGCACTCAGCTTCTGTGTAAGTCTTGCCGAGAATGATGTCGTTCCCGGTGTGTCCGTAGCAGACAGTCCATTTATCAACAACATCCCGATATGGCTTATATCGCACGCCTTCAAGACCGTCATTGCCCGTCGGACCGGTGATCAGTGCGGAAGATATTGCAATCGCCCCACCACCTACAGCGGACCACACATATTTTCTTAATGCAGGATTCATCATTCACCAACCTTAGTAAGCGCGTCGGCAACAACACTTACAGCAGCCGGACGCTCAGCAATTGGTTTATCACTGATGCCATCCAGGTAATCGCGGATCATGGCTGTACGCTTTTCGTCTTCTTTTCGTTTACGCCGGGCATCAATTCTTCCATTCACATAAGAAATCAGAGAAATAAGCAGACCGACAGCGCCAAAGAACATGTAAACCATATCCTGCGTGGTAAAGCCCAATGCTGCCGCGAGGGTTCCAACCCACGCGAAAAACTGCGTGAAAATGTTCCCTGAATGATCGTTCATTCTCATGGTCTCTTACCTCCGATTAGTTCGGATGGCGCTGTGTTTGAAGGGGTCAGGCTTCACGGGCTGGATTTATCAACAAAGCACGTAGTGATTGAATCCCGTGAGCCTGAAATGATAAAGCCCGCAGCGAGGCGGGCTTTATAAAGGTAAATGTATGGTTTTAATTGCTCATAGTTCGTGAGCTAACCATCACTGTGTTCAGAGTATAAGTTGGATTATTATTTCCTGACGCACAGTAGAAGCACAAGCAACCACCACGCTATTATTTGCAAAGCTAGCCGAACTAAATCCAACTTTACTATATAAGGATAGGTTCGCGATCTTAGTGTTAATTCATATTGCTCTGGACCAGTAAAAAGCCAGAAATACCCCTGAAACGAAGAAAAGGTTCCATTAGGGAAGATCTGTATTGCAAGGAATGGAGGGTAAATTATCATCAAAACAGTACCAATGACTGCAATAATGAAGATTTGGTGACTTAACCTTATTTTCATGTGTGCCCCATGCGCTCTTTTGTACATGGGTTTTATAACATACCACTAAAAAAGCAAAAACCCCGCCGAATGGCAGGGTTCATAATCAGTTTCATTTGGATGTACGTATCCATGATTAGAAGCATACAGGACAATTTTATGCAAAGTCAATGCTAACGTGTAAAAAATCGTCGCTATCTGTTCCGATCGTATTAATAACTGGTCGCCTTCTCGAATTCTGATGCTGCGTGGCGCTCTCCTTTGTGCAACACGTCCACCAGCATTTCATAGAATGGCTTCCAGTTGCGAGACCAGGATGATTGGTGGAGATCCGGCAGACGTTTAACGATAGCCCGGTGAACGGTGGCAGAAGACACCCTTGAATACCCCTCACCACTGCAACGCTCACAGGTTTTAAACACCGGCGCACCACGTTCTTTTGTAGCAATACGGTCGAGCACTTCGCCTTTTCCACCACAACGGCAGCGGGCTTCCAGTTTCCCCTTACCGTTACAGGCGGTACAGAGACGCTTAACCTGTTCACGTTCAATTTTTGGTGCAACAATCTCATCGCCATCGATGTTATAGAGTCCGGGATACTTAACCACGTCCTCACACCCTTCAATAAGCCCTGTCCCGTTGCAAGTGTGACATGTCACGCTGGTGGCAGCAGAGCGGGAGTATTCCGCAAAGGCAAATTGCGCTAGTACCAGCATGCACCAGCCAAATTCACCACCAGCGGCTTTGCGCACATTTTTCGGTGCAACGCCCATCGCGTGACGCGCCAGCGCCTGAACCGCCAGTTGTTCATCCGTTTTGCTGATCCCCGCCTTACCAAAGAACGCCGCCAGGCCAAACCGTGCGCGGCTGCTGGTGGTGCCGATGGCCGCCATAACATCAGTGCCGGTTATCCGATCCGGAGAGGTTCCTTTCACGTCATCGCTGATGTGCATCCCCTGAGGGCTGAAATGTTTCAAGGATGATTCCAGTTTCATTGAATGGTATCTCCCATCTCTGCAGTGCCAAACCAACCGGGGTGCGCCCACGGAACATCAGTAACTTGCGATCCATTACCCCACAATGTCAGTGCGCGCATAGCGAAATAATGCATAAGGATTTTTTCCCGCTCACGCCACTCGTCATCAGGGGTTTCTTCTAAAAATTCTTCAATGCCGTCAGCGATAACCCCAAAGCACTCATGGAGATCGCTGTTACTTACTGCAATATGGCTGGCCGCTTCCTGAAGTTCCATAAAGCGCTTTTTGGTGAACAGATATGACATTTCATGAATAAGGCGATCCATTTTCAGTACCTCGTTACGTTGCTTGCTTCCCACTCCAGATCCACCTCGCTCTGAGGTTTACCGACCAGGTAATTAAATGGTTTCTTCTCACCTTCCAGAAACTGATGAGAACGGGCATCAAAATTAGCGCCAATATCACCAACCCACCCTTCCCCTTCGCGTTGTTTGAGCAGACGAATCATTGATGCAGGCATCTGGATAGCAGCCTGCTCGTCTTTGTCCAGGCTTTCATACCCCATGCGCTCGGCTTTGCGTTGGGCCAGTTCTCGAGGGATGTTTCTCCAGACAGCCATTACGTTGTCAGGCATATCGGTTAACGCGCCAGTGCCTTTGACGTCCATTTTCCCGGTAGGTGCAGACTCGTTCGTTTTTCTGGCATGCGTCACCAGCAGGACGTGACAGTTATGTTCGTTTTTGAAGTCACACAGAGTGTCGATAAAATCTTTCTGTCCGCCGTAGTCCTCCTCATCGAGTCCGCATTTCGCAAGGTTGTCGATAACAAACAGATCAATTCCGTAGCGACGCCGGGCATAGGCGAATATTTCCAGCAGACGTCCGGCCTTCGCCGTGCCAGTTAATTTGAACACCCACAAGCGATCGGAGAACCACTCATTCGTCATGATGATTTCTTCACGTTTAGGCGATGCAGTGCAGATGGTCTGCCGCGTCAGTCGGGCAAGCATTTTCCCCGGCTTAAGTTCCAGAGAGGCAATGCATGTACGGATCCCCTGTTCCATAGCAGCTACGGCAATATGCCCAACCAGTTCAGTTTTACCGTGGCCATTCACTCCGTTTATCAGCGTCAGTTCCCCAGCGCGAAACTTGAAATTGTTATTCAGTGATGTCCAGGGGCTACTGAACAAGCCGACGTCGCGATGTTCGAATGCCTCGATAGTTTCCTGGAGCAAATCCCCGGCAGAGCACAGTTCGTCAGGATCGAAGTATTTGGCGCGCTCAATGCATTCCAGAACAGCTTCCGCATCCATTCCGGACGTCATGCACTCGTTGATATCTTTGTGAGGGAGTTCAACCAGGCGGCAACGGTGTTCACCAAGCCGGCGGGCGATTTCCTTCGCAGCTTCACGCCCAACGTCATCATTGTCCAGGCTCAGCCATATTTCATCAAAGCGGTCCAGGTTGTGGTATTCGTATTCGATCCACTGCTGTTTGGCCCCCTTGCCCCCGCCGAACGGAACGGACAGTGCCGGAAATCCCATCTGGGCATAACTCATGCAGTCAATTTCACCCTCACACAGAACAACCAGACGCGTGGATTTGTCCAGGGCCTGCCAGCCGAAGAGACAGGGCTCGCAATCCGCTTCAGCCATGATTAGTTTTTTACCGTTCGGGCGTTCGGTACCAATGCGCTTCACCTGCAACAATTCACCGTTGCGGATGTAGGGATACGCAACCGCAGGCACTTCGCGATTTTCGTCGTGATACCAGACCACCGCATCAGATACCCGAAACAGATCCGCTGTCTCGCGGGTGATGCCACGCGTAGCCAGGTAGTCGTAACAATTGCTCGCTTTTTTTACCCCCTTCTTCGTTGGCCTGGGGAATGTTTTTTTCTTCGCTTCGAAGTGGTGATCGTCGTCTTTCAGGCCAAGAAATTCTTTCGCTTCGCGCATGGCGTCATGTAACTGGCAGTTCCTCACCAGCACCCACAGATCGAGAAGGTCACCGCTATCGCCGCTCGCAAAATCTGCCCACGTTTTTTTCCCTCCGATGTTAATTTTGAGGCTCTTCCCTGCATCACCGTTGGTATTGCCAGCGCACCACTCTTTTCCCTCCAGGTGTCCCTTTGGCAGCAGGTACTTTGCAACGCGATCAGCGTTATCCCATAATTTTTCTGACAACTCAGCGGGCGTCATACTCACACACTCCGTAAATCAAATTTAACAAAAAACCATGTCACTATTCCCTCGCACACAACGCCGTGGTTATATCCGGCCACCAGCAAACGCTTGAGGAATTGTTTCATTGGCGATAACTCCCGCGCTTAGCCCGTTCCAGTGCGGCGTAGTTAACAAACACCTCTGCGGACCCGTCCGTGGATGGCGTCGCCCATGATTCCCTTCCCTGCCCTTCGGTACTGGGCGATGCCGTCTGTGCAACCGCCAGCGCTGGTTTTTCGTCGTTCCATCGCTCCTGATTCAGGTACGTTGATGGATGTAATTTATCCATGCCAAACACCCCGGCACTCAGACGTTGCTGGATATCACTCGCCAGCAACGAAGCGAACTCTGGCGGTGAACCATGGTTTGATTTTTTCCACTCCCGATATTTCGTCCGAAACGCTGAGCACGCTTTGACCTTTCCGACCTTGCACAGTCCGGCTTTCCAGAAAATTTCTCCGAAAGCCAGATCAATCGTGTCGGATTCATCGGGGTTACCCGGTGGGGGAGATTCGCCTGCATGCTCAGTTGGCTGGTGCTGACCAGGAGAGTCACTACCCCTGTGAGCGTCGGTTTGCTCCTGTTCGGGATTTTCGTGTGCAGGTTGTTTTTCTGGCGAAGCTGGTTTTTCGTCAGCAGTCCGATTCGATCCGAAATCGGACAAAGTGTTTTGATCTTTTAATTCTTCTTCTGGATCTGTATCTGAATCTTTATCTGGTGCGTTACCTTGCGTTTCACCTGCGTTACATGTCGTTTCTTCTCCGTTTCCATTCACCTCTGCAAACTTCTTTTCCTGCCGCTTTCTTTCCCTGAAAGCCTTTACCCGTGCGGTTGAAGAGTCTTCCCTGAGTGGTTGACGTTTGTCCCATCCAGTCACGTAATCACCGTCCAGCACTTTTCCCTGCATCGCAGAAAGTATCTGTTCAACCTGTTCAGTTTCGAGATCTAAGGCGCTGGCAATGTCGTCGGCGCACAAATCTTTGACTTTTCCACGTTCCGGTTTGTTACTCTGCTGTTGCTCTTTGTTACCTTGCGTTTCACCTGCGTTACATGTCGTTTCACCTGATTCAGATGCGTTGACCAGAACATGCAAATAAACCGCAATTACATCACTGATGCGCTGGTTTGATTTCCTGGCTATCGTTCGCCATTTAGGGTCATTGGGCATGTCGTGCCATAATCGCAGCCATGAGTTAGCCATTATTCATCGCACCTCGTGAAATACTTCTGAAACTTCCAGACTGGTTGCATGCACTCATGCGGATATCCTTGCCTGGTGAAATACACCTGCTGCTTCTCCCGGTTCCAGCCGGTGACATGCACAACAACACCTCGCGGATCGCGATAATCTATATCGAGTGACTTAATCGGATCTGGTGAGGTGTTCGCGTGTGACATGTCACACCTCAGAACCGCTCTTGAAAACCAACTGTTCTTTTGTAATAACTGGCTTATCCATGAATGACTTAGATGCGCTCTCGATCGCCAATGCCAGCCTGGGGGAAGCATTGCGATGACCATAAGCAATGAGATTCAGGTATCCCGAAGATGTGCCTGATTTTTTAGCAAGATCTGCCCACTGCTCTTTTGTTGAGGACTTACGCCAAGCAAGTAATTGGTTGTTCATTACGGTCTCCTGTTGCAATGAATCAACTTTAGCTTTTTGCTAAATTAAATGCAATAATCATTTAGCAGTTTGTGTATTTACCACATTGCTAAATAATGAGATTATTTTGACATGGACATAAAAAGCATACGCAAATCAAACCTTGAGCAGCTCATTGTTGAGTTCCTGAAGCGCGACAGACATACGACAAAAGCAGCTTTCGCAGAATTGTGCGGGATAAGCCCTGCCCAGTTGAGCCAGTTGCTTGGGGGCAATAGCCATCGAAACATAGGCGACAAAATGGCCAGAAAGATTGAACAGGCCTTGGAGCGTCCGTTTGGGTGGCTGGATAGTCCACACAATGCTCCTGACAGTATTAAAAGCGAGTTGGAGTATGTCGGATCAGTCAGACCGGGAGCTGTACCAGTTGTAGGGGAAGCGATTCTTGGGATTGACGGAATGATCGATATGCTAGAGATCCACGCTGGATGGCTACAAATATACAGCGCGGATAGGGATGCCTATGGGCTGAAAGTGAAGGGAGACAGCATGTGGCCACGCATACAGTCTGGAGAATATGTCGTCATAGAGCCAAACACCCAAGTTCATACAGGTGATGAGGTTTTTGTGCGAACAAAAGATGGGCATAACATGATAAAAATCATGAGTAAAACTCGCGATGGCGATTATCAATTCTCAAGTGTAAACAGTGATCACAGGCCCATCACCTTAAGTCCTGATAGCATCGAGAAAATGCATTTTGTTTCAGCTATTGTTAAGCATACGCGTTATGTTGACAATGATGAAATGCCCACCCTGTAAAACCCATCTTCATCCCCCTCCAACCGACCTGATGGTCGGTTTTTTTTATGCCCACCGAAGAATAATATTAAAATAATTATATTGTTTATCAAATACATAAAAGAAAAAGTAAATAATTTAGCATTTATCATTTGCATGACTTTTACCATTTTGCTAAATTCACTTCATCAGCAGACAACGGAGCCTATGAAATGAATGTAGAACAAATGCTTTCCGAGAACGGAACTGTACGCAAAATTGCGATGGATATTGATCGTGTAATCAATGCGCTTGAGTACGCAGAATCAGATCCAGATGTTGCATATAAACCAGCGGCACTCATTAAAATTTGTATCAATCAGTTAAAGGAGAATCTTTCTGTTATAAACCATGAACTTGGTTATGATTGGCCGGAGAATAAATAAATGAAAACTCCATTAGAAATGCTTAATGACATTGCCGCTCAGATTTCCGAAGGCAATACTCTTCTGGAAATGATTTATAAAAACACCGAAGAAATGAATGAGGATACTGATTGCGGCTTAGCCTGCCTTATTCGCTCTTTCGATAAAACTCGCGAAACAGCTTACGCATACATCAAAGAGTTAGCAAAAACTGCAAAGCCAGTACAGCCTCCCCCCCAGAGGGAATAACGATGATATTGCTGATGATGTTTTTTATGCGACCCTCGGCGCGGCAAAACTCAGGGAACTGGCTCACGTATATAACGAGTCATATTTTTCAGGAAAAGACAGTGATGACGCCGATTGCCTCATGGCATCACTTATTTTCGACAATGCAATTAAGGTGCATGACTTACTGAAAAGTATCGAATCAAAATTAAGTTAATTAACAAGTAATTTAAATCACGCCTTAACTGGTGGGGAATCGCTCACCCTGAGGAAATGAAGATGGATATTATCGTCAGAAGTGAAATCGTAAAGAGCAAGGCTCATTCCGTTAACCAGGATGATGACCTCCTTTATATAAACAATGCGCATAAAACAGCAGAGTGCGCCAATAAATACGCGCATGAACTACGTGCAGAGTTTATCCAGTTACTGATGCCAGCAATCACGCGCACTGATGTGAAGGTGGCTGGACGATTCACTTCGTTACTTAACGAGCTTTGCTTCATGACCAAAATGACAATGGAGAATACCTCCAGGGGGCAATAATGACATTTCTGAAAGATAAAGCCGCACATACAACAGCAAGGCTGCTTGCCTCTTATGGCAATAACTACCTGCATATTGCCAACCTGTTTCTTCGCAAAGCATATGGGCGGTAATTATGTTAAGCAAAGACAGTTCGATTGAAACGGCTAAGAATACAGCAGACAGTCTGTATCAATTAATGGAGTTAATTAACACCAATATTGTTGATATGGATATCGAGCAAATCATCTCACTTTCCGGCCTTTGTCTGAATTTATCGGCTCAGATTTCAATCTGGATGGATGCGGAGTTTGAACGACGTGAAAAATAACACTATTGAAATTTATCGCCGTCGCATTGCTATTGCGGCATTAAACAGAATGAAGCGCAAGACCGGATGTTATTGCCTTACCGTTTCAATGCCGGATGACAATATCCAGTTTATCGATATCGACGAAGAAGCAATGTTGCAACTTTTACAGCGCTTCGAAAAACAGGCGCGGACTGAATTTGCAGCAGAGGCGGAAACCTTTATTCGCCAGACATATATAAAAAGTGTCGATATCAATGGACACGCCGAATATCTGACCGAAACCGGGAAGATGATTGTTGACGAGATTTTTGCGGAATTAATTAAACACGCGAAAGAGAAATACGTATGTGGAGGAATTAACTGATGACCTCACAACAAACAATTATGCATGGGATTCAGATCCCCCCCCCAGTCCTCAACGTGGATCTGCATGTTCTTCCGGACTTCACCGGGCGTGTTGTTCTTTATATCGAAAACGGTCGTGTCACATGCGATCGCCGGCTGCTTGACGACGAACACATTTGCGCTCTGGACACTTTTATCGAAATGGCTCGCGAAATGGAGCTACGCATTGAAGAGGTTACTGGTGGTACTGACAGCAATTCGAATACCTGAACGCGTACACCTGCAGGCAATGCAGGTCCTGTTGCGATACCGGCGAAAGCGAATATATGCGCGACGTATGCGAAGGACCGGATATCTCAGCCTGAAGGTTAATCCGCGCTGGAGGCTGTTATCGAAAGACGATGGCCGGAACTGGGAAGTAATGAGTCATGAAAAATATTCAGGGGAAATAAAACGATGATCGACAACCGCACAGCCAGCGTCATTGACCTGGCACTACAGAAACACGATACGCCAGTCGGGCCGCTATTCGTTGCCATGCGCCACGGACGTATGAAGCGCTGCTTCAGCCGCGATACGGCGATCCGCTATCTGGCGTTCTTCATGACCACATGGGCATTCGAGACATCGGGCTTTATGTGCCGCCATCCTGACGTAACGGTGTCTCATCCGGTACACGGTGAAGTATGGGAGCGCGGCAGCGTCACGAAAGAGTATCACCTCGCCCACCAGCGCTGCATTCGCCGGTTGCGCCGCATCCTTGCTCGTAAGCGCGATATGCAGAAGTGGTGCGAGAAATGGGACGCCATGCATGACCGCTACGTGAAAGAGCGCGAAGAACTTCAGTCCAGCAAGCCGGAGGGTGTTCGATGAGCAGTAAATACGACATTCCAGAAGCTACGCCAAACGGCATCAAAATCGGGAACCGTGTAATTGGCTGGTCTGGCGCGGTTAAACAGTTCGATGGTCCGCGTTTTGACTCCCGACCATCGGAAGGGTTGCGTTGGTTAGCCTGCATTATGGATGCCGAGGCTTCTGGCTGGGTGGCTTTGTACATCAAGAAGGAACTCATCCTGTGGCGCTGGCTTGTGGCAACGGTGTTCATCAACGAAGAGAGGGATAGGAACGGCACTATTGATATCCCTAATGAGTCTGGAGGTGTCGACACCGCAGTTATTTATTCTGGTAAGAAAGGCGATCTGAGTATCTATCCTGGGCCACTGCGCTTTTCTCTTGCCAACCACGTAGAAAGTATCGCGATTGAGAAATACGGAGTGGAGAAAGGTTCAATGATGGCCCTTCGCATGTACCAGGACATGGTGATTGCAGATCCTGGAGACGGATTCAGGATGTCACCTTTTGGGCGAGAGGGGCTTGAGATGCTTCACGATGACTATATCGGAATGATTAAAACCAGCGGCATGCCAGAAATGCCGGTTATGCACTGAAGGAACTGATGATGAATAACCAACTGATGACATTTAGTTCAGAAGAGCTCAATTTTTCGATGAGTGGGATCCTCTACGAAGGAAAACCAGCATTTGACGCAGTTGAATTGGCTAAGTCGCTTGGGTATGCAAATCCAGCCGACGCGCTGGCAAAACATTGCAAGTCTCTGATTAAACTTAATTATAGCGAATCGCGAGAATTGGGCTTTGGTGAAAAACCACGTGGCACTCAACTTGCCGGTCAGGCTGATTTGTTCCGACTGATCCTGCGTAGCCAGCTCCCTTCATCTGAACGTGTGCAGGACTGGGTTTGTGAGGATGTACTCCCTGCCATCATGACTACGGGCACATACAGCAAAGAAGTGCCAGTAACTAAATCACACCAGCAGGGGATCAGCATGAATAACGATATTCTTTCCTTGGCCCGGGTGGTTGCCGAAGCAACCGCATCAGCGACGATGAAAGCGGTTTTTGAAGTCAGCGGTACTAGCCTAGTTACTACTGCGACCGTATCCCCCGCAGCGCCACAGCAACGCATCAGTTCAACTGAATTCATTAGCACTGACGCTGAGTTCGTTCCGGTGCATAAGATTTCGTGGGAAACCGGTCTGTCCGATCCTTCCTGCCGTCGCCTCGTTCGGTTCGCAAACCTGCCATCCAGGCAATTACCAGGCGTTCGCGGTCTGTGCGTGCATCGTGAATCATTCATGCACGCCTTCCAGGTTCTGCTGGAAGAATCCACTCCCCCGGGCGGTAAGCGCAAGCGCTGGCAGCATACGGAGTTTGGCGGATTCGTTCTGCGTAAAGCACCAGTAAACGCGAATGATGAGAGTGCTGTATGAAGATCCAATATCAGGACTACGGCGCCGCGGCGAACATCGTGATCACCAGCACTGTGTTTGAATTCCGTAAACATAACCGGGTGGTAGACGCCACCCTGCTCTGCTCGACCGGAATCATTGCAACTCGCAGCGGCATGTTCTTCATGAAGTCGGTTTTGTCCGGCAAATCCCGCGACATGTTGCGGGCCTACAAAACCGTACAGCGGGAGGCTAAGCGATGAAACCGTTCCTCCTGTCCATGCTGTTTGGCCTGCTGCTGGTGGCCGTCGTTTTCGGCGCGCTGATTGAATATAAGTTTTTGATGAATTACTGAGGTGCGAGATGGGGAAGATTAAAAACCCAGTTGTGCTTATCCATAAGCGAGAAAGTAGTGATACCTACGCTGTCGCGATCACCGATGGCAGTCAGGACTATCACGATGCCGTTCTGATGGCGACCATGGAACCAGACATGACGGGCGATGATGTCGATACCTGGAGCAAAACAGGCTACTACATGGCGGCGGAGATCGAAAGTTTACGTGCAAAACTGGAGCTGTATGAAGCAAAACACCTTCACCTGCAGTGCCTTGTCGACGATTACGACTGGCAGCGCCAGCGGCTTCATTCTGCCGCCAAAAGAATTATCAGGTGGAATCGACAGGAGGCAATAGACCGGACTGGTAATGCTGAGGAAGCAGAAAGCTACGCCTGCGTTCGTGAGTTACGCGACGCCCTTGCCTTCTGCGACAGCAAGGACTCTCCCCATGCAAGCATCCGAGCATCGCAGGAATACCCTGAAACCCTCCCTTGCCCGGTCATTCTTGAGCCCGGGTTCCGGTTCGGTAAAGGGGTAAACACCCGGCTAATGCTACGCATGCTTCAGCGTCGCGCCGACTATTACGCTGAAATTGACTCTATGACGCCGGAACAGCGGGCAAAGCATGATGCCAATATCGCAGCATTTAAAGCTATGTTGCCGCAACCAGCGCAGAGAATGCCGGATATGGATGGCTTCCGTCCCTGTCCGTTCTGCAACTCACCAGTGAAATGGTGTGGGGAAAACAGCGTGGATCCGGATGATGAACACGTATGCCACCACATCCAGTGCACTAATCCTGAATGCGGCGCCGATTTTGACTTCATCAATACCGGCGATGATTTGTTGCCTGATGATCCTGAAACTCTTGACGCAATGACAGCGGCGGAATGTTTGCAGCCTCTGCGTAACGTATGCCTCAACAGATTTAATAGCCGTGCCGCCATGCTTCAAGCTGGCAACGACAGCACCAACGGTAAACCGTTGACCATCACCCTTCCCGACGCCAGTTCAAAAGCGTTCTGGAGCGGTACCGGAAAGGGAGAAACATTCCATCCGGAAACCTATAAGCGCTGGGTGAAAGAAGCGATCGAGAGAGCATGCGCTATCGCCAGTATTGAAGTGAGGGTGAAGTGATGCACAAGGCATTTGAAATATGGGTGCGCCAGCGGTACGGAAACCGCTACGACCTCTCGAGGGATCAGGAAGGATTCTACTGCCGGGAAGTGGTTAAACGAATGTTTGATGTGTGGTGCCACTGCCGTGGCCTGAATGTGGTGTGAGGTGGGTATATGAACAATGTTATTCAGTTATCCCCTAACGAGTGGGTTTGTGAAAGCGTTCTTATCGCGGTTACCGGGCTCAAGCCCGGCACCATCCTCCGGGCAAGAAAAGAGTGCTGGATGGTTGGCCGGGAATATATCCACGTTTCACCAGACGGGAACCCGAAGCCATCCAGTGAATGCATGTACAACCGTAAAGCGGTCGATGCCTGGGTGTCGTCGATGAAAAATAAACAGCCTGGGTGATTTGATGCCATGAAAACGGTAAGCTCATATCGCTCTTGGGCGTCTGGAGGTATCAATGGATAAAGTCATATATCCAACAGGCGTCGAAAACCACGGTGGAACTTTACGCATCTGGTTTAATTTTAAAGGTAAGCGTGTCAGGGAAAGCCTCAGTGTCCCTGACACCGCTAAGAACAGGAAGATCGCCGGCGAGCTGCGCACATCGGTTTGTTTCTCTATCAAGATGGGGAATTTTGATTACGCGGAGAGGTTTCCTGATTCTCCGAACCTGAAAATTTTTGGTTTGGGTAAAAAGGAAATCACGGTGAAGGAGCTCGAGGCGAAGTGGCTGGATCTGAAAAAGATGGAAATCTGCGCCAATGCGTTCAATCGCTATGAGTCAGTGGCGCGGAATGTTGTGCCGAAGATTGGTGGGAATCGCCTGGTATCCTCGGTAACCAAAGAAGAGTTGCTGTACCTGAGGAAGGATTTGCTTACCGGGTATCAAACGCCATCGAAAGGCCAACCACCAGCAAAGGGGCGAAGCGTTGTTACCGTAAATTATTACATGACGACGATAGCCGGAATGTTCCAGTTTGCTGCTGACCACGGTTACTTAGAGGTGAACCCATTCGAAGGAATTAAGCCTCTGAAAAAAGCCAGGGCAGAGCCAGATCCGCTGACTCGAGACGAATTTATTCGCCTGATAGATGCATGCCGGCATCAGCAGACGAAAAACCTGTGGTCATTAGCAGTGTACACAGGAATGCGTCATGGGGAACTGGTCTCCCTGGCCTGGGAAGATATCGATCTGAAGGCTGGAACAATTACCGTCAGGCGTAATTATACGAAAATTGGTGAGTTCACTCTACCGAAAACCGAGGCAAGCACAGATCGAGTAGTGCATCTTATCCAGCCAGCAATCAATATCCTGAAAAATCAGGCTGAAATGACAAGGCTGGGCAAGCAGCGCCATATCGATGTGCAGTTACGTGAGTATGGCCGTTCGGTGAACCATGAGTGTACATTCGTCTTTAACCCGCACGTGGTCAGGCGAAGTGAGCAGGTCGGATTTATTTACCAGGTCGATTCTATAGGCGACTCATGGGAAGCGGCACTAAAACGTGCAGGGATCAGACGCAGAAAGGCGTACCAGTCACGGCATACCTATGCGTGCTGGTCATTATCTGCTGGTGCAAACCCGAGTTTCATTGCCAGTCAAATGGGGCATGCCAGCGCCCAGATGGTGTTCAACGTTTACGGTGCATGGATGGCTGACAGCAGTGCAGAGCAGATCGCAATGCTGAATAAGAAGCTGGCAGATTTTGCCCCATTGATGCCCCATATCCAGCAGAACAGTACAGGAGCATCATTAAAATCAGTCAGTTAACCACTGACACCCGTCATGTTAACTGTGTGGAAGGCAACACCACGCTGTATGCGCTACCAAAAGCGGAGATTGTGGCACGCTGGTACGCACAAACGACGGATGCGTTTCGTTTCTGTTTTAAATTTCCAGCGACCATTTCCCATCAGGCAGCTCTGCGCAATTGCGATGATCTGCTGCACGAATTCCTGACCCGAATGTCGCCGCTGGAAAGCCGCATCGGTCAGTACTGGCTGCAATTGCCCGCCACCTTTGGCCCACGCGATCTCCCTGCGCTCTGGCATTTTCTCGATGCCCTGCCACAGATGTTTACCTACGGCGTCGAAGTCCGTCATCCTGAATTTTTCGCTAAAGGCGACGCTGAACAGCAGTTCAATAGCGGATTGCATCGGCGCGGAGTGAATCGGGTTATCCTCGACAGTCGTCCAGTACACGCGGCCCATGCGCATAATGAAGCCATCCGCGACGCCCAGCGCAAGAAGCCGAAACTGCCGGTACATGCAGTAGTGACCGCGAACCATCCACTGGTGCGCTTTATCGGCAGCGATGATATGCGACAAAACCGGGCGTTCTTTGCCGACTGGCTAAAAAAATTACCGCTCTGGGAACAGGCCACCACACCGTATCTCTTTTTGCATACCCCGGATATCGCGCAGGCTCCGGAACTGGTCGATACCCTGTGGCAGGACTTGCGAGATGTTTTACCGGATATCGGAACTGCTCCGTCCATTCCACAGCAATCTTCTCTTTTCTGAAATTGCCACCTATCATAGACAGTGCCATCAGCCATTTTAAAGGGAGTTTGTATGGTAAGCGCGCTGTATGCCGTTTTGGGTGCGTTGTTGTTGATGAAGTTTTCTTTTGACGTTGTCCGCCTGCGGATGCAATACCGCGTTGCCTATGGTGACGGCGGCTTCAGTGAACTCCAGACAGCCATCCGCATTCATGGTAATGCGGTGGAATATATTCCCGTCGCGTTAGTGCTGCTGCTGTTTATGGAAATGAACGGCGCAGAAACCTGGATGGTGCATATTTGCGGCATTATTCTGCTCGTGGGTCGGCTGATGCATTATTACGGTTTCCATCACCGTCTGTTCCGCTGGCGTCGCTCCGGCATGAGCGCCACCTGGTGTGCATTGTTACTGATGGTGCTGGCGAACCTTTGGTATATGCCGTGGGAGTTGGTTTTCTCCCTGCATTAGCGCACAATACGCCACTTTATTTTTCCCGGATTTTTACGTTATGTCTCACCGCGACACGCTTTTTTCTGCGCCCATCGCCAGCCTGGGCGACTGGACCTTCGATGAACGGGTAGCCGAAGTCTTCCCGGATATGATCCAGCGTTCTGTTCCCGGCTATTCCAATATTATTTCGATGATTGGCATGCTTGCCGAGCGCTTTGTGCAGCCGGATACGCAGGTCTACGATCTGGGTTGTTCGCTGGGTGCGGCGACGCTCTCGGTGCGTCGCAATATCCATCATGAAAACTGCAAAATTATCGCCGTTGATAACTCCCCGGCGATGATCGAACGCTGCCGCCGTCATATCGATGCTTACAAGGCACCCACGCCAGTTGAGGTTGTGGAAGGCGACATCCGCGCCATCACCATTGAGAACGCCTCAATGGTGGTACTGAATTTTACCCTGCAATTCCTTGAGCCGCCGGAGCGCCAGGCGTTGTTGGATAAGATTTATCAGGGGCTGAATCCGGGCGGCGCGCTGGTGCTGTCGGAAAAATTCAGCTTCGAAGATGCGAAAGTGGGCGAACTGCTGTTCAACATGCACCACGACTTCAAGCGAGCCAACGGCTACAGCGAACTGGAAATCAGCCAGAAGCGCAGCATGCTGGAAAACGTGATGCTGACCGATTCAGTCGAAACCCATAAAGCCCGCCTGCGTCAGGCCGGTTTTGAGCACAGCGAACTGTGGTTTCAGTGCTTTAACTTTGGCTCACTGGTGGCATTGAAAGCTGAGGCGAGCGCATGATCGACTTTGGTAACTTCTATCAGCTGATTGCCAAAAATCATCTTGCCCACTGGCTGGAAACGTTGCCCGCGCAGATTGCCGCCTGGCAGCGCGATCAGCACGGTCTGTTTAAGCAGTGGTCAAACGCGGTGGAATTTCTGCCGGAACTGACGCCGTACCGTCTGGATTTATTACACAGCGTGACGGCGGAAAGTGAAGCGCCGCTGAGCCCGGGGCAGATCAAGCGTATCGACACCCTGATGCGAAATCTGATGCCATGGCGTAAAGGGCCATACTCGCTGTATGGCGTGAACATTGATACTGAATGGCGTTCTGACTGGAAATGGGATCGCGTACTGCCGCATCTGTCGGATCTGACCGGTCGCACGATTCTGGATGTGGGTTGCGGCAGCGGCTACCATATGTGGCGCATGATTGGCGCGGGTGCGCATCTGGCTGTTGGTATTGACCCGACGCAACTGTTCCTGTGCCAGTTTGAAGCGGTGCGAAAGCTGCTGGGGAACGATCAGCGTGCGCATCTGCTGCCGCTGGGTATAGAACAACTTCCGGCGCTGAATGCGTTTGATACCGTCTTTTCGATGGGCGTGCTTTACCATCGCCGCTCCCCGCTGGAGCATCTCTGGCAGTTGAAAGATCAACTGCTAAAAGACGGCGAACTGGTGCTGGAAACGCTGGTGGTGGAAGGCGATGAAAATACTGTGCTGGTGCCGGGCGATCGCTACGCGCAGATGCGCAACGTCTATTTCATCCCTTCCGCGCTGGCGCTGAAAAACTGGCTGGAAAAATGTGGCTTCGTTGATGTTCGCATCGCGGATGTCTGCGTGACGACGACCGAAGAGCAGCGCCGTACCGAATGGATGGTCACCGAATCGCTGGCCGATTTCCTCGACCCGAACGATCACAGCAAAACGGTTGAAGGCTACCCCGCTCCATTACGTGCCGTATTAATTGCGCGTAAGCCGTGATGTTGTGGGTGTAGGCCGGATAAGGCAGTAGTCGCATCCGGCATTTTGCCCGGGGCGCTTCGCGTGCACGGCCTACAACGTCATTCATCAGCGAAATTTAGCGTAAAAAAAGGCCCCTGTTGAATGGGCAGGGGCCTGGTACGAGCAAGCATCATATTGGGCGACATGATGCAACGGTAAAATCATTTGGCCTGATGGCGAACAATGATTCCTTTCATTTCAGCAACCGACTTGCCGTCTACCGCATAGCGGGAATATTCATCCGCTTGCTTATCTGTCGACATTGACAGACCCTGATTGCGATAGCGCATAGGTGAAACCAGCAAGGTTCCGGCGGAGCTGTGTACTTCCCGTACTCCGGCATCCAGGAAACGCGGCAGATTTTCTGCGCGAACCCCCGCTCCGGCCATAATGATTGGAGCACCGGGGTGAGCAATAAGTTCAATAATATTTGCTAAACCTTGCACTGCATCTGATTTCTGCCCCGACGTCAGCACTCTGGCGACACCCAGTTCCGCAAGATTATGTAGTGCATTTAACGGATTAGCACACATATCGAACGCGCGGTGAAAGGTCACAGCCAGAGGACCTGCCGCGTCCATAATCTGCCGCATACGTGGCATGTCGACATGACCGTCAGGATCAAGAATGCCTGTCACCAGTCCGGGAAACCCCAGTTCACGCACGGTCCGTACATCGTCCAGCATCGCCGCGAACTCACCGTCGGTATAACAAAAATCTCCACCGCGCGGCCGGATGATCGGATGTACCGGAATCGTCACCGCCTGACGAACCGAGCGCAGCACGCCCAGTGATGGCGTTAAGCCCCCTTCTTTTGACGCGGCGCACAGTTCAATGCGGTCCGCACCGTTTTGCTGCGCCGTAAGCGCGCACTCCATGCTGTAACAACAGATTTCCAGCAATGTCATATTCACTCCTGTTGCTGTTCGCTGGCGACGATTGCCTCAATCGACCACGGGTGGAATTTGACGGTGACCTTCCCGTCAGTGACCGCCAGCGTCGGGTTCGGCAGACGTTCGTGTTCCCCTTTCGGTGAACTGGTTTTCACAAAAATGCCCGGCTGGCTCAGTCCGTCATCCGAAAGCAGCGCTAATGCGCGGGCATTCAGGGTTTCAGGAGCGCCAGGCAGGACAATCTCAATGTGTTCCCACCCTTCATGAGGATACCGCTTTTCCCCGGGCCACGGCAGTTCCACAATGCTAAAGCGCCAGTGCGCGACGCACACCGGCTCATGCAGTTTGAACAGACAAATTGGTCGCCCGTTGATGGTATTTTCCGACAGCAGCTCGCCGCATTGTTCAAATCCTCGACGCCAGCGTTCAGCAGTGGCGTTCTGATGACAACGCAGAGAAATGTGATCGGCCTCAAGCGGTGCAACATCCAGACCGAGGCGAGTGGAAAGTTCTGTGAACGCCTGAGTGAATCGCGGTAAATCTGCGGAAATATCATGCAGTTCGTCAATGGTCTGCCAGTTCGCCATAATAAGAGCTCTTATCGGTGTTCAAAGCCGCTAATTTACTCCGTTGACCTCCCGCAACCAACCGTAGATTGCAGGATTTGCGGTATGCATGCTTATGCACTCCTTTAACGCTTATTTTCTGTACGCGCTTACGGCTGCGCAGTGCTGACGCAGGGGGGCATTTGCAGTATACTCCCGCCCTTAATTCTTAAACTGGTGCGGTAAACATCAACCCGCTTCATCAACGTAAGGTATTCCGGTGAATATTCAGGCTCTTCTCTCAGAAAAAGTCAGTCAGGCCATGATTGCTGCAGGCGCGCCTGCAGATTGCGAACCGCAGGTTCGTCAGTCAGCAAAAGTACAGTTCGGCGACTATCAGGCCAATGGCATGATGGCAGTTGCTAAAAAACTGGGTATGGCTCCACGACAACTGGCTGAGCAGGTGCTGACTCATCTGGATCTGAACGGTATCGCCAGCAAAGTTGAAATCGCGGGCCCTGGCTTTATCAATATCTTCCTCAACCCGGCATTCCTGGCAGAACATGTGGAACAGGCGCTGACCTCCGATCGTCTCGGCGTGACTAAACCGGCGAAGCAGACGGTGGTTGTCGATTACTCCGCGCCAAACGTGGCGAAAGAGATGCACGTCGGCCACCTGCGCTCCACCATTATCGGTGACGCCGCCGTGCGTACCCTTGAGTTCCTCGGCCACCACGTTATTCGCGCCAACCACGTCGGCGACTGGGGCACTCAGTTCGGCATGCTGATCGCGTATCTGGAAAAACAGCAGCAGGAAAACGCCGGTGAAATGGCGCTGGCGGATCTCGAAGGTTTCTATCGTGAAGCCAAAAAACATTACGACGAAGATGAAGCCTTCGCCGAGCGCGCCCGTAGCTACGTGGTAAAACTGCAGGGTGGCGACGAATACTTCCTGCAGATGTGGCGCAAACTGGTCGACATCACCATGTCCCAGAATCAGATCACCTATGACCGTTTGAATGTAACCCTGACCCGCGACGATGTGATGGGCGAAAGCCTGTACAACCCGATGCTGCCGGGGATCGTGGCCGATCTGAAAGCCAAGGGTCTGGCCGTCGAAAGCGAAGGCGCCACCGTCGTATTCCTTGATGAGTATAAAAACAAGGAAGGCGAACCGATGGGGGTCATCATTCAGAAGAAAGATGGCGGCTATTTGTACACTACCACCGATATTGCCTGCGCCAAGTACCGTTATGAAACATTGCATGCCGATCGCGTGCTCTATTACATCGACTCCCGTCAGCACCAGCACCTGATGCAAGCGTGGACCATCGTGCGTAAAGCCGGTTACGTGCCTGACGCCGTGCCGCTGGAACATCACATGTTCGGCATGATGCTGGGCAAAGACGGTAAGCCGTTCAAAACGCGCGCAGGCGGTACGGTGAAACTGGCAGACCTGCTGGACGAAGCGCTGGAACGCGCCCGTCGTCTGGTGAGCGAGAAGAACCCGGACATGCCGGCAGACGAACTGGAAAAACTGGCCAACGCCGTCGGGATTGGCGCGGTGAAATACGCCGATTTGTCCAAAAACCGCACCACCGACTACATCTTCGACTGGGATAACATGCTGGCCTTCGAAGGCAATACCGCGCCTTACATGCAGTATGCCTACACCCGTGTGCTGTCGGTATTCCGTAAATCCGGTCTGGATGAAAATGATCTGGCGAACGCGAAGGTACAGCTCAGCGAAGATCGCGAAGCGCAACTGGCTGCCCGTCTGCTGCAGTTTGAAGAAACGCTGACCGTTGTTGCGCGTGAAGGGACGCCGCACGTAATGTGTGCCTACCTGTATGACGTCGCCGGTCTGTTCTCAGGCTTCTACGAACACTGCCCAATCCTGAGCGCAGAAAACGAAGAAGTTCGTAACAGCCGCCTGAAACTGGCGCTGCTGACGGCGAAAACGTTGAAGCTCGGTCTGGATACTCTGGGTATCGAAACCGTAGAACGGATGTAAGCGATAAACAGAACCCGGCAAATGCCGGGTTCTGTTTTTTCAGGCTATCAGAAATACTTCCGCAAATACTCCGTCAGACACAGCATCGCCATCGCCTGGCCGTATGGCATGGAAGTCAGCGGAATCGCCCGATAGAAGTCGAGATCGTGGCCCATTCCCGTACCGAAAGACGTTTGCAGCAACTCCCCTTGCGGTGAAATGTTCCGCACAATTCCACGAATCGCTTTTTCCGCCACCTCGGCATAGTCCGCACTGACATAACGCTTGCGCACCGCTTTTAAAATTCCGTAGGCGAACCCTGCGGTTGCGGAGGCTTCCAGGTAGGAGTGCGGATCGTCAAGCAGCGTGTGCCACAACCCGCTTTCATCCTGACAGTTCGCCAGCGCAGCAATCTGCGCATTCAGCACCTGCACCAGAAAGCGGCGCACGGCGTTATTTTCTGGCAGATCCACCAGTTCGAGGAAGTCCGGGATCACAATGGTCAGCCAGCTATTGCCGCGTGCCCAGCGGGCACTGGCAAAGTTATGATGCCCGTCGTAATTCCAGCCGTGGAACCACAGGCCAGTCTCCCGGTCCATCAGATTCTGTACGTGCAGCAAAAACTGATAGGTCGCCTCTTCCACATATTCAGGACGCTTAAGCAACTTACCGATTTTCGCCAGTGGCAGCACCGTCATCATCAGGGTGTCATCCCACATTTGCTGATGGTTCTCTTCCGCCAGCGTGATGTGCTGCATTCCGCCGTGATCGGTGCGCGGCATCTCATACATGGCCCATTCCGCCCACGCCTCAAGCCACGGCAGATAAGCGGGATTACGCGTCTCCTCGTAGCGATACGCCAGAGTCAAAAATGGTGCCATCGTGTTGACGTTTTTGGTGGTGGTCCCTTCGGCAAAACGGTCAGCAAACCAGTTGTCGATGATGTCGCGTATCGTTTCGTCGCCGGTCTGCTGGTAGTACTGATACATCCCGTACAGCCCGACGCCGTGCGTCCATTCCCATCCTGCCCAGCCTTTGGTGTCTATCACACGTCCGTCGTCCAGGCGCAGCAGAAATTGACCCGTCTCGTCCTTGATGTTCACCAGATTGGTCGTCACCGTCTGAATTAACGCTTTCAGCGCTTCCCGTGAGATAAACCGTTCCGGCTGACGCAGTAACGAGCTATGTTTGACAGGCCAAACCTTCATATCTTTACCCTCTGTGATAAGTCGAATTCCATATCGCAGCCTGCTTCAGTGAAGGAGCCGCGGGTTTATTACGATTCAGGTAACCAATATTGTTGTTACCCCAAAGTGATTCATACGGCAGCCCGGCAAGCATCTCGACGGTGGCGCGTGCCTGTGGGGTAATACTTTCCGGCATTGTGCGACCGGATTCGCGCATTTTCACCGTCTCTTCACGCAGCGTGTTGTGGGTCTGCAAATTCAGTTTAAAGCGCAGGGAGACCAGGAAGCCGCAGGCCAGCACCAGCAGCGTACCGCAACTGAGAATCAACAGAATGGTATGGCTGACCGCTTCAGGCTGCGTGCTCTGCCCTGAAACAAAGCCCGACATTTGCATGACAATCCCAACCAGCATCACCGCCCCTGCCTGCGACGCTTTACGCGTCAGGGTCATGATCCCGGCGAAGATCCCTTCGCGGCGCTGACCGGTAATGACTTCATCGACATCCGCAATGTAGGTGTAAGTGTTCCACGGAACGTAGTTGATACCGCCACGACCCAGCCCCGCCACCGCAGAAACCAGCAGCAACAGAGAGTAGATGTCGCTCAATCCTGCGTAGTAAAGCACCGCGTAAGAGAGCGAGCTCAGACCGAACAACACCACGACCATTCGATAGGACGGCGCGGGCCCAAAACGGATGCACAACGGGATCATGGCAATAACCGCAATGAACTGGAAAATCGCCATCGTACCGAGCAAATTCGACGCCATTGACGCTTCCTGCATCAGGACAAACACCACATAGTAGGTAAAGACGGCGTTGAACACGTCCTGCGCGATGTAACCGCCGAGATACATCCCCAGATGTTGACGGAAAATCTTAATCCGCAGTGTGGAACTCAACTCTACGAACAGGCGGTTCATGCTCTGGCTGAACGTCAGGCTCTTTTTCTCTTCTTCCGCCCGCAGCGCCGCTTCCGTCCACTCTTCACGCGGGCGTTCCCAGGTAAAGAACCAGACAAAAGTCAGCATCAATGCGCACAGCACTGAGAACACCAGGCTTGCATAAAAGAAGGAGATGGGGTTGTCCTTGCCGAAGGCGGTTAACAAAATGCCGGGCAGGAAAGAGGCCAGAATGGCGGACATTTGCGCCATTCCTATACGCGCGCCGGAAAACTTGGTTTTCTGTTTGAAATCATCGGTCATCTCCGGCACCAGCGTTTCGTAAGGCACCAGAATCATGGTATAGACGATATCAAACAGCAGATAGGTCAGCAGGTAATACCAGAAACCCATGTCCCCTACCCACATCAGTGAATAGCTGAATACACATGGGATCCCCAGCAAGATAAAGAACTTACGCCGACCAAAGCGTTTACCGAGCCAGGTGGAACCGAAGTTATCGGTCAAAAAGCCCATCAGCGGACTGACGACAGCATCAAGCACCCTTGCAGCCGCAAAGATGAAGGTCGCTTCGATAGGAGAAAGCCCGCAGAACGTCGTATAGAAATAGAGCAGCCAGGCTGCCGTGAGCGCCGTGGTGCCTGCTCCCAGAAAATCGCCTGAACCATAGGCGAAATAATTCACCAATCCAATTTTACGTGTTTTCATTGCCGTTAACCCTGCAAATGGTTGGGGGACTCCCGGCCGGTTGGCTGCGCCAAAGGAGTTCTTACACGGCTACAGTAAGAGCTTACAAAGTGGGATACCTTTTCGTTTTTGCCACCGGTGAGAGTGAAATGGCAAAAACGCAAAGAGACCGGCAACGCGTGTCACCGATTTATAAAACAGCGTTTCTTTTCAATCAAAAGGCAAGGTCAAAAATGCGAGTCAGGCAGCAGTTTAGCGTACTGCCTGATGAGGAGAATAACCGTTAACGATAGTTCACAATCACCTGATTGCTCTGAACTTTTAATGCGGGAATTAAGCGACCACCGCCGGGGACTTCCCAGATGAAACGCAGGGGTTCAACGGCAGGCACGTTGTTAAATGCCTGCGTGGTGCCGCTCTGCCCTTCTATCTCTACACAGCGTGATTGTGAACATAAGCGCACGCGTAAACCGGCAGGCGTCGGGCCATTCAGTTCATATCGCCAGGCGACCAGCGTCATCAGACCGGAGACGGGCTGGCTGGATGAAAGCGGCGACGACGAGGCCGCCACGCCGCGATGATTCAGGGTTATGCCGATACTACTGGCCTGCCACGCCCCTTCCCCGGCAGCCTGTACCACCAGCGGGAAAAGTAACAGCCAAAGCAGTTTGCGCATTATTTACCTCCAATGGTTGCCGTCATGCGGATGTTACGGTTATCGGACAGCTCCATGTTCGACAACACCACCAGTTGCGGCAGGCTGCGGCGCAGGAAGCGCGACAGCAGAGGGCGCAACGCATGGTTAACCAGCAGCACCGGCGGCGCACCCAGCATTTCCTGGCGGGACAGCGCCTCCTGAGTTTGCGCCAATAGTCGATCGGCAAGGCCGGGTTCCAGTCCCCCACCGCCCTGGAGTGCCTGCAATAGCAGGCGTTCGAGCGCGGTGTCGAGACCAATCACGTTAACTTCATGATTACCCGGGAACCACTGCTGGGTGATCGCGCGCCCCAGCGCCACGCGAACCACCGCCGTGAGTTCATGCGGATCGCTCTGCAATGGCGCATGTTCCGCCAGCGTTTCCAGAATGGTGCGCATATCGCGAATCGGCACTTTTTCATCCAGCAGGTTCTGCAACACTTTATGCAACGTGGTCAGGGTCACCACACCCGGCACTAAATCTTCGGTCAGCTTCGGCATCTCCTGCGACACGCGATCCAGCAACTGCTGCGCCTCCTGGCGACCGAACAGTTCAGCCGCATACTGACCAATCAGATGGTTCAGATGGGTGGCGACGACGGTACTGGCCTCCACCACGGTAAAGCCCTGAATCTGGGCCTGCTCTTTTAAGGCACTTTCAATCCAGATAGCGTCCAGACCAAAGGCCGGATCAACTGTCTGTTCGCCGGGTAATGTCCCCGCCGCTGTGCCTGGGTTTATCGCCAGCCAGCGTCCCGGATAGGCGTCGCCGCTGCCAATCTCCACCCCTTTCATCAGGATGCGGTAATGCGCAGGTTGCAGATCCATGTTGTCGCGGATGTGCACCACCGGCGGCAGAAAGCCCATGTCCTGGGCAAACTTTTTACGGATACTGCGGATACGGCCCAGCAGTTCGCCGTCCTGCTGAAAATCGACCATCGGGATCAGGCGATAGCCCACTTCCATGCCGAGTGAGTCTTCCAGTTGCACGTCGTTCCAGGTGGCTTCCACCACCGAGTTGTTTTCCGCAACTTTAGTCGGTTGTGGCTCGACAGGCGCCTTCTGCTCACGTCCCCGGATCCACCAGGCCAGTCCCAGCAGCGCGGCGGTAAACATCAGGAACACCAGGTTTGGCATGCCCGGCACCAGACCCAGCAGACCCAGAACCGCGGCGCTCAGCAACATCACGCTCGGATTACTGAACAGTTGCCCGACCATCTGCTCGCCGACGTCCTGATCGGTACTGACGCGGGTGACGATGACGCCCGCCGCGGTTGAAATCACCAGCGCGGGGATCTGCGCCACCAGACCATCACCGATGGTCAACAGGGTATAGCTTTCCGCAGCATGCCCCATGCTCATCCCATGTTGCAGCACCCCCACCAGCAGACCGCCCACAACGTTAATCACCATAATCAGAATACCGGCGATGGCGTCGCCACGAACGAACTTACTCGCACCGTCCATTGAGCCATAGAAGTCGGCTTCCTGAGTCACTTCAGAACGACGCTTTTTCGCCTCATCTTCACCGATAAGGCCGGCATTAAGGTCGGCGTCAATCGCCATCTGTTTACCCGGCATACCGTCAAGAACGAAGCGCGCGCCCACTTCAGCGATACGCCCGGCACCTTTGGTGATAACCATAAAGTTGATGATGACGAGAATAACAAACACCACGATGCCGATAGCAAAGTTACCGCCGACCAGGAAGTGACCAAACGCTTCAACGACCTTGCCCGCCGCCGCCGCGCCAGTGTGCCCTTCCATCAAAATAATACGCGTGGAAGCCACGTTCAGCGCCAGACGCAGCAGCGTAGTGAACAGCAGAATGGTCGGAAACGCGGCAAACTCCAACGTGCGCTGGGTGAACATCGCCACCAGCAGCACCATAATCGACAGTGCGATGTTAAAGGTAAACAGCAGGTCAAGGATGAACGCCGGCAACGGCAGGACCATCATCGACAGGATCAGCAGAATGAGGATTGGCCCGGCAAGGATCTGCCACTGCGTGGTTTTCATGTTGTTGGGCAGGCGCAGCATCGCAACCAGATTAGCCATCGGTAGTCTTCTCGTTCATAAAATCCAGGGCTTCAGGCACTGGAAGATTTGCAGGTTGTGGTGGACGTTCCCCACCGGCGAGCCGCCAGCGTTTAAGCTGCCACACCCAGGCCAGCACTTCTGCGACGGCGGCGTACAGTTGTCCGGGGATCTGCTGACCAATCTCAGCATGGCGATAAAGCGCACGCGCCAGCGGCGGCGCTTCAAGGGTGGGAATTTTGTTCTCGGCACCGATCTCGCGAATGCGCAGGGCCACAAGTCCGGCCCCTTTCGCCACGACTTTCGGCGCGCTCATCTTATTTTCGTCGTATTGCAGCGCCACCGAATAGTGAGTCGGGTTGGTGACGATGACATCGGCATTGGGGACATCACTCATCATGCGTCGACTCGCCGCCTGGCGCTGCATCTGCCGGATACGCCCCTTCACATGAGGGTCGCCTTCATTCTGTTTAAATTCGTCACGGATATCCTGGCGTGACATGCGTAATTTTTTCAAATGGCTCATGATCTGGAAAATCACGTCGAATCCGACCATCGGGATCACCCCCAGCACCACCAGCAGCGCACACAGCCCAACGAGATCCAGCGCATTGCCCATCGCCGCGCGCGGTGACTCCGCCATCAGGCGCATCATCTCCGGCCAGTTATGCCACAGATACATCGCCGTCACGCTGCCCACCAGTGTGGATTTCAGAATGGCTTTCAACAATTCCGCCCCGGTCTGCGCTGAAAACATGCGTTTGATGCCTGGCAGCGGATTGAGCTTGGAAAATTTGGGTTGCAGTGATTTACCGCTGAAGACCAGACCGCCAAGCAGAACCGGCGAGATCAGCGCCACCAGCACCACGCCGGTAATCAGCGGCAGCAGCGCGATCATCGCTTCTTTAATCAGCAGAATAATTTGCCCGAGGATCAGATTAGGATCATTGACCATGCTGTGGTCAAAACGCAGTCCTGCCGACAACATGCCCGATAACCGTCTGGCCAACGACTCACCGCCAATCCAGATAATGCAGACGCCCACCAGCAAAATCAGCAGTGAGGTCAGTTCTCTGGAACGGGGGATCTGCCCCTCTTCCCGCGCTTTCTCAAGTCGGTGGGGTGTGGGGGCTTCTGTTTTGTCGTCGTTGTCGTTTTCGTCTGCCACGGCCTGCATCTGTGATGATTTACAATAGGGCTCATTGTGCCCTTCCCCGCGCGAAGCAATGCGGAGAACAAAGGGGTGATTCCCCGCTTTTTTGACTGTTACCCCTCTCAGCAGAGTATTTTCAGAATTTATTTAGTCTTAATCTGGAATCTATCTTTTGACGCTGAGGACAACATAATGATTGACAAACCCTCAAAGAGAAAAATAAAAACTCAAAAAAACACATGACACTAACAATACAAAACAAATAAAAAACACAGGTTAACACATTCATTTCTACAAATAAAAAATACATCAACACATTAAATTCAGTGTTTTTATTTTATAACCCCATCTTACTTAACCCACTTTATATATAGACATTATAAATATAAAAAACACATTTCATCGCGCAATCAAAAGGATTATTTTAAGTAACCTAAAAACCATTAAACGATGGCAGAGTCAACAAACAAGCCCACTGTGTTGCTTAATAACAAAGTGACGGGATATGAACGTTAACATATGGAGATTGCGATGCGTTTAACACCACTATTAATAGCAGCTTCGCTATTATCACTCGCCTCTATGGGGAGTAGGGCAGATGAGAACAATGCAGGTACTATCCACTTCACCGGTGAAATTGTTGATCCAAGTTGTACTATAACGGGCGATAGCGGAAAAGACAGTACCGTATATCTTGGTTCTTTCGCGCCCAGCTTTTTTACCGGTAACGGTGGTAAATCCGACGATGCCGCATTTACCATTACGTTGGCTGGCTGCCCAGTGGCAACCACAGGATTAGATCGTATTCAGTTAACATTTAAAGGCATCACCATCGTCGGACACGATGACCTTCTGGCACTTACGGCCGGCGGTGCCACTGGCGTCGGCATCTCTGTTAGCACTGAAGCAGCACCAACAACAAACCTCAACCTGACCGGCGCGGATGGCCAGGTGTATATTCCACTGCAAGCAACATCAGCCGATATATCCCAAAATTTCGTCGCCCGCTATGAATCCTATGATGCGACGCCCATCACACCCGGAAATGCGTATGCAGATATGACAGTCAATATTTTGTATCGCTAAGTCGCCTCTTTAATTATCAGATGATAGCCTGCCCCGTGGCAGGTTATCTTCGCTATGCGTTGAGAAAATAAAATGAAGGCACCGTTGTTACTTATTCTATTAACGACATCCAGTTCCCTCTTTTCCCTGGGAAGTAGTGCAGAAGGCATTCAACTGGGCCGTACACGCGTGGTATATGACGCCAATAAAAAAGAGGCAGCCCTCCCACTTATCAATACGGAAAAAGAATTGCCCTGGCTTGTTCAGTCATGGGTTATGAATGCAGATAATAAAACACGGGCACCTTTTATTATCACACCACCACTGTTTCGTTTAGACCCGAAGTCCGGACAAAGCCTGCGAGTCATGCGCAGTGAAATGATTACCACAACAGACAGAGAATCACTTTACTATCTGATTGTCAGAATGATTCCTGCCCGTGACCGTAAGGATGAACAGTCTAACGCTCTCCACCTTATCTACAGGACGCAAATTAAGTTGTTCTACCGTCCTTCGGGTCTGAGCGGGACGCCAGAAGAGGCGTGTCAAAACCTTCGGTATAGCCAATCAGGCAATCAACTACGAATCGAGAATAGTAGTGCGTTTTACAGCGTTTTTGATTCTGTACTGGTAGGAAACACACAGCTAAGGACAGCAGATATGGTTGCCCCTAAAAGCAGTGTCTCACTGACATTCGATGCCAAAACGGCAGCGCAGAGTGTTTCATGGCGCTGCATCAACGACTATGGCGGAACGACCGATAAATTTACCACGTCGTTGAAACCATGAATAACCGCGCTCAGCCACTAAGCCATTCCTCCAGCCGCGCTTTTGCCCCCTTATTGCACGGGCTGAGTGGTTTATTGTTCTTGAGTAGTTCTGTTCTCTATGCCCGCGATTTTTATTTTCAACCCAACTCCCTTGAAGGTGGCGAAAACACACCACAGACGACCAACCTGGCGATTTTCGACAACCCGAAGGCTCAGCTCGCAGGTAGCTATCCTTCACACATTCTGCTCAACGACAGAAAAATCCAGGAAAAAACGCTGGCTTATGTCAACGCCGAAGACGGAAGCCTGGTTCCCCTGCTTACCCCGAAAATGCTGCGCGAATGGGGAATCAAGGTGGACGACTACCCCATACTGGCATCCGAGCCTGCCGATAAGCCCCTGAAACACGATCTGGGAACTTATATTCCTGCTGCAAGTGCTGTTTTTGATTTTAAATTACAGAATCTGCATCTCAGCATCCCCCAGATTGCGGTTCAGAAAGTGAATGCGAACGCTGTCGATCCCTCACGCTGGGATGCGGGCGTTCCGGTGCTGTTTGCTGATTACGCGTTTAGCGGTCAGGATAATCTCGCACACACTCAGGGACAGCACAGTAATCAATATTTGAATCTTCGCAGCGGCGCGAATCTGGGGGAATGGCGTCTGCGCAACTATGGCACCTGGTCAAATGCCGCGGATAATCAGGGCTGGCAGAATATTGCCACGTGGATACAACACGATGTGCAAACGTTAAAAGCGCAGTTTATCGCCGGTCAGAGCAGCACGCGTGGAGAAGTCTTCGATAGCCTGCAGTTCAATGGTATTAACATCGCCTCTGATGACGAGATGCTGCCAAACAGCGAAAGAGGCTATGCACCGACGCTCCGCGGAACGGCCTATTCCAATGCCGTGGTGACCGTCAAACAAAATGGCTACACCATTTATCAACAAAACGTCGCCCCTGGAGCTTTCGAAATCAACGATCTGGCAGCCTCCACCAACAGTGGCGATCTGGAACTTAGCGTACAGGAAGCGGATGGCTCGGTGCGTACCACCATCCAGCCTTTTTCCAGCATTGCGCTAATGCAGCGCCCTTCTCGCCTGCGTTTTGAAGCCACTGCAGGCCACTATCGGGCAGACAATGGCAGCAACGACAAAGAACCCGAATTTGCTCAGGGCAGTATCATTTATGGAATCAATAATACATTCACGGCGATCGGTGGTTTAACTACCGCACAAGACTATAACGCTGTCAACGCGGGAATGGGCATTAGCCTCGGCAACTGGGGGGCGATCTCCGCGGATGTCACAGCTGCACGAAGCGTTCTGGATTCAGGTAACATCAGCAGCGGGCAGTCATGGCGAGTCCTGTACACTGGGGATTTCAACCCAACCAATACGCACTTTTCCCTTTCAGGCTACCGATACTCAAGTGAAGGTTATTACAGTTTTGTGGAAGCCAATCAACACCAGACGAAAGATTCATCAGATGAAACGCGGGATCATAAACGTAATCGGCTGCAACTCAATACCAGCCAACCGGTGGGCGCCGGAAATATTTATATCAACGGCTATCAGCAAAATTATTGGAATAATAGCCGTCGTGATAGCTCCCTTTCTGCAGGTGCAAGTTACAGCCTGATGGGCATCAGCTACAATCTCTCTCTCACCTGGAGCACAACCAGCAATAGCGAGGACGATCGTTCACTTTATTTAGGGTTAACGATTCCCCTAAGCCACTGGCTACCTGATAGCTGGGCAACCTACAGCCTTAACAATAATCAGCACGGTGCAACCACGCAGAACGTAGGGCTGAACGGTTCGCTACTGGCCGATAACCGCCTGAACTATTCGCTTCAGCAAAGCCGCAGTAATCAGAGTCCTCAGGACAGCAGCAGCGTATATAGCACCTGGTATGCCCAATACGGCAGGCTCAATGCCGGTTATTACACGGCGTCAGATGGCTCGCGCCAGCTCAGCTACGGTGCGAATGGCGCACTGGTCGCGCATCCTCGTGGCATTACGCTGTCGCAACCCCTCGGTAGCCAGTTTGCGATAGTCGATGCCGACGGCGCACCCGGTGTCAGTTTCCAGAATCAACGCGGGATCCATACTGATATGTTTGGCAACGCCATCATTCCTTCCATTTCAGCTTATCAGGAAAATCACATCAACATTGATACCACTACGCTGCCAGATGATGTCGACAGCAGTAATACCTCATCAACAGTGGTCCCTTCGCGAAACGCCGCCGTCGTGGCGCATTTCAGTGCTCGTCGGGGTTATCGCGCGCTGGTTACGCTGGTGCAATCATCAGGACAACCGCTGCCCTTTGGTACGATGGTGACCTCAGAAGATGGTCTGCTCAATGGCATTGCCGATGATCAGGGCGTGGTCTATCTCGCCGGACTCAGCGGTACCGTCACGCTCAAGGCAAAATGGGGAAATCAGGAGCGGCAAAGGTGTATCGCAACGATTACAACCGGTGAAGAGATTCCCCAGAATACGGATGCCGCCGACATCAAGCGCATGACGGCGGCTTGCAAGCAAGGAGGTTAAATGAAGCAATTTCGATGGGCCTGGCTTTTCACCCCACATCGTCTGCACGTACTGATTTTGTTGAGCGGGCTACTTCCCGTATTGCAGGCATTCGGTGCAACCACCTATCTGAGTGGTTGCTTCCCCACCAAGGGCAGAGTCGATGTCCCGCTCAATTACGACCTGAGCGCGGAGGATAACTACGCCGGGAATAGAATCCAGCCAACAATAAGCTTTGTATTTCCCTCGGATCCGCATGCAGCGCAGTGCAGTTCGTGCCCTGGGGTGACAGGTACAACCACCGAGAAGATCTACAGTTACCGTACCACGCCACTGCCTACCGGCCGAACGGCTAAATATGGCAAGCTCACTAACAACTTAGATATCCAGATATCAGCCTTCTCCGATACCGTCTCGGGAGGAGGTACCGCTTATCTCCTCGAAACCTATCCCAATCAGTCGCCCACAACCAGTCTGTTCGAAGGCGATAATAGCGAAGCGACGCAGTCACTTTGCGCAAACAGTCCTGTAGCCGGCAATCCTAAGCGTTTATTCAACTGGAACAAGATAAGTCTCTCGTTGTATATCGTTAACCCGATATTCGGCATAGAAACCATTCCGAATCAGCTACTGATGTCCACCAGCGTATGCATCTTTTACGGCTCGGGGTCGTGTAACTTCAGCAAAGCCAGTGTCGCGTCGGAAATGTACATCTCTGGCGCTATTAACGCACCGCTCAGTTGTACGATAAACGCAGGGAGTACGATCAATGTCGATTTTGAAACCCTGGCCAGTTCTAATTTTACTGCGCCTGGAGCCGTTCCTTCAGGATTCACGCTGCGCGATGTAGATATCAAATTCCACTGCGACAGTACCGCTGTCAGTAATAGCGACAAAATAAAGCTGACCCTATCCGCCGATCAGGGCGTTAACGATACAGGCACAGGATTCATTGCCAAAATGATAGGACGAGACGACATTGGCGTAAGAATGTATGACAGCAATGATAATGGCATACCGCTGGATGGTAGTGCGGACTTCCCCATTGTGTTAGATGGCAACGGCGATGGTCATATCCAGATGACCGCCGCACCGGTTGCCACAACCAGTAATAAACCCGATGCTGGCCATTTTGAAGGCAACGTCACGGTAAAAATGGATATCCGTTAACTGCAAAGTGAACAATGGCCCCGACGGGCCATTCAGACTGCTGACAAAGAAGGAAAAAGCGTGTTTTCTCCTTCTTTGTAGTAAGCAGATGAAAATCAATAAATTGATTTTCCTTATTTTTACTGGGCGATATCTGCTCGCCCAGTATCAACAGGAGATTTGTCATCACTCTCAATGGCCCTTGAGGGCCATTGTTCTCAAAAGCCTAAACTATCCAGCAGGTCGTCCACCTGGTCCTGGCTGGCGACAACGCCCGCTTTGGTCGCATCGACCTGCGGACCATTCAGCAGGCTTTCACTTTCGCGTTTGGGTCGAGAACTCTGCTCTGGAATATTTTCCAGTAGTACCATCAGCAGCTGACGTTCAATCTCCTGAATCACATCCATCATGCGTTTAATCACCTGACCGGTCAGATCCTGGAAGTCCTGCGCCATCATGATGTCAAGCAACTGTGCGTTGGTGAAACTGGTATGCCCGGGCACATCGCCGAGGTATTTTCGAGTGTCTGTCACCAGCTCGCGGGCGTCAGAGAGCTCAATCGGGTTTTCAAACCACTCGTCCCAACGCTTGCTCAGCGCCTTCGCCCCTTTCTCCATCTCGTCCTGATGCGGCTGAGAAGCCTCAACGCTGTTCAGGGCGCGCTCAGCCGCCTGCGCGGTCATCTGTACTACATAGTCCAGACGGTCACGGGCATCAGGAATGGCTTCTGCCGCTTCGGCAATCGCCTGGTCCAGTCCCAGTTCGCGCAGACTGTCACGCAGCATACGGGTCAGGCTACCAATGCGGGCAATGATATCCCCGGCAGAATGTTCATCTACGGGTTTAATCTGTGGTTGCATCATGGTCAGCCCCTTACATGCCCAGTTTCTCAAAGATTTTATTGAGTTTTTCTTCCAGCGTCGCCGCGGTGAACGGTTTCACTACGTAGCCGCTGGCCCCGGCCTGCGCCGCGGCAATGATGTTCTCTTTCTTCGCTTCTGCCGTGACCATCAGCACCGGCAGTGAGGACATTCCGCTGTCCGCGCGAATGGTTTTCAGCAACTCGAGACCGTCGATGTTCGGCATGTTCCAGTCGGAAATGACAAAACCAAACCCACCTGCCTGCAGTTTATTCAACGCATCCGCGCCATCTTCGGCCTCTTCCACGTTGTTAAATCCCAACTCCTTAAGCAGGTTACGCACGATGCGACGCATGGTGGAAAAGTCATCCACAACCAAAAACTTAAGCTCTTTATCCGCCATAAAAAATTACTCCTGATTCAAATACGTATTGCCTGTCCGGCACTGATTTTCGCCAGCATCTGCTGGCTAACCTGACTAAGATCGACCACTTCGCTGACGCCACCCATATTGATGGCTTCGCGCGGCATGCCGAACACCACACAACTTGCTTCATTTTGCGCAATCGTCCAGGCGCCTGCCTGGTGCATCGCTAACATTCCGGCGGCGCCGTCGTTGCCCATTCCCGTCAGGATCACCCCGACAGCATTGCGCCCCGCATGAATCGCTACCGAATGAAACAGCACATCCACCGACGGCCGGTGCCGGTTAACCGGTGGACCGTCATGAATTTTGATTTGATAGTTTGCCCCGCTGCGTGCCAGTTCCATGTGTTTATCGCCCGGCGCAATGTAGGCATGACCCGGCAGAACACGCTCGCCGTCCTCCGCCTCTTTCACGGTTATCTGACACAGCTTGTTCAGACGTTCAGCAAACGAGCGGGTAAAACCGGGCGGCATATGCTGCGTAATAATGACCGCCGGACTGGAGAGCGGCAGCGGTTGCAGCACATGGCGAATTGCCTCGGTGCCCCCCGTCGAGGCGCCAATCGCAATCAGTTTTTCCGAACTGAGCAGCGGCCCCGCCTTTAAGGTGACCGGCGCCGCAAGCGGTTTATGGGCTGTCAGACGTGCGCGTGACGCCGTGCGCACTTTCTCCGCAATCATCTCGCTGTAGGCCAGCATCCCTTCGCGGATCCCCAACTGCGGCTTGGTGACAAAATCGATCGCCCCCAGTTCCAGCGCCCGCAGTGTCACTTCCGAGCCTTTCCCCGTCAGCGACGACACCATCACTACCGGCATCGGACGCAGTCGCATCAGCTTTTCAAGAAAATCGAGGCCGTCCATCCGCGGCATTTCGACGTCCAGCGTCAGCACGTCAGGGTTATATTTCTTGATTAAATCCCGGGCGACGAGCGGATCGGGTGCGGTTGCCACCATCTCCATGTCGCTATAGCTGTTAATAATTTCGGTCATGATTTGGCGCATCAATGCAGAATCATCGACCGACAACACCCTGATTTTACTCATGCTTTACCCTTACTTAGCGCATAAACCGTTTGACCGCGCAGGCTAAAGTCGCGCACGAGGTTACTAAAGTTCTCTGAATGCCCGGCAAACAGCAGACCATCAGGCTTAAGAAGAGGGACAAAACGGCGCAGAATGTCCTGCTGCGTCGTTTTATCGAAATAGATCATCACATTGCGGCAGAAAATGGCGTCGAACGGTCCCGGCACGTTGTACTGCTTATCGAGCAGGTTAATCACGGAAAACTCGACGTGGCTTGACAGTTCCTGACGTACACGCACCAGCCCATCATGAGGACCGGTTCCGCGCATGAAATAACGCTGGAGCTGCTGCGGCGACAGGGTCTTCAGTTCGTCCAGGCGATAGATCCCGCTACGGGCCTTTTCCAGCACTTCGGTATCAATATCGCTGGCGAACACCTTCCAGCGCCCTGGCGCCATGCCCAGCGTATCGGCCAACGTAATGGCGATACTGTACGGCTCTTCACCGGTCGATGCCGCGGCGCTCCAGACCCGGTATTCGCCGCTGTGACGACGCGCGCTTTCCGCCAGTACCGGGAAATGGTGCCCTTCGCGGAAAAAAGCGGTCAGGTTAGTGGTCAACGAGTTGATAAAAGCCTGCCACTCTGCGCTGCTTTGATTCGCTTCCAGCACGCTGAGATAGTGACCAAAATCATCCATTCCCAGCGTACGCAGACGACGGACCAGGCGGTTGTAAACCATGTCCCGCTTGTGGTCCGCCAGCACGATCCCCGCACGCTGGTAGATTAATTGACATATCCGACGAAAGTGCGCGTCGGACAGCGCAAGGCGCTGGGTCATCTGTAACAATAATGACGTTTGCCCGTTGGGCAGAGATGATGTCATAGCGCCTTCTCAATCACATTCAGGATACAACGGGCACAGCCTGCGGCGGTGCCGATTCTTGGTGTGTTACCACATGCTCTTCAAGTTTGAATACTGCTACACGGGCTGACAGCGTGTCGGCCTGATGCGCGAGTTGCCCGGTCGCGGCGGCGGCTTCTTCCACCAGCGCGGCGTTCTGTTGTGTCACCTGATCCATCTGGGTGACGGCCTGTGCCACCTGCTCTATTCCTCTGCGTTGTTCGTCTGACGCCGAGGCAATCTCGCCCATGATGTCGTTGACCCGGGTGACCGAGCTGACGATTTCCGTCATGGTGCGGGCAGCCGTATCGACGAGTTGCGATCCCTGGTGGACGCGGTTCACCGACTCTTCAATTAACCCTTTAATCTCTTTTGCTGCCTGGGCGCTGCGGCTCGCCAGGTTTCGTACTTCTCCGGCAACCACAGCAAATCCACGCCCCTGCTCACCAGCACGCGCCGCTTCGACCGCCGCGTTGAGCGCCAGAATATTGGTCTGGAAGGCGATACCGTCGATCACCCCGATAATGTCGCCAATCTTTTGCGAACTGGCGGCAATCGCCTGCATCGTACTGGCGACTTTGGTGGTCTGTTCGCCGCCGGTTTTCGCCGTTTCGGCGGCGCTTTTTGCCAGCCCGGAAGCCTGGCGCGCATTGTCGGCGTTTTGACCGACGGTAGCCGTTAACTGCTCCATGCTGGCCGCCGTCTGCGCCAATGACGCCGCCTGCTGCTCGGTGCGTGAGGAGAGATCGTTATTACCCATCGCGATTTCAGAAATCCCGGTGTGCATCGCCAGACTGCCCTGACGCACGTCGCTGACGGTTTCCCGCAGCGCCTGTTGCATCGCCTTCAGGCTGGCAAAGATCGCCGAAATCTCATTACGCCCGTAAACCGCAATCGGCCGCGCCAGGTTGCCCTCGGCAATGCTGTCAAAATGACTGCCGATAATCGCCAGCGGCTGGACGATCATTTTGCGCGACCAGTACAGCGCTCCGGTGGTTAACAGCGCGGCAATAATGACCATGCTGATAAAGATCGCTGCCGACATGTGATAGTTGTTTTTGCTCTGTTGCCCAGCCACCACCAGCACATGGTTAATGTTCTGCTGCCAGGCGTTAAAGTTCACATCAAAGGCATCCTGTGACGCCTGCACTGGCGCGGTCAGAAAGTCTGACAACTGGTTGTTTTCAAGCCAGGTGGCCTGATGCTCCAGATCGCTGCGCCACTGGGTGAAGCTTTTCTCTGTTGCGTCCTGCAGCGCTTTGCCCGATTCCGTATTCGCCTCGATAGCCTTGAAGCCATTGAACAGCGTGGCGGACTGCGCCAGGCTTTCGCGCGCGATAACCATCAGGCTTTTGATGTCATCGGGCGGATAGCTCAGCGCCGTTAATGTCCCGGCCTTGTTGAGGGCGGTACTCGCCTGTAATAAAACGGCGCGCGTTTGTGCCAGCGCCGCGCGTTGCTGATTACTCTGCTCGACCTGATTCAGGCTCTGAAAACCGTCCCGAAATGCCCAGAAAGACAAGCCATTACTGCCAATCTGCAATACACCGCAGAGGATCAAAATCAAAAACAGCGTGGTCGAGATTCGAATACGATTAAACATCAACGCTCCCATCAGGCGGCAACGGCCGCAGTGTTAAATTTCGGTCAAAATGTTTCCCAGTTAGTATCGTGCTCCATGCTTAACGAGGGCTTCTGCGCGCTGCGGGGCGCGTCTGCAGAAGTCCGTTCTTCTTTGGTTTTTACCGCATAAGGACGCGCGGCAAGACGAAATGCGGAGACCGCCATCGTCAGTCGGCTGGCCTGTTCTTCCAGTGCGGCCGCGGCGGCTGCGGATTCCTGGACCAGCGAGGCGTTTTGCTGCGTTACGCGGTCCATTTCAGAAACCGCCAGCGCCACCTGATCGATGCCACGGCTTTGTTCATCAGAAGCCGAGGCAATTTCGCCCATAATGTCGGTCACGCGGGTCACCGCATTGACGATATCGTTCATGGTCTCGCCCGCGCTTTCGACCAGCACGGAGCCGGTATCCACGCGCGAAACGGAATCTTCAATCAGCGCTTTGATCTCTTTTGCCGCCTGCGCACTGCGACTGGCCAGATTACGTACCTCACCGGCGACCACCGCAAAGCCACGCCCCTGCTCACCTGCTCGCGCGGCTTCCACCGCGGCGTTCAGTGCCAGGATATTGGTCTGGAAGGCAATACCGTCGATAACGCTGATAATGTCGGCAATCTTCTTCGAGCTACCGGCAATTTCATGCATCGTTTTAACGACGTTATCCACCACTTTGCCGCCGTGCTGCGCGGTTTCCGAGGCGCTCTGCGCCAGTTGCGACGCTTGTCGGGCATTGTCGGCGTTCTGTTTCACCGTCGCGGTTAACTCTTCCATGCTGGCCGCCGTCTCTTCCAGCGCCGACGCCTGTTGTTCGGTCCGCGATGAAAGATCGGTGTTGCCGGTGGCGATTTCCGTGGTACCGGCGTAAATGGCATCGGAGCCTTCGCGCACCTGGGTGACGGTGTCTACCAGCGAGCGCTGCATGTGATCGACGCTACCAGCCAGTTCGCCAATTTCATTACGTCCGGCAACGGTCAGCGTGTTGGTCAGGTTACCGCCGGCGATTTCACGAATATGAGCGATGACGCTGGCAAGCGGGTTGAGCAGGGTGTGACGAATGCCGTACCACACCACCACCAGGATCAGCACCAGCACCACCGCCAGAATGGCGAGTTGCCACTGCGCAAACTGGTAGTCGCGCGCGCTTTCATCAAACGCCTGGCGATAGAGTTTTTCGCTGACGCTGGCGTACTTGCTCTTCGCGTCGCCGAGTCCGTTTTGCATTCCCTGCGTCGGTTGCGCGAAAAAGGCATCCATGTTGCCGCTTTCCAGGAACTGCACCAGTTCGGTTAAACCGGCAAAATAGTTCTGGTATTTTTCGTCCACATTGTTGCTGACCTCCACCATCTCTGGCAGCGGATCGATAGCTTTAAATCTGGCGTAGTGCTCTGCCGCCTGAGCGAGGGAATTTTTCGCGCTCTTCAGCAGATCGTTTTTTGCACTACTCTGCTGATTGTTGGCGTCCATCATCATGCGTGCAGAGGAACGGCTGAGGTTGATACGTGTTTGCAGCATCAGATCCCATGTCGAGGTCAGTTCACTCTGCTGTTGGCGTAGATCGTTGGAAATAACAAAACTTTTTTGATTCTGCTGTAAAGACGAAAACAGCAAACCACCAGAGACAAGCTGTAGCAGTGCGAAAACCCCCAGCACCATCATCAGCATTGTGACAACGCGGATACGGTTAAACATAAGGCACCTTCCTGAAAACGAGTTAACAACGTTATCGGCACCCTTGATAAGAACTTTACGTTTGCGAAAGGGAAATCCAGGTCAGAAGGCGATATCCACTCCACCCAGTCACTGAGATGGCAGACACGTGGCTGGCAGTCACAGACGTTTATGCTATCCCGTGCTAAAAAGTACGCGGTCATGAATACAACAAAATAAGCAAATAATAAAAAAAAGTTGTAACCCACGACGAATTACTCCAGGTTAGGTAGGAAATGATTTGGCGTAATTAAATACATAAAACATATGTATCGCTGATAAAAAATTGTTAAATTCAGCCTGAGGGATTTTTAGTGGCAAATGCAAATAAACTCACGATATTCATCGTGATTTTCATGCTGGCAGGTATTGTGTCAGGTGCGGTTATTCACTCGTATACATCCGAAAGCGTCATTGCCGCCTGGTCGGATAACATCACCCTCCTCACCGACATCTTCTTACGTTTGATTAAGATGGTTATCGCCCCCCTGGTGTTCAGCACTCTGACTGTGGGCATTATGCGTCTTGGCGAGACGTCCACCATCGGACGTGTGGGCGGCAAAGCGATGATCTGGTTCATCAGCTCTTCTATTCTTTCCATTCTGGTGGGCCTTTTTATTGTCACCCTGGAACAACCCGGCAGCGGACTCAATCTGGCTATCCCGAAAGAAGCCGTGGATACCGGTCTCGCCGTCGGCGGGATGAGCCTGAAAGGTTTCCTGTCACATACCATTCCTACCAGCATTGCCGGTGCGATGGCCAATAACGAAATTTTGCAGATTGTGGTGTTCTCAATGTTCTTCGGGATCGGCGGCGCGTCGTTGGGCGAAAAATTCAATACCCCGCTGGTGGCGGCGCTGGACGTGGTTTCCCACATTATGTTGAAAGTGACCGGCTACGTGATGTACGTCGCCCCGCTGGCCATTTTTGCCGCCATCTCCTCGGTGATCGCCACCGAAGGATTGGGCATTTTGCTCAACTACGCCTCGTTCATTGGCGGTTATTACGTGGCAATTCTGATGACCTGTCTGGTGTTGCTGGCAGTGGGATATCTGGTACTGAAAAAAGAGGTGTTTCGCCTGCTTGGTATGCTCAAGGATCCGGTTCTGGTGGCCTTTACCACCAGCAGTTCTGAAGCGGCCTATCCGAAAACGCTGGAGCAACTGACGACATTTGGCTGCTCGCGCAACATCGTCTCTTTCGTGCTGCCCATTGGTTACTCGTTCAACCTGGTCGGTTCAATGGTTTACTGCTCTTTTGCGTCGATGTTTATCGCGCAGGCCTACAACATTCATCTGTCGTTTGCTGAGATTAGCGTCCTGATGCTCACGCTGATGCTGGCGTCAAAAGGTATTGCCGGCGTTCCGCGTTCCGCGTTAGTGGTGCTGGCGGCAACGATTCCGAGCTTTAACATTCCGGTCGCCGGCATTTTGCTTCTGATGGGTATCGACCATTTTCTCGACATGGGCCGTTCCGCCATTAACGTGTTAGGTAACGGTATTGCGACGGCGATGCTGGCACAAAACGAAGGTTTACTGGAAGAGAGTGAGGAGGAGGCGGTGTCACAACAGGTCGGAGCATAACGGTTGACTGTCAGATAGCGCTTCGCTTATCCGGCCTACGTTGAGGTGGTAGGCCGGATAAGGCGTTTACGCCGTCAGCTGATCATGCGATTAGGCGACGTGAGAGGCGGCCATATCTAACAGCGCCATTTCGTCACTATTCAGCAGTTTCTCAATGTTCACCAGAATCAACATCCGGTCGCCCAGCGCACCGAGTCCGGTCAGGTATTCCGTTGACAGCGTTACGGCAAATTCCGGTGCCGGACGGATTTGCTCTGCGGTCAGCGACAGCACATCAGACACGCCATCGACAACGATCCCCACCACACGCTGTCCCAGATTCAGCACAATCACCACGGTGTTATCGTTGTAATCAACATCACCCTGGCAGAACTTCACGCGCAGATCGACAATCGGCACAATCACGCCGCGCAGGTTGGTCACCCCTTTGATGAAGGCAGGCGTGTTGGCAATGCGCGTGACCTGATCGTAACCACGGATCTCCTGCACTTTCAGGATGTCGATACCGTACTCTTCATCTCCCAGCGTAAACACCAGGAATTCCTGACCTGACGGCTCGCCGGCCAGTTTGCTTACATTAGTCATACCGGTCATATTTTACCCTTTCTTACTCAATCAGGCGGCGGTGATCGCCATACGTTGTTCGCGATTTAAACCCTGCAGGGCGGAGACATCCACAATCAGCGCGACGCTGCCATCGCCAAGAATAGTGGCGGCTGAAATACCCGGCACTTTGCGATAATTACTCTCCAGGTTTTTAACCACCACCTGGTGCTGACCGATCAACTGATCGACCAACAGCGCGTAACGGCGACCGCCGCTTTGCAGGATCACCACGATGCCCTGGGTGGCTTCGGTTTTCGCCCCTTCCACTTCAAAGACTTTCCACAACTCAACCAGCGGCAGATATTCGCCGCGTACTTCCAGCACACGCTCGCCCCCTGCCAGCGGATGCAGATCATCGTCACGTGGTTGCAGGGATTCCATCACCGCATTCAGCGGCAGAATGAAGACTTCGTCGGCGACGCGCACGGACATGCCGTCGAGGATCGCCAGCGTCAGCGGCAGCAAAATACGAATGGTGGTGCCGGTCCCTTGCTTCGACTGGATTTCAACGTGGCCACCCATCTCCTGGATATTCCGTTTCACCACATCCATACCCACGCCGCGTCCGGAAACGTCGGTCACCTGCTCGGCCGTCGAGAAGCCTGGGGCAAAAATCAGCATCCCCACTTCGTCATCGGTCATGTTTTCATTGACCGCCATCCCCTGGGAGATCGCCTTCGCCAGAATGCGCTCGCGGTTCAGTCCAGCCCCGTCATCGGTCACTTCGATGCAGATGTTGCCGCCCTGATGTTCCGCCGACAAAATCAGATTGCCCACCACATTCTTACCGGATTCCATGCGTTTTTCCGGCAGTTCGATTCCGTGGTCGAGGCTGTTACGCACCAGGTGCGTTAGCGGGTCGATAATGCGTTCAATCAGGCTCTTGTCGAGTTCCGTCGAGCTGCCGACCAGCGTCAGTTCAACCTGTTTACCAAGCTTGCCCGCCAGGTCGCGTACCAGACGCGGGAAGCGGCTGAACACGTATTCCATGGGCATCATACGAATCGACATCACCGATTCCTGCAGATCGCGGGCGTTACGTTGTAACTGCCCCATGCTGGTGATGAGATCGCCATGATTGACCGGGTCGAGTTCGTTCGAACGCTGGGCCAGCATTGACTGGGTAATCACCAGCTCACCGACCAGGTTGATCAGCTGATCAACCTTCTCCACCGCCACGCGAATGCTGGTGGATTCACTGGCGCGTGCCGGTTTTTCCCGCTCTACGCGTCCGGTTTGCGCTTCTCTGGCAACCGCTTTCACCGCTGGGACGGCGACGACAGGCTGTTCGACCGCAACCACTTCAGCCACTTCCGGCTGGACCGCGGGTGCCGTCGCTGTCACCACTTTCTCAAAGGCAATCTGGTCGGCTTCAATCACAAAGCACAGCACGGCAATGACGTCATCCTCTGCAATGTCGCCATCAAGCGTGGCCGCCAGGCTGTCTTCGCCCTTGACGACATCAGACAGGGTGGACAGATTGCCCAGCTCTTCTTCCAGCAGGGCCACTTCACTGGCCTTCAGGCGCGAGAGAAAGATGCGTAATTTCGCTTCTTCTGCCACGACCACGTCGTCAGGTGTCGTGTTGTCGACCACGCTCAGTCGGGCATTCGCCACCACCGCTGGCGCGGTTTCACCTTTTGCTTCCAGCGCTAACTGGCGTAATGCCGTGCAGATGTATTCGAAACTGGCGGCATCCGGCTCCTGCGAACTTTTATAGGCATCGAGCTGTTCCTGCATAATATCTTTCGTTTCCAAAAACAGGTTGATAATGGCGGTATTGAGCTGCATCTCACCGCGACGCGCATCATCCAGCAGGTTCTCCATCAGATGCGTGGTTTCCTGCAAAACGGTAAAGCCGAACGTGCCGGCGCCCCCTTTGATGGAGTGCGCTGCACGAAATATGGCATTCAGTTGCTCGGCATCCGGCGCTTCGGGCGCCAGATCGAGCAGATGTTGCTCCATATCAGCCAACAACTCGTCAGCTTCATCAAAAAAAGTCTGATAAAAATCGCTTATATCCATGCTCACGCTATCACCTCGGATTGGCTGGTGGCGATGTGGGAACGCTTACCTGCGGACTGGCCTCAGGCTGTTGTAATACACTTACCGGCTCGTTCTGGCTTTCAGCGTTTTCATGCAAAATGGCCTGTTCGGACTGTTTGTTCAGCACCAACAGACTGATTCGGCGGTTGATGGCGTCATCCGGACCGCGATCGCTCATACGCATCGTGGCGGCCATGCCGACCACCCGTAATACTTTTCCGTCATCCAGACCGCCCTGTACCAGTTCACGCCGCGAAGCATTGGCGCGATCGGCAGAGAGCTCCCAGTTGCTATAGCCTTTCTCACCGTTCGCGTAAGGGAAATCATCCGTATGCCCGGACAGGCTGATACGGTTGGGAATACCGTTCAGCACCGGAGCGATTGCCCGCAGGATGTCACGCATATAAGGCTCAACCTCAGCGCTACCGGTTTTAAACATCGGGCGATTCTGGCTGTCGATAATCTGAATACGCAGCCCTTCCTGCACCAGGTCAATCTTCAGATGCGGACGCAGCGCCCGCAGTTTGGGATCCGATTCGATGAGCTGATCGAGGTCGCCACGCAGTTTGCTCAGGCGATTTTGTTCCATACGTTTTTTCAGTTCATCGAGGTTCGGCTGCTTATTCACTTCACCCTGTTGCTGGGTAAAGTCATCGCCACCGCCAGGAATCGCGCTCTGGCTATTGGAAATGCGATTCCCTCCCGTCACCGCCGTCGCCAGCGGGGTACGGAAGTATTCGGCAATCTGAATCAGTTCTTTAGGGCTGGAGATGGAAATGAGCCACATCACCAGAAAAAAGGCCATCATGGCGGTCATAAAGTCAGCGTAAGCAATCTTCCACGATCCGTGTGCGCCGCCGCCATGCCCCTTATGTTTGCGCCGCTTAACCACGACGATAGGATGAGACCGATTCTTCATGCGCCCTCAGTCGTCGTCTGCTGCTGTTGGTTCGGGTTTTTCACGGCGCGAACATGTTCTTCCAGTTCAATGAATGACGGGCGCTCGCTGGAATACAACGTTTTACGCCCAAACTCGACGGCGATCGGCGGGGCGTAACCGTTCAGATTTGACAGCAACGTGATTTTCACGCACTGCATCATTTTGCTGGTTTCCGCACTCTTCTGACGCAGGACGCTGGCAAGCGGTGAAATAAAACCGTAGGCCAGCAGAATACCGAGGAATGTACCGACCATCGCATGGGCAATCAGTGAGCCCAGTTCTGCAGCCGGTCGATCCGCTGACGCGAGGGCGTGTACAACCCCCATCACCGCCGCAACGATACCAAACGCCGGCAGTGAATCCCCCATCAGTGCCAGGCTGTTGGCCGGGACTTCCGATTCACTTTCGTGCGTTTCAATCTCTTCGTCCATCAGCGCTTCGATCTCGAAGGTATTCATGTTGCCGCTGATGATCAGGCGCAGGTAATCGACGATGAATTCCAGCATCACCGAGTCGGCCAGAATACGGGGATAGCTGGCAAAAATTTCGCTCTCTTTCGGGTTCTCAATGTCTCGTTCAAGCGAGAACATCCCCTGCTGGCGAGACTTAGCCATCAGGCGATAGAGCAGTGCCAGCAGATCCATATACATCGCTTTGGTGTATTTCGAACGACGAAACAGTAACGGCAGCGCTTTCAGTGTCCCCTTGATGGCTTTACCGTTGTTACCCACGATAAATGCCCCTATTCCCGCGCCACCGATGATGACAAATTCAGCCGGTTGATAGAGTGCCCCCAGGTTTCCACCAGTCATCATGTAACCGCCGAAAACTGTACCAATAACCACCAGGTAACCTAATAAGATAAGCACGACATCATCCTTCTGCTGTTGACTATGACAGGATGCGCAGTCGGGGCGTTAACGCGTTGGCGAGGCAAAAAAAAAGCAGCGGTAATGACTTACCGCTGCTGGAGTGTTTCGTCCACACCGTATCGGTTAAACAGCCTGTTCGATCTGTTCATCCAGCAGTTGTGGAATAATATCGGCAGCATCCTGGGAAAGTTTACGTCTTTTTACCGCACGGGAAGGCGGCTGGCATAAACTGCAGGCAAAACTGCCCGCAGGTTGGTGAGCGTGGGTAATGAAATTACCACCACAGCAGTTACAGCTTGATAACTGAAGCAAGCCGCTTTCGACAAAACGCACCAGCGTCCACGCGCGAGTCAACGCCAACAGCGGCCCATCTTCACCCTGCGGACACTGTTCCAGGTACAGTCGATACGCCTTAATGACGGCATCAACACCGCTACACAGGCCCGTTTTAAGTAAGAACTGCCAGGCATTACAGAACATGGAAGCATGTATATTTTGCTCCCAGGTCATAAACCAGTCAGTGGAAAACGGCAGCATGCCTTTTGGAGGGGGACTGCCGCGAAGTTCTTTGTACAGCTTGATGAGGCGACCGCGGCTTAACTGCGTTTCGCTTTCCAGCATTTGCAAACGGGCACCCAGTGTGATCAATTCCATCGCTAACTGGATATCACGAGCTTCCTGAACAATGCTTTTTTCACTCATCATCAGGCCCTTTTCTTACGCGCGGTTTCATCAGCCTGATTGACATCACTTAACAGACGCGTGGACAGCATGATACCGGTGTGAATTTGCTGGAGATCGTCTACTCTGGAATCCTGAGTCAGACGCGTAATGGTTTGATGACTGTCGAAACGGAAATGACACACAAGCTGATTCGTTTCTGCCAGTTTTACCATTTGCGGAAGGGTCAGCGCCCCCAGAGAGGTCGCCATTTCCTCATTGATTCCGAGACGAAACATGGCGGACGCTTTGTCCTGAACGATTAGACGCTGTGCAAGGAGTAAATATGACAAATTGATGTCATAAATGTGTTTCAGCAACTCGGATGTATGCATTATTCCCATCCAGAATAACCAACTTTTATTTTTATGCGGAAAAACCGCACCCCGTGATGTCGCCGGGAATTCCCGGTAAAAAAAGCAAATAGGTCAAACACATACCTTCGACTCAGGCGCTTAAAACATCAATGCGCGCGTCACGCTGGCATCTTGCCTGGTTGTAACGCGAGCACATGAATTCTTACAAATGCCTAAGATTTTTCCTAATTCGACGCAACTGTACTCGTCACACCCGAGACATACAACAAACCCACGCTGCGAATTTGGAAAATATGTGATGCACGTCACATAAATTAACTTAATCGTTAACATAAATCCATCAGTTGGGCTTTTATTTTGCTGGGAAATTAATCAGCAAAACACCATTTTATTCTCACGGGTATTAAATCAAGCGTCAGGGGCGGCGAAAGATTTTACGCAACCAGCGTTAATATCACGTAAGTAAAATAATTGAAATGCATTTATCTGCCTGCGCAAGCAAAATTATTTTTATGCTTGTGAAACAATATGTTAATTGTTACTTATTTTTTATGAATACGCAGAGCTTATGATTAGATTGCGATTAATCACGAACATGAATTTGTTAAACCAAATTTTGATTGACTCGCTGATTTAATTTAAGTCAATCGATTTGGTTAACTTTTTTAGTTATTCCTGAGTTCCACCTATAAGGAATATTAATGAATAATTATGATAGCGTTCACATTATTGTCATATAGAGGCATTGCAGTTGTCAGCAAATCGGAGTAATGCTGAAGAACCACCTCATATTCTTGCAATAAGGAGCGAGTTATGAGCTACACCCACATTCTTGTCGCCGTGGCAGTCACCCCGGAAAGCCAACAACTCCTGGCGAAAGCCGTCTCCATTGCCCGTCCCGTCAACGCACGAATCAGCCTCATCACCCTCGCCTCCGACCCCGAGTTATACAATCAATTTGCCGCCCCCATGCTGGAGGATTTACGCGCGGTAATGCATGAGGAGACCACTGATTTTCTTGAAAAACTGGGGAAAGAGGCGGGCTATCCGATCGCGCAGACGTTCATTACCTACGGCGAGTTAAGCGAGCATATTCTGGACGTGTGCCGCAAACACGACGTGGATCTGGTCATCTGTGGCAACCACAACCATAGCTTCTTTTCGCGAGCCTCCTGCTCGGCGAAAAGTGTGGTGAGTTCAAGCCTGGTGGACGTCCTGCTGGTCCCGCTTGAAGGAGATTGATCCCTAAAAACCTCGCTCAGGCAAGCTTTGGAAACGTCGCGACTTTCCGTTGCTGAAGAGTTTCAGCGCTGCGCGGGGTGATCGTCTTTAGATCGCAGATAAACTGCTCCTGCCAGTGGTTGATGTCGTTTTTGACAATCACTTCCAGCATCTCAGCATGCCGCGAAATACGCTCGGAAAGCGGCATCGTGAGTGCACGATCCAGCGCCGCCGCGACTTCATCGCGATCGTAAGGATTAACGATCAGCGCTGAGGTCAGCTCATTTGCCGCACCGGCGAACTGAGACAACACCAGAACGCCTGGATTGGCGGGATCCTGGGCAGCAACGAATTCCTTCGCCACCAGATTCATACCATCTCGCAGCGGCGTGACCAGCCCTACATCTGAATAGCGAAACACTTTCATCAGTAATTTGCGGTCGAAATGTTGGTTGAGATAGAACAGTGGCGTCCAGCCCAGTTGCCCGTATTTACCGTTAATGCGCCCGGCTTCTGTCTCAAGCTGGTGACGGATATCCTGATACGCCTGCACATCGCCACGTGAAGTGGGCGCAATCTGCGTATAACGGATTTTTCCGTGATGCTGAGGGTATTTCTCCAGCAACGCCTCGTAGGCCTGAAAACGCTCTGGCAACCCTTTTGAGTAATCCAGTCGCTCAACGGAAAAGATATTCTTTAGATTCTTCAACTCCGCTTTCAGCTGCGCCAGTTTTGGCGGCAGTGGACCAGAAGCCTGCTGGGCAATCTCCTGCGGCTCGATTCCGATGGGATACACCTCGGTGCTGAACGATTTTCCCCAGGCCGTGTGGCTGTGCGTATCGTGAGTCGTGACTCTCGTCAGGCTGGAGAGACAGTCAAGGAAGGCCAGCCTGTCGTTTTCCGTCTGGAATCCCAGCAGGTCAAAATCGCATAACTGCTCAAGCAACTCTTCCGATGACGGCAACGCGTTAAAGATTTCCGGCGTTGGGAAAGGAATGTGTAAGAAGAAACCAATACGATTATTCACGCCACGTTTACGCAGTTCGCTGGCGAACGGCAAAAGGTGATAATCATGAATCCAGAGGATGTCATCTTTTTTCAGTAACGGCAGCAGCTTATCTGCCAGCAGCGCGTTCACCCGCAGATAGCCTTCCCAGGCGGTGCGCTGAAAATTCACCAGATCTAAACGGTAGTGAAAGGCGGGCCACAACACGGCATTAGAGAACTGGTTGTAATACTCCTCGTGGTCTTTTTCGCTCAGGTTAAACGACGCCCAGGTGATATTGCCCCGGGTGACCTTTTTTAATGGCTGATCCTCGTTACCCAGCTCGCCACTCCAACCGAACCACAGTCCCCCCGCCGCTTTCAGCGCGCCCAGCACACCAACGGCCAGGCCGCCTGCACTGGTTTTGTTATCGGGGGGCGCAATTCGATTAGATACTACGACTAAACGACTCATGGCCATCTCTCCTGTCATTCATGGTTGTTTCTTGTTGTGCAGTGTAAACAGACTCCAGCCAGCGCCAGACGTCTGGCACCCCGGCTAATCGCCATTGCGCCTGCGTCTCCCCCTCTCCCACCTTCACTGAAATGCCACCCGCCTCGTTCACCACGCGAAACCCGGTCTCATCGGTCAGATCGTCACCCAGAAAAACAGGGACCCGCCCGGCAAACGGCGCTTCACGCATAAACGCGGCTATCGCTTCACCTTTATTGGTGCCTTTCGGCTTAATTTCGACAACGCACTTCCCTTGCTGGAGCGCAAGCTGCGGCCAGGTTTGCGTAATACGCAGCGCCAGCGCCTGCAGCGCAGCTTCATGTTCTGGCGCCTGTCGATAGTGCAGCGCAAACGCCATCCCTTTGGTTTCCATCTCGGTCCCCGGCAGTTTCGCCAGCGCCGTATGTAACTGCACGCTAATATCGCGTTCTATTGCCGAAGGGAGATGCACAATATGCATTTTCCCATTGATGTCACGGCGTTCAGCCCCATGCACCCCTGCCAGCGGAAAGCGCCAGGGGTGAGCCAACGCGTCAAGTTCAACCATTGAGCGCCCTGAAATCAATGCCAAAGCCCCTGCGTTGCGTTCTGCAAGGTGGTGGAGCATCTGAAGGATCGTGGGAGGAATCACCACCTGGTCTGGATGCGGCTTTAACTCCGCAAGGGTTCCATCGAGATCAAAAAAATAAGCATAGTGCACGGACTGTTCAGGGGTTACGGTTAACGGTTCTGCCACCCGGTACTCCTCCTTATTGTTATATCTGAGCCGCGCGAATCGCGCCTCATAAGCAACCGTAAGTATAGACAGTGTGACGATGCTCGCCATTTGCAAAGACAATTGCCAGCCGGGTGTAGCGGCTGGCAAAGGAGAGGAACTAGACTAAAAAGTTAGACTTTTTTATCAGACCGTACGCTTGGCTTTTTGTTTGTAACGGTCGAAGATCACTGCTGCCAGCAGGATCAAGCCGCGTACGACGTACTGGGCGAAGGGCGAAATGTTCAGCAGGTTCATCGCATTCTCCACGGTCCCCAGGATCAGGACACCCGCCACCACATATGAGATTTTTCCGATGCCGCCCTTCAGGGAAACGCCGCCTAACACGCAGGCGGAGATGACGATCAGTTCATAGCCAATGGAGGTCATCGGCTGTCCACTTGTCATACGCGAGGCGAGGATAATCCCGGCCGCCGCAGAGACCAGACCGGAGAGCACGAAAATAATGATTTTGGTACGCACCACCGGCACCCCGGCCAGACGCGCCGCCTCTTCGTTGCCCCCAATCGCCAGCGTGTTGCGCCCGAAGGTGGTTTTGTTCAACAACAAGCCAAAGATAATCAGGCAGCCTACCGTGAGCCAGATCGGCGCCGGTAAGCCGAACCAGTTGGCGTAGCCGAGGGTAAAGAAGCGCTCGTCTTCAATCCCCACCGCTTTACCGTCGGAAATGATGTATGCCAGACCACGGACGATTTGCATCGTTGCCAGCGTGGTGATCAGCGCGTTGATCTTGAGTTGTGCAATCACGAAGCCGTTAACCAGCCCGCACAGCACCCCCAGCAACAGACCCGCCCCCACGCCAATCCACAGGCTTTCGGTCATGTTGATGACCACCGCCGTGGTCACCCCGGCACAGGCAATCACCGACGCCACGGACAGGTCAAAATCTCCTGATGCCAGGCAGAACAACATGCCGCAGGCCACCATGCCCGACATGGAGATCGCCAGCCCCAGCCCTTTCATGTTGATGAATGTTGCGAAGTTCGGCACAAAAATAGCGCAGGCGAGGAACAGGACGGCGAAGACCACCAGCATGCCATACTGGTCCCAGATACGTCCCAGGCTAAAGGGTGATGGCGACTTTGGTGCGCCCGATCCGGAAGTTGTTACGGAAGACATCATTCTCTCCTTTCTCAGGCGACAGCCTGGCTAACTTTAGGCATCGCAAGGCTTAGCGCCTGGCGCTCATCCGCCTGTTCGTGAAGTAATTCCCCGGCGATCTCTCCTTCCCGCATCACCACAATGCGGTCAGCCACGCCGAGGACTTCCGGCAGGTCACTGGAGGCGAACAGCACGGCAACGCCGCGTGCGGCCAGGGCATAAATAACGTTATAAATTTCGTGCTTCGCGCCAACATCAATGCCGCGTGTCGGTTCGTCGAGCAAAATCACTTTCATCTCTTCCGATAGCCAGCGACCGAGAATCGCCTTTTGCTGGTTACCACCGGAGAGATTCATAATTAACTGTTCGGCACTGGGGGTTTTGATATTCAGCGAGCGAATGTGTTGGTCAGCATTGGTTTCTTCCCATCCGTTGTTGATCACACATCCCCCCAGCACATGCTTACGCCGGGCACTGATGTTGATGTTGTCACGTACCGAATGCACCGGGATGATCCCCTCCGCTTTCCGGTCTTCCGGGCACAGCATCATGCCTGCCGCGATAGCATTCGCCGGCTTGCGGATATCAATCGGTTTTTCGTCGATGTACACCTGCCCTTCGCTGATACGGGTGCCGCCAAATAAGCCTTTCATTAACTCACTGCGGCCCGCGCCTACCAGCCCAAACAGCCCAACGATTTCGCCGCTGCGTACCGTAAGGCTGATGGGTGTGCGTACGCCCTGCGCTTTTACGGCATGCAAGCGCAGGCGTTCTGCGCCATAGGGACGTGGCTGCCAGCCGTAAATATCGCCCAGATCGCGCCCAACCATCGCCTGCACCAGCGCATCGTGGTTGACCTGCTGCATGTCGGTAAAGGTTTTCACGTAACGGCCATCTTTAAACACGGTAATCGCATCACTGAGCGCGAAAATCTCTTCCATGCGGTGCGAAACATACAGAATGACGCGCCCTTCTTTACGCAGTTCGCGGATCACCCGGAACAGGTTTTCGATCTCCCTTGCAGAGAGCGAACTGGTCGGTTCATCGAAGGCAATAATCTTGGCGTTGCGCGCCAGTGCTTTGGCAATTTCCACCATCTGCCACTGGCCGATGGAGAGATATTTCAGAGGGGTCGCAGGATCGATATCCATCCCCAGATGTTTAAGTTGTAAACCCGCTTCATAATTAAGCAGAGTGCGGTTCACAATGCCGCCTTTGTGTGGCAGTTGCCCGAGATAGATATTCTCGGCAACGGTCATCTCCGGCACGAGATGTAATTCCTGGTAAATAATGGCAACGCCGGCATTCAGCGCGGCGGTAGTATCCGCGAAGCGCATTTCCTGCTCGCGAATCGCCAAAGAGCCCGTGGTTGGCGCATAGTTACCGCTGAGAATTTTTAAAAGCGTTGATTTCCCGGCACCATTTTCACCCATCAGCGCATGCACCTGACCGGCGTAACAGTCAAAACTGATATCCGTAAGCGCTTTAACGCCGGGGAAGGTTTTACCAATGCCGCGAAATGAGAGATACGGGGTAGACTGTTGCATAACGTCTCCGTGAGTCAGTATCGTTCTAACCGGTTGCCGGATGGCGACATGAGCGATGCCATCCGGCTTTTCACTTGCTGTCTTCTTACTTACCGCCTAACCCTTTTTTCGCCAGCTCTTCTTTGAAGTTGTCACGGGTGATCAGCACCACGTCAGTCACTTCGGTGAATGCCGGTGGTTCTGCGCCTTTAGTCACCCAGTTGTAGAGCATTTCGCTGGATTTATAACCGTGAACGTCCGGGCTTGGCAGCAGTGAGCCGTAGAAGCCGGTCGCCTGCCCTTTCGACAGTTCGCTCACTGCGTCAACGCCATTAATACCAATGCCGATCACGTCCGCCGCCTTAAAGCCCTGGCCTTCAGTGGCGCGCACGCCGCCGAGTACCGTGTTATCGTTCATGCCGACAATCAACCAGTGTTTAACTTCAGGGTGCTGAACCAGCATGGAGTTGGCAGCATCAAATGCGCCGGGGATATCGTTAGATTTGGTAGGAACCTGGTAAATCTGTTTTTCCGGGAAACCGGCGGCTTTCAGCGCTTCCATCGAACCGCCGGTACGACGACGTGCGGTATCCAGTTCGTTGGCCGTAATCGCCATAACCGCGGTGTCTTTGACGTCCCAACCCCGTTTCTGCATCTCTTTATACAGTTCCTGGCCCTGACGCTCGCCGATTTTGGTTGCCGCCATCATCACCAACGGGACGGTATCCATCGGTTTGCCTTTGGCATTGACGAACTGATCGTCCACGGCGATCACTTTCATGTCGTAGCCGCGCGCCTTCGCGACAATAGCGGAACCCAGTTTTGGATCCGGGGTACAAATAACAAACCCCTTCGCCCCGCTCGCCGCCAGGCTGTCGATCGCATTCAGCGTCTTCTCGCCGTCCGGCACCGCAATTTTAATCACTTCAAAGCCCAAATCTTTCCCGGCTTTATCGGCAAATTTCCACTCCGTCTGGAACCAGGGTTCTTCCGGTTGTTTCACCAGAAAACCCAGTTTCATCGATTCTGCCATAGCGGATTGTGACATAACGGCAGCCAGACCGATGGCTGCCAGCGCTTTAGTGAATTTGTGCATGGTTAACTCCAGCTTTAGCGTCATTTTATGTAGGGTAATATTCAACGACTTTATGTAATTCAGACGAAAAACAAGGCATTACCAAAAGAACTCAAGATAAGTGCCAGTGCTGGAATAGTTGTAGCGGGAAATTGATTCTCCATAGGAGAGCGGCATCACACCGCAGAATTACAGTAATTGCGTACATAAATTCAGCGGAAAATGACATAAGAAATGGGGTAATTGTCAGACAAATAAAAAATGGCGTAGCACATTAATCCATAAGGTCAGCTCACAAATCCTTGTACCCGAATACCCCTGTATTCGGGTACAAACGAATTACCACGGATAATAGATATGTTCAGCATGTTCACGAACGGGTTGGTCATCGCCTAACAAACGGGCTGACAGCGTCAGGGCAAAATCAAAAATATGGCCTAATCCTTTACTACTCAGGAGATGCCCATCCTCCACAACCGGCGCATCAACATAAACGCCATCAGTCACCGTTTTATAGAGATCGCCTGAGCAGACATAACGGCGCCCCTTCAGTAAGCCGTTGCCGCCTAATACACGAGCGGCCGCTGAACAAATGGGACAAATTAATTTTCCGGCGGCATCATGACGCGAGACAAACTCAATAACCTGTGGATTCGCCGCCAGGTTTACGCTCCCTTGTGGGCCGCCCGGCAGCACCACCGCGTCATACAGGCGCTCCTGTTGCCCCGCCAGCGTGTAATCGGTGACCATTGGGACATTGTGGTAGCTCACGACGGCGCGAGATTCCGCGCAGGCCAGGGTATCGACGTCAATATTCAGACGACGCAAGATATCAATAGTAACGATCGCTTCCGCTTCCTCGAAACCCGATGCCAGCAAGACGGCCACTCTTTTCATTCACCTTTCCTCATTTATTACAGGCTGATAACACCGAAAATGACGGATTAATCATTCGGTTATAATTGAACAAGATGTCGCTGCCCTGATTTTTAGTAAGAGACAAACTGGCATTATTTCTGCCAGAACGGTTTCACAGGATTATTATCGCGGCAGGGACGGTAAAGATTATCAATATTCTGATATTACCACGCTAAACTATCCACTTTTGTGACTTAAAACATCATTTCAAAATCACAAAACCATTCAAGATTCAACAAAATCAATCAGATATATAATTTCACATTATGTTTACCAAATACGGGTTGACGTATTAACTTCAGTAATGTGTAAAAAATCATAAACAATGCCACTTAAGGATTTTCTTATTCCGTTGATGCAGGTATGCTTATTTTCGATTCGCGATGGAATTGACTCTTCGATCACATAATGGACTGGCAGAATGGACGTATTCTGCTAACAGTAAGTTGTGCAGATTAGCGCTGCACATCCCTTCTATCAGGAAATAAGGATATTGATATGGCTGCAGTTGGAATGGTAAACAAACTCAATAATCAAATGAATCTTGAGTTTTATGCTTCCAATCTCTACCTCCATCTGAGTGAGTGGTGTTCTGAACACCGTCTAATGGGTACTGCGACTTTCTTACGTACTCAAGCCCAGAGTAATGTCACCCAAATGATGCGCGTCTTTAACTTCATGAAAAATGCCGGGGCGAATCCGGTCGTTAAGGCCATTGATGTACCAGGCGAAGACTTACATTCGCTGGAAGAACTGTTTCAGAAAACAATGGAAGATTATGAGCAGCGCGCCAGCACGCTTTCGCAGCTCACCAACGAAGCGGAAGCCCTGAACGATGCGCCTACCCTGAATTTTCTCCACGCTCTGGAAAAAGAACAGCAGCAAGATGGGCTGTTGTTACAAACGATTCTTGAGGAAGTGCGTAGCGCCAAACGCGCGGGACTGTGCCCTGAGCAGACCGATCAGCACGTGCTCAACGTCGTCAATTATCAACAGCATTAATTGACCACGCTATTGGCCTGCATTTCACTCCCCGGCAGGCCAATTCGCAAAGCCTTTTCAGCCTGATGCCTCCACTTTGGGAGGCATTGCAAAAAGTATTTCTATAATATAAAACAATGGCTTATTTTAGTGCGCTTCGCCCTGCGGCGTGAATTTCAGTTCAATCAGTGCGATCGCTTTCTGGATAGCGCGCCGCGTGACGGGATCGGCAGCTGCGGGATGCGTTGAAAAATCAATGTTTTTCAGCTGGCTGGTCATTTTTTCGCGAACTTCAACGGGAGCAATCACGTCGAGAACATCGAGAATTTGTTTGATGACGAGCTGGCAGGCGACAACGTCAGAGACCAGTTCCTGATCGGCATTCAGCGGTTGGGACATAGCAGGCGTTCCTGTTAGTGATGAAAGACCGTCATAGTACCGATTCAGAGGCCGAAACGATAGCCACACCTGACGCCGCGGACGACGGGTATAAAAAAACCTGCCGAAGCAGGTTTTTTATCAGCGGAACATATCGCCCGGCGGTACGTCTTTAAACGTTTTGCAATAATTTTCAAACATGCTTTTCAGGATTTTGCGCAGTTTCATGCCATGACTCCAACTATTTTGTTATGCAGGTGTTATCGTCTATGCGCATATAGTATGACCGTCATCACAAAAATCAACTACTTTGTGATTTGCATCACGTTTTATACTTAACACATTCTTTGCATTTACGACTGTTTCACCAATAAATCAATTACTTACATCAATATCAGTTCTGGTGAATTTTTATCGTTTTTTTTGAATGGCAAGTGCACGATGCAAGAAACTCGAACCACAGAAAGCAAACGAGGTATCTCTTCTGCCACCCAGATCACCTTCAGCACGCCTGTCTGGCTTATTTTGCTGGTGCTGTACCTCGGGATTCAGTTTAGCGACATCAGCTTTCGTCTGGTTTTTGTGGTCATCGCGCTTATCTGCCTGACTGGCATGGTGGAGACGTTACGACTGGTGAAAGAGGCGGGCAGCGCGGTGTCTGCCAGGAAGTAAAGTGGAAAGCCGGATGCGCATTACGCCCTCCGGCTTGTCAGCAAAAATTAGCCGAGGATTTCGCGAACGAACGCTTCAATCTCTTTGCTCTGGCCATTTTCAAAGAAGCATTGCTGGAAACGCTGACCAGAAACTGCCGTCTTCACCAGTTCCGGATCGATTGCACGCAGCGTATCAAGATAGTTGTCTTTAACGACCGCCGCTTTGACCTGGTTAAGGATCCCGGCGTTACGCACCTGCGGTTCTTTACGCTCTGGCGGGTAACCTTCGCCATTGCGCCCCGTAAAGGCTTTCTCGAAGATAAAGCGCACGTTCAGTTCTGCCCCCCAGCCAAACCCTTTCGCAAACGGCAGAGACAGCGCATTACCGTTGTTAATCTGCGCGAACAGGAAGGCATCCGCCGGATCAATGCAGTAGCCACACACCACGCCCGGATGAATATTCAGTGACATCAACGCGCCCTGGCCTGTACCACAGCCGGTCACCACAAAATCAACCGCTTTTGAATTCAGCAGAATGCTCGCCATGATGCCAAGATGGATATAGGTCAGGTGGTGGTCATTCTCGTCGTTCATCCCGACGTTGAATACCGGAAAACCCTTTTCATCCGCCACCGCTTTGAGCTCGCGGTGAATGATGGCGTTTTTACCCGCCTGGCTGTTTTCCATCATCAGTGCAATTTTCATTCTGTCTTCTCCTGAATGCGATGCGGGAAGTCCCGCCTTGAGTCATCACGATACCGCACAGTACTACTTAGCAAACATACTTTCAAATTTTATGAAAGATGGTTTTAAAAATGAGGGATAGCTTCACATTTTCTTAAGGTGACCGCAAAATGACCGCCGTCGTGTGAATTAGTCATTGCTGATCTATAAGTTATTCAGGCCATTGAAACGCTGATGTGTGAATTAGGATAGCGTATCACCGAACATTCAGAGCGATACCATGAAGACTCTTTTTATTGCCCTCTCACTGATACTCCTGACGGGATGCGCGATCAACAGACAGGCACAGGTGAGTGATGCCAGCGCGACAACCGGCGTTGTGCGATTGAGTTACGATCAGGCGATGCTGCAAAACGCCTATACCGACGACTATATCGCCCAGGGCACCGCCACACGCGCGTGTCAGCAACTAGGCTATGCCAGCGCCCTGCCATTCGGTCAACCCGTCAGCACCTGCAGTGTTTATGCAGGCTCCCTGTGTATGAACACGAAAATTACACTCTCCTGGCAATGTCAGGGCATCGCCATATCGCAAGCAGCACCTCATTATTATTAATTTACGGGCCAGTATTAACTGGCCTGATTTATCCCGCGCTAATTATTTTATAGCGCAAATGCGTTTTATTCCCATTCGTATTTTTAATAATTAAATTTATTATTTTACCTTTTGCAAATATTTAAATAACAAATTATAGTGACGCCACATCAACATATTTATGAATTTTGTGGAGCGAAGTCATGCTGAAAACAGAAATGATCGACAAACTGAATGAGCAAATGAACCTGGAATTATATTCCTCCCTGCTCTATCAGCAGATGAGCGCCTGGTGTAGCTACCACAGCTTTGAAGGTGCCGCCGCGTTCCTGCGTCGCCACGCGCAGGAAGAGATGACGCACATGCAGCGTCTGTTTGACTATCTGACCGATACCGGCAGCCTGCCGCGCATTAATACCGTCTCATCGCCTTTTGCTGAATATGCATCGCTGGATGAGTTATTCCGTGTGACTTACGAACACGAACAGTTGATCACCCAGAAAATTAACGAACTGGCGCATGCCGCAATGACTAGTCAGGATTATCCGACCTTTAATTTCCTGCAATGGTATGTTGCCGAACAGCATGAAGAAGAGAAATTGTTTAAATCGGTGATTGATAAATTAACGCTGGCAGGAAAAAGCGGCGAAGGTTTGTATTTTATCGATAAAGAGCTGTCGACGCTCGATACCGCAAATTAATCATAAAACGGTGAGGAAATTCCTCACCGTTTTCTTAATGACGGCATATCTTGCTTTCGTGCGTAGAGAAACCGTCATCCTGAGCGATAAATTTCCCTTTCGCCGCCAGAAACGCCACCAGTTCTCCCGCCGTCATGCCCGACGCTGAGCAAGTATGAAAACGCGCCGCTTCGCCAAACCGCGCCTTAATCGCAGCTTCGAGGCTAGCCGTAGAATAGTTCTCGCCTGACTCAATCATCATATTCAACACTTCGTGACCGTGAACAGAATCCATCATTCCTCCTCAATAAAGTGCGTAGCCTACGGCGAAACGGCATCCGCTGCTTTGCGCCAACGCAGGTTGCGCTCATTTAGGGTGTAAATATTTTTATACAGTCGATGTAACGGTCATTTGACGAAAATAGCGTTTTGCCTTACCCTGCGCCGCAGATCTAACCGTTGTTTTTCTCTGGGACAGTGTAAAGCGTGAAGAATAGAACTCTGGGAAGTGTTTTCATCGTGGCAGGCACTACGATTGGCGCAGGGATGCTGGCGATGCCTTTGGCGGCCGCCGGGGTCGGTTTTGGTGTCACTTTAGCGTTATTGATTGGGTTGTGGGCATTGATGTGCTACACCGCGCTGTTGCTGCTTGAAGTGTATCAGCACGTCCCGGCTGACACCGGTTTAGGGACGCTGGCTAAGCGCTATCTGGGACGCTATGGTCAGTGGATAACCGGCTTCAGTATGATGTTCCTGATGTATGCGCTGACCGCTGCCTATATCAGCGGCGCGGGTGAGTTACTCGCCTCCAGTATCAGCGACTGGACCGGAAGCGAAATGTCCCCCACCGCTGGCGTATTACTGTTCACCTTTGTTGCCGGTGGCGTCGTCTGCGTGGGCACCTCGCTGGTCGATTTGTTTAACCGCTTTCTCTTTAGCGCCAAGATTATTTTCCTGGTCGTGATGCTGGCGCTGCTGATGCCGCACATTCATAAAGTCAATCTTCTGACCCTGCCGCTTGAGCAGGGGCTGGCGCTTTCGGCTATCCCGGTCATTTTCACCTCTTTCGGCTTTCACGGCAGCGTCCCCAGCATCGTGAGTTACATGGAAGGCAACATCCGCAAACTGCGGTGGGTATTTATTATCGGCAGCGCGATTCCGTTAGTGGCCTATATTTTCTGGCAACTGGCGACGCTCGGTAGCATCAACTCCACAACGTTTATGGGACTGCTGGCAAATCATGCCGGGTTGAATGGTTTGTTGCAGGCGTTACGGGAGGTCGTTGCCTCGCCGCACGTTGAGCTGGCGGTGCACCTTTTTGCTGACTTAGCGCTGGCAACCTCTTTCCTCGGCGTCGCTCTGGGGCTGTTCGATTATCTGGCCGATCTGTTTCAGCGCCGCAATACAGCCGCTGGCCGGTTGCAAACGGGTGCAATCACCTTTCTGCCACCGCTGGCTTTCGCCCTCTTCTATCCACGTGGTTTTGTGATGGCGCTGGGCTACGCCGGCGTCGCGCTGGCAGTGCTGGCGCTGATCATCCCTTCACTGCTGGCATGGCAGAGTCGTAAACAGAATCCGCAGGCGGGCTATCGCGTACTGGGCGGACGCCCCGCGCTGGCACTAGTGTTTACCTGTGGCATTGTGGTGATCGGCGTACAATTTCTGATTGCCGCCGGACTGCTGCCCGAAGTGGGATAAAGAAAAGGGGCGTCAGCCCCTTTCTTTTCAGTGCAGACAGCACTGCTTGTATTTTTTACCGCTTCCACACGGGCATGGATCGTTGCGGCCGACTTTCACTTCCACTTTCACTGGCACCTGCACTGGCGTTTCCTGCGGGTGCGCCATCCAGTATGCATGGAGATCCAACGCTGCCAGGCGGATCGCCTCAACGCTTTCTTCAAACGCTTCCGGGGTGAGTTTCTCAACCACCTCGAAATTCTCTTCTGCACCGTGCAACGCAATGGCGTCAAGAGCGGGTTTCAGTGTATCCGGTAGCGCGGACCAGTCGGAAAGCGCAACGCCGCGCATGTAGCCGAAGCACCACTCTTCCACAATGGTAATCTCGCGCCCTTCAATTTCGCGCAGACCAAACAGCGGTTCAAACTGTTCCGGGAAATCATTCAACCGGTCAGCGGTGTCCGCCATATGCTGGAAAGCGAGATTCATAAAACGCGTCATCTCTTTTTCAGAGGACCAGCGCGGCACATATTGCGCCCCACCCCATACGGCAACCAGCCACTGCTCTGGCTCAATTTCACGTGGTGAACTGAGTACAGCCGTCAGCAGTCCATCCAGTTCTGCCACGTCAAGAATGGCATGTTCGGTGTTGTACTTGGTCAGCACATCATCCAGCCACTCCAGTTCACTTTCGTTCAACGGTCCCGTTTTCATCATACTTGTCCTCGGTAAACACTCTCGCCAGCGGCTATCTTACATGGCGAACGAGGAAACGGATACTGATTGCCGCGTGGGACACCTCACATAGGGTACCCATTCTCCTCATCATTTCTTTCTGCAAAACAGATACGGCACATTGGCGTTTGAAAAGACATACGCAGATTGATACTCATCCACGGTCAGGGTCAATTCACCACCTTTCTTCAAAAAGAATGGAGATAATATCTTTTCGAGTTTTTCATCCGTCACGGTATCGGAAAAGGTTTTGACAATGCGTACTGTATGTAAAATCCGCGTTCTGAACTGCTGGGTATAGTTAAAATAGACCAGCCGATTGACATTAATCTTTGTCTCGCCATCCACTTTACCCGTAATGACGGCCAGCCCTTCTCGCTTGTGCATCTGATAGGAAACCACGCCAACGAAACGGGCATCACCAACATTCCAGTCAGCATCACCAATACAATCCAGGTATGACGGTTTGAATAGCAGATATAACAGGTAAACACCGGAAATCACCGATGTGCTGAACAACCAAATCAGGAGTAATACAACCGTATTTTTACTCATTGGTGTAAATTCCAGAAAAAATGAGATGAACAAAATGCCTCAGTGTCAGATCGAACATCTTTGTTGCACACAAAAGCCACAGCACGTCCGGTGTTGGCGTAGTCAGAGAGAAAGATATAATTGTTGTCCTGGCAAAAGTTCGGATATTTTTTTATCAGCGCAGCGTAATTATCAGTGACCGACTGCGTCACTTCATAATAGACATGGCAGCGATTATCATTTTTCTTATCCATGTGCAGGGCCACAAAATTCTGAAATGGCATTTTCAATCGATTCTGATACATAAACATGCAGTTTATTATCGTCACAATAAAGAAAAAGGATATTCCAATGCGTAGCCCGCGGGATTTGTTCGGTAGAATGCTTGCGGTGCATTCTTTTTCACTGGTTAGCGTTTTGATTGATGAATTTTCTGAAATAGCAAGATTCTGAAGAGGAAACGGTTCAATCACAATATCTGATGATAATGTTAGTCCTTGACGGGAAATAGTTTTTACCATATGTCTTGGTAATCCTATCTCTTCCAGTGTCTTACGTAATGTTAAAATAGTCTGATAAAACGTATTGGGCAGGGTCACAACATCACGCGCTTTCCAGCCTTCGTTTACCAGTTCTTTTTGCGCGATGACCCTACCCTGATTCAAAATAAGATAAAGGAAACATGCCGTGGCGGGTTGCTGTAAATAAACAACCTCTCCAGTTGATTGATTTTTCAGGCTTCTGGTCTGCGGATTGAACTCTACTGTTCCATTAATTAAGTACAATATCATCGCGATGTCCTTTGGATAATTCCCGTTATCCCCCTAAAATGGTTCTTCATCACCGTGTCGTCCCCTGGACATGTTGCCCAATGGAATAATCGATAATTCTTAAAGCCTATGGCAAAAATGTGATACTGCGTTCACAGGAATATTTGGCTCTGAAGACGCACCAGTTGCGCATAACCTGAAGAAACAATGCAATATTCTTCATATTCATTTTCCGCAACGCTCTTAACTGACTATTGCTGATAGCTCCCTCGCTGAGCAGCATGTTTCGTGCAATGGCACGCTTTCCGAGTCCCGCCAGATAATATTCAATGATTATCCGTTCCCTGTTCGACAATGATCGGGTATGCAGAGGGATCCGCTTATTCTGCTTTAGCTGATCCAGTACGTAAAAGTACTCCGTTAAAGGCGCATTTCGGGTCAATGAATAGCATCGTAGTTGTGTAAAATGCGTTAACGTATCCATTGTATCCGCACGCAGACATTCAATACTGTTTGTAATATAAACAGTACCACCTCCTGGATCAAAAACAACAATCTCAGGTGATTTATCAAGACCAGTAAAGAACAGTATTTGCTGCAGACCAGCAATAAAGTACTGATCATGTGAAAATATATGCATTATTCGTTAACTCCACTTGTAACAGCGATATTTCCAGGATTTGAAATTGCATGCTAAATTCATCTATTACAACATTATATTTTTACCGTTTCCACAGAGTCGATTCCTTTCGCCTGGCGATACATTCCTGAAAATTAATTGAAAAATTCAAACAAAACCACAATAAAGACAACTACCGTCTTTATGATATTGATTATTGCTGTAAATATCTTAAACTGTCATTTTAAATAGCCTTAAACGACCTTAAATGAAGAACATCAGACATCTCAAGTAAAAATCATGTTTGTAACCGTATGATTTACAATAAGATAAAACAAAAACATTAAACTGTCAGCACACAATAAAATCATATTAAAGGAATATTGATGAGTGATGCAGTCCTGAGATCACCCGTCTCATGCAATGACGCCGGGATAAGCAGCCTGAGTTTCTCACTGACCATAAGAAGTTTAAATACGTTACTCATTCTTTACACCGAATGTTACTTACTAAAAATAATGTTATTTTCTTACCTGGATCGAGAAGCCTCCCCTCTGGAGAAACGCATTAACCACGTCGGAGTATTTATAAAAAATGATAAAAAAATCTTTAAGGACATTTGACCTTTTTTATTTCTCATCTTTGAAATATCCCTTTATCATGAGAATGTCTGAGGCTAGTATGGTGACAGAAACGACCCCATGTAAAACCAAAGGATAATGACTTACATTATGACGACGATTACAAGGCATGAAATAAATGAAGACTGGGCGCTTGCCGGAATGGTTGAGGCTGGCGGTTTTATCTTTGTGAGTTACTGTGTTGGAAATATCGGACAACCCATTGAGGCACAAATCAATGGCGCGTTTGATAATCTGAGTGAAAGGCTAAGCACTATCGGCCTGACGCTGCAGTCAGTCGTGAAAATTGATGCGCTGTTCCGCGACGTGTGGGATATTCCGGTGATGGAGAACGTCATGAAGCAGCGCTTTGATGGCCAATTTCCGGCCAGAAAATCCATTCAGACTGAATTTGCTCATCGCGGAGGCACATCAGGAATGTTGTTTCAACTTGACGCCATTGCTTGCCGATAATATCCCATCCTATTACAGAGCGTTCTTGCGGCGTAATGAATAAACTCACCGCAAGAGCAATTCTCAGGAATAACCTTCCCACAGACATAGTATGCCATAGACCTGACTCGCGCTACCCACGCTGGGTTAACAATAAATTCACCGCCAGACTCACAAAACCACATGAAAACAGGATCCGTAGTCCCGACAAAATCATCGGGTGGTTTAATACCTTCGTGCGCATAAAGGATGAAAAAACACCATACAACATGAACACGAGCAGCGTCATTAACATGAAGATCAGACTCAGTATTAACATATCGGTTGCCGGTGCGGTTGATGTGGTTTGAATGAATTGAGGAAGGAAGGCCAAAAAGAACAGTGACAACTTGGGATTTAACAGATTGATAAATATCGCGTGCAGGATCACTTTTACCCTTGACTGAGAAATGTCGCAATCATCCGGTTGTAATGTTGATTTCTCTTTTATGATATTCCACGCCATATATAACAGCCACACGACCCCGGCATATTTGATGACGGTAAACGCCATTTCACTGGAGTAGAAAATGGCGGCTAATCCCGTGATGGCGGCCAACATATGCGGAACAATCCCCAATGTACATCCCACGGCAGCCAGCAAACTCATCGCTGTCCCCCGCGACAGCCCCATCGCGATGGTGTAGATAGCACCGGTTCCCGGCGAAATAATCACAATCAAAGAGGTTAATAAGAATTCGATACTGATTAGCATGGCGTTATCTCTGGTAAACACAAAACAGGAGAGGCAGTGTTTATCAGGATACCCCTGCAGATCTTGTAGAAAATTGCAGACGGTTAATCCACCATCGCGGAACGATATTGCCCCGGCGTGATGCCTGTCTGTTTCTGAAATGCATGAGTCAGATGGCTTTGATCGGAAAAACCAGCCATTAATGCAACATCAACCGTTCTCTTGCCCTGTGCCAAGAGTTTTTTTGCCAGCCGAACTCTGGACTGTAAAAGATAAGCATGCGGCGTCATCCCCACCTCCCTGGAAAAACGGCGAATGAGCTGGAATCGGGAGATGTCACACAGACTGGCTAATCTTGTCAATGTCATGTTCTCCTCCGGGGCATCATCAATGAACTCTTTTACCCGTCGTACTGTCGGAGAAGGCAGAATACGCGGTGCGGCAGAAAGGGTGTGGTGCCGTCCAGCCTGCATAAGGCAACGCATGATCATCTCTTCAATCGCCATAGCATCAGGATCATCGGCAGCCAGCTGATGAAGATACTGCCTAATCATCAGACCAAGAGTAGGATCGCTAGCCACAGGCTTCAGGGTTAAATCACCTGTGGGTATGTCGGTATTCCATTCTTTTATAAAGACGTCAGGATTGATGTACAACATGTGCCAGCCCCGCGGACCCGTAGCGGGGATCCCGTCGTGAATTTCGCCGGGATTGACCATGATGATATCCCCTGTTACCGCATTTACATTGCCGATATTACTCCATGAGCGATGGCTTCCCTGGATGAAAACCCCAATGCCGAATTGATCATGAGAGTGACGAGGGAACGCGCGCGCTGAATATAACGACAGTATTTCAACATCAGGTATCACACGACGGTACTGCTTCACCTGATGAACGTCTTTTTTCATGGTCGTTTTCTCATGGTCATGGAGGGAGATAAACATCGATTCTCTCAAGATACCCTCTGAAACGAAGACAGACGACCCATCTTTTGTAATTAGCTGGAACAGACTCGACTCAGGCCCGAATAAAAAAGGAGCAGATTTTACCCTGCCCCTCACCCTTCTCATGGAATATCCAGTCCCATGCTTACCAGTTGTATTTCACACCCACCATGCCCTGGGCATTGCTGTAGTGGTCGCTCCCCACTTGCCCGGAGATATTTCCCCAGACCGTCAAGCGAGAGGAGAGTTGTCCTTCCACACCAATTTTCAGTTCTGCCAAATCTTTTACTCCCTGGACGTCATTTGGCATCTCACCCATGGTCACTCGCGGGCTGTGTGAGTTGTGGATCCAGTTCGCTTCAACAAATGGCTGGATGCCTGCCATCTTGTCCTCTTCGACGGTGGGTTTACGATTGACGTATGCTCTGACACCCAGACTGGTCATCAGATTACCAGTGCTATCCGCCTTCACCGGCGTGCCATTACGTTCCCGATGATCGTCCGCCTGCACATCCATCCAGACGATCTGAGCTTTGGGCTGGATCCAGTAGGTCAATTGCTGACTTTCTGCAACCTTCAGGCTGTAACCCGCCTCAACCGCAGCCGTGATGCCTTTGGATTTATACGTTTCACTTGCCTGATACTGACCATTGACGGTGTTATCAAACCAGTTATAGAGCATCCAGGTGTCCACATAGCTTCCGGATTGATCAGGTTCGTTGGCATACCAGGTACCATACAGACCCACACTGTAACCGTCGACCGAACCACGGGAATGATGGTTATTTAACGCTGATGTGGTGCGGCTACGGCTGTTGGCATAACCCGCCATTAGCCCAAGATGCCAGCGGTCCAGACCATCTGAACTCCACTGCGCCAGATCGCCGCCAAGTTGCAGCACATAACTATTGCTCTGGGTTTTTAACTGTTCGCTATCGTCGTTAAAGCGCGTATGACTTCCCACGTTGCGTATCCACATGCTGGTAGTTTTACTCTCACCAGTTAGCGCATCGGTATACTGCGTTTCGCCAAGACGATCGTGAAGCCGCGAAATGAACAGGGTATTGGCAGCCAGGTTATTAGCCAGATAACTGCCAAATTCCGGGCGAATCTGTGAAGGACCACCAGGGTGAACCGGTGCCTGCGGGATTTCTGGCGAAGCTGGCACGCCCGGGTCAACGGGGTCACTCAGCCCCCCAGTGCTGCTTAAATACCAGTTGCTGCCGCGCCGGATCACATTGTAATCATACGCACCGGCAACAATGCGACTCTCTTTCTCGAAAGTCCCACTGGAGTTTCCTGCAACATTGACAATTTCAATCCCTTCGACCGTCTGCGCGCCCATGCCACCAATATTATTGATTGCCACCAACGTGTGGCCGGAGGTATTTCCCTCTACGATGAGTTTGTCCGTTGCGGAGTTATCCCCTCCGAGTACCGTGTTCATCATCAGGGTGCCACCGCCGGTATAATCGCCTTCCACAGTCAAAGACTTAAACGCGCCAGTATTGCCCGGCGCCAGCATATTCACTCGCCCGCCCGACAGCGACAGGTTAGTGACATGCGAATTGCCAGTCATGTTCCATACCGCGCCGTTAGTGATATTCATGTCTACGACACCCTGGCTGGTCGACGTTGTTGTTGCGGTATAACTGGCCGCGGTTAACCAGGAGTTGGCATTATTGAGGGTCATATTCAGCGTACCGCCGTTTGTCGCCCCAATATCGCCGTCAATCTGAACGGTTCCGGTTTCTGATGTGTTCACATCAATCAGGCTTCCATCGCCTGATGAGAACAGCGACCAGGTTATCGCAGGATTATCATTGATAAATAACCCTTTCTGAATGTCCGCTTTGCCTCCGGCAAGAACTTCAATCCCGGAAATATACTCCGCCTGAGAACCTGAAGTGGAAACCGTCAGGTCATCCTGAAATTCAGCATAAGTCGTTTCTTCGGGACTGCCATAAAGATAGACACCCCGAGTTGTATCCACGCCGTTTAATACGGAAATAGACGTTCTCCCTTTGAAGAGGGCCTGACTTTCCCACAGGTAGAGTCCCGTGTTGTAATATCCCCCGTTGCTCTGGAGTTTGAAATCCGCATTGGCGATTAATGATGAGGTATCCATCAGCGCGACGCCTCTAAGCCAGTGCCCATCTAACCATCCAAGATATTCGTGTTCATATTCACCACGCGTACCGAGTGGCGTCAGGTTTTCACCAATCAGGGTCGTGTCGCTGTTAAAGACAAAATCTGTCGAGTTAGCAGAAAGAATGTCCCCCCCAACATTGTCACCAAAAAGATTGTCTATATCTCCATGGACAATGGCTTCAATGAGCGTAGTGCCGGTGAAGGTGAAACGCGAGCGGGTGAGGTAATCGCTACTCACTCTGGATAAAATACCCTGGCTGCTTTTCAGATGGATGAAATTTGCTTCCAGATTCGCGCTGTTGACGACATTATTGGCCATCGGGTAATTAGCCGATCCTGCATCTCTCCCGACCATGATTGCAGATTCATTTGTATCAATCAGAATGTTATCCGCCCTGACGTTCACTGAACTGCCCCCGGCTATTAATATCCCGATGCGTCTGTCAATCGAGTAACTCCCCGGATCGCCATCAACATTGATGTAAAACAGCCCTCCGTCAAAATTCAACTCTCCCCCATAAAGACCAATACCATGGCGGTGCGTAGAAACCTCATCGGCCAGAGGCACGAGCACAGAGAGATTGATTTTATTTTCACCATCGCTCTCAAAATTTAGTACCCCTCCAGGCCCGGCGAAGAGGCCATAGATATCGGAATAGCTGTCTTTAACAACATTGCTGACAACAACATTGCCTCCGGTAAAGGTCATCGTTCCGCTAAGTGTTCCTCTTTTCCAGGCATAAACCGCAGAACTGTTATCAACGGGATTATTATTAAACCCTATAATGCTCAATGTCTTGCCCTGAGCAATGTCAATATTCATCCTGCCATTAGTCGTATTAAGTATTGAACGCTGGTAATAAAACATTCCGGTATATCCGCTGGCATCCAGCAACACATCACCCGCCGTTACGGTATGATCACCCGAAGCAATCTGGTTTATGCCGGTGGTGTAATTCCGGCTGACTAATTCTTCCGTGTAGACAGGAAAAGCAACTATAACGGTACAACCTGAAGCTGCTAATAATATCTTTTTCAATATCCCTTGAATCATTTGTCTGTCCTCCTGATAAGCATTTTCATTGCCAGTGTCGCTGCGATAACGTTTTTCCCCAGAAAGAAAATTTCCCGGCTAATGATTTTAAATAAAACAATAACACTATCTCCTCACTACGATATATTTCATCAATACCAGGTTCTTAATAACAGCGTATAACCTTGCTAATTAAGATAATTAGCATCCAATTCCCATTATTCCGATTTATTAAAAACCAATACTCCTGATAAGAATTCTCTTTGTTTTTAAAAGAAATATTACTTTTCAGGCGTCATATAAAAGCCGGTAGAATCTAAAATTAGATGCACAGAAAGCCACCAAAACTGTACGTTTCAGAATAATGGCCTTCATGTTAAATGATAAAATACTCTCGTAACATCAGATGATTTCATCTACTGAAAGATGAAGAATAGAAATCACCCGTATTAAATATAGCCAGAAAAATGCCAAATGTATAGAGCTATTTATTTGTGAAAATATCATTCTATTTTTATCATTGACTTGTTAAATAGGGACTGGATTATTCCTGGTTTTTTACAGACCCAATATATCTCTGTTGCGTATTATATTGACGCGCTTTGTTTGAAGTCCCCTCTACAACGCCTCAAGCGGCTGCGAATGAATAAAGGAAGCAATTCGGCGTATTGCGCGATTTGCTTCCGGTATCTTGTCTGCGGATGACTGGAATACGTGCCACATACCTTTCCACACTTCAATTTGAACGTTAACACCGGCCTCTGTGGCTAGTTTCGTCAGGCGGATCGCGTCATCGAGAAGTAATTCATCGCTTCCTGTCTGTACCAGGAGAGGGGGAAGTCCGGTCAGATCGCCAAAAAGAGGAGAAACCAGCGGATTTGAGGTTTCGGCATCAGAACAATAGTATGCGACGGTTTGCCGCAAATCCTCAATAACGATCAGCGGGTCCTTATCTGCACAGGAAGAGATGCTGTCGCCCGATAAGGTGTAATCAAGCATCGGAGATAATAAGAAACCGGAATGCGGCAACGGAAAATTTTCACTTTTGAGTAGCAGGAGCAGAGATAAAACCAGCCCTCCACCGCTTGAGTCACCGCCAAGAATGATCTCATCAGGCCGATACCCCTGCGCTAATAGCCACTGCCACGCATATTTGGCATCCATCAAACCGGCGGGAAAGGGATTTTCAGGAGCTAATGAATAGTTGAGCGTGAGGGCATTCACGTTTGCACAATGGACAATATGTCCAACCAGTTTCCGGTGTGTGATGCTTGATCCCTGACTGTTACCTCCGCCATGAAGGTACAGAATAACTTTCCGCTTTTCGGCCTGCGAATGTCGCACCCACTCCGCTGAAATACCCTCTTCATCAATTTCTTCTGTGCTGACATTTTCGGGTAACGGAACATTCATTGCCCCTTCTTCCCATACTCTTCTTTGCTCATGAAGAGGCGTGTTAAGCACGAAATCTACATTGCTTGCGTAATTCCTGAAAAGTGCGTCTCTTTTGCGCTTAGCTTCAATGCTTAACATGATGTCGCCTCACTGCGAATCGCCAGACTGGAGATCAGTATACAGAAAACGCGTTCGGTTTCAGCACAATACACCATGAACTCTCGTCCATGAAATGACGCCCACAGACGGTTACCAGACAATCTGGAGGCAAATTTCAGACACAAAAAAACCACCCGTAGGTGGTTTCACGACACTGCTTATTGCTTTGATTATTCTGCTTTTCCCATGGTACCCGGAGCGGGACTTGAACCCGCACAGCGCGAACGCCGAGGGATTTTAAATCCCTTGTGTCTACCGATTCCACCATCCGGGCTCGGGAAGAAAGTGGAGGCGCGTTCCGGAGTCGAACCGGACTAGACGGATTTGCAATCCGCTACATAACCGCTTTGCTAACGCGCCTTAAATCTTGTCTTGCGACTGACACCCGCAACTGCCGATGTCTTAATCTGGAGCGGGAAACGAGACTCGAACTCGCGACCCCGACCTTGGCAAGGTCGTGCTCTACCAACTGAGCTATTCCCGCATCATCAAGTAAATCGTTAATCACTTGATTTTACTATCGTCTGGCAATCTGTGCTGCCGTTCGATGCGTTGCATTCTACTTACCTGACGCAATGAGTCAACGATATTTTTCGCCACTTAGGATCGTTTGCTGAAATTTACGGCGAAACGATCACTGATCAAGCAAATCCCCACGCGCGGCGTTCAAATACTGGAACATTGACCACAGCGTCAGGACCGCAGCGACGAAGAACAGTGCAATCCCCGCGTACTCCACCCAGATATTCGGACGCCACAGCAGCCAGGCCAGCGCTGCCATTTGCGAGGTGGTTTTGACTTTGCCGATCCAGGAGACCGCCACGCTGCTGCGCTTACCCAGTTCCGCCATCCATTCACGCAGCGCGGAAATGATGATTTCACGTGCAATCATCGTGGCCGCGGGCAGCGTCACCCACCAACTGTGATAGTGCTCGGTCACCAGTACCATCGCAATTGCCACCAGCACTTTATCCGCAACCGGGTCGAGAAACGCACCAAAACGCGTACTCTGGTTCCAGCGACGCGCCAGAAAACCGTCAAACCAGTCGGTCACCGCAGCGATACAGAAGATCAGCGCAGCAACGAACGGCGCCCAGGTGAATGGCAGATAAAACACCACGACAAAGAATGGGATAAGTATGACGCGAAACAGCGTAAGCAACGTTGGAATATTAAATTGCATAGTGACGGGTAACTATCTGTTGTCAGAGAATTTACCCCTATGTTGCTACAGCGGACTCAATGTTTCAACGACCAGAAGATCTTTTCTGCCAGTCCTTGCGAAATACCCGGCACTTTTGCAATTTCTTCAACGCTGGCGTTACGTAATCCTTGCATACCACCCATATATTTCAACAACATTTGGCGACGTTTCGGTCCAACGCCTTCGATGGTCTCCAGCGTACTGGTGTTTTTCACTTTCGCCCGTTTTTTACGGTGGCCGCCAATGGCATGATCGTGGGACTCATCGCGGATATGCTGAATCACATGCAATGCCGGCGAATCCGGCGGCAAGCTAAATCCCTCACCTTCCGGTTCAAAGAACAGCGTTTCCAGACCGGCTTTACGGTCAGCGCCTTTTGCAACACCTAACAGCAGAGGGTGGTTTTTATCCCAGGGGACATCCAGCTCGGCGAAAACGGCCTTCGCCTGCCCCAGTTGCCCTTTTCCGCCGTCGATCAGGATCACATCCGGAATCTTACTTTCTTCGATGGCTTTACCATAACGGCGACGCAGTACCTGATTCATTGCCGCATAGTCATCGCCCGGCGTGATACCGGTGATATTGTAGCGACGGTATTCCGCACGCAGAGGCCCGTTCGCATCAAAGACCACGCACGATGCCACCGTCTGTTCGCCCATCGTGTGGCTGATGTCAAAACATTCCATCCGTTTTACAGCTGGCAGCTTCAGCACGGTTGCCAGCGCCGTCAACCGTTGGGTAATGGTCGACTGCTGAGAGAGTTTCGTGGTCAGCGCCGTGGCGGCATTGGTCCGCGCCAGTTTCAAATAACGTGCGCGATCGCCGCGGGGTTTGGTCTGCACATTAATACGACGCCCTGCCAGTTCAGAAAGCGAATCGGCCAGCAGCGTTTTGTCGTGCAGATTGAAATCCAGCAGAATCTCGCCAGGCAACGTGCGCATCTGGCTGCCCTGGAGGTAGAATTGCCCGACGAAGGTTTCTACCACTTCGCCCAGTTCAGTCCCTCCCGGCACTTTCGGGAAATAACTACGGCTGCCCAGCACTTTCCCCTGGCGGATAAAGAGCACATGGACACAGGCCATCCCGGCATCAAACGCAACGCCGATCACGTCCAGATCGTCCCCCGCGTTGGAAACGAACTGTTTCTCCGTCACCCGGCGCACGGCCTGGATCTGATCGCGTATACGCGCAGCCTCTTCGAACGCCAGATTTTGACTGGCTTTCTCCATCCGCGCGATCAGTTGAGTTAAGACCTGGTCATCTTTACCGGATAAAAACAACCGAACATAGTCAACCTGCTGCGCATACTCTTCTTCACTCACCAGGCCTTCGACGCAGGGCCCCAGGCAACGGCCGATCTGGTATTGCAGACAAGGGCGCGAGCGATTGCGATAAACGCTGTTTTCACACTGACGGATCGGGAAAATTTTCTGTAACAGCGCCAGCGTTTCACGGACGGCATAGCCGTTGGGAAACGGGCCAAAGTATTCGCCTCGGGTATGTTTCGCGCCACGGTGCATAGCCAGCCGGGGATGCGTATCCGCGCTGAGAAAAATAAAGGGATAGGATTTGTCATCACGTAACAGCACGTTGTAACGCGGCTGATACAGCTTGATATAGTTGTGCTCGAGCAGCAACGCTTCCGTTTCGGTGTGCGTCACCGTCACATCGATTTGCTGAATGAGCGCAACCAGCGCTTCGGTCTTACGCGAAGCCAGGTTGCTGCGGAAATAGCTGGAAAGCCGTTTTTTCAGGTCTTTCGCTTTACCCACATAGATAACCGTACCACCGGCATCATACATACGATAAACGCCGGGTTGACTGGTTACGGTTTTTAGGAACGCTTTCGCGTCAAACTGATCGCTCACTGGCTTGTTAACGTCTCCGCATTACACAGGCCATGGCGAATTGCCAGGTGAGTCAGCTCTACATCACCATGAATGTTTAGTTTACTGAACATACGGTAGCGATAGCTGTTCACCGTTTTAGGGCTGAGATTCAACTGCTCGGAAATCTCATTCACCTTCTGACCTTTAGTGATCATCAGCATAATCTGCAATTCGCGCTCAGACAAACTGGCAAACGGGGTTTCCGTTTTTTCGGGTTCAATCTGGCTTAATGCCATTTGCTGGGCGATGTCAGAAGCAATGTAGCGCTGCCCGGAATAAACCGAGCGGATGGCACTTACCACTTCCTGAGGCGCAGCGCCCTTACTCAGGTAACCTGCGGCTCCGGCCTGCATCACTTTTGCCGGCAACGGGTTTTCCGTGTGAACGGTCAACATAATCACTTTAATATCGGCAGTTGAACGCGCAATTTTGCGCGTGGCTTCAAGGCCACCAATACCGGGCATGTTCATGTCCATCAACACGACGTCGACGGTGTTGGCGCGACACCATTTAACGGCATCCTCACCGCAACCTGCTTCACCGACAACTTTTATACCCTTTATATCTTCAAGAATGCGTCGTATCCCTGCGCGCACCAGTTCGTGGTCATCAACAAGAAGAACGTTGATCAAAGGAATATCTCCAGAATAGGGATAACGCTACTGATAGTGGATCGCCACTATATTAGCGGGTTTTATCTCAACTTTAAAACGTAAAAAACGTCCGGTAACCGATTTTGCTCTCGTTTTCGGAAATTAGTCTGTACGCTTTGTGGAAACTTAGGCTAAGAACAGCCAGTTACACGCACTATTTCGGGAACGAGGTTTCACAATAGTGACAAAAACTCGCTTTCTCTCGCCTAAATGCTAAATAGACAGGTAAGTTTGTAACAATAATTAACGAGTAAAATACTCGGAATAAACAATAAGTGAGGAAAATATAGACTTCTTATGTTGTTGTTTAATTTAACTCCGCTGGTGTGATTTCCGATCGAAAAACAACCACTGCTATTTTTCCCTCAGCTTATGGTATACTCCGCGGCCTTAACATTTATCATCGCAAATTTTTACTGAAACATTACGAGGAAAATAAATGAGTACGCCTGATTTTTCCACTGCCGAGAATAATCAAGAACTGGCTAATGAAGTCACCTGCCTGAAGGCGCTGTTAACGCTGATGCTGCAAGCCATGGGCCAGGCGGATGCGGGCCGCGTGATTCTTAAAATGGAAAAACAGATCGCGCTGGTCGAAGACGACGCGCAGGCTGCAGTATTTTCCAGCACTGTTAAGCAAATTAAACAAGCTTACCGTCAGTAAAGAAAAACCGGCTGAGAGCAGTGCTTTCAGCCGGTTTATCGTCTGCCACGCAGAACGTTTATTGTTTCAGATAAGCCCGGTCGCCGCGGCATAGCACGCAATCTGCGTCTTATTCGGCGCGTTAAACTTCTTCTGCATATTCTTCTGGTGAAAGTTAACGGTATTTTCTGATATCGACAGAATCATCGCAATTTCAGCTGAAGTCTTCCCTTCCGCCGTCCATTTCAGAATCTCTTTTTCCCGTTTGCTAAAGCGCATTTCCGGCGCCATCACCATTTCATCTTCGAGTCGGGAAAGTGCCGTTAAGCTTTCGCGCACCAGCAACTGCAGTTTCAATTCGACTTCATCGCCCGCAAACGGCGTATTACGCAGGCTTGACCGTGAGACCGAGAGAAAGCCTAATGCGCGATTTGGCAGCATGAGACATTGCGTGACGCCTTTGCGTAATCCGTGTGAACGAGCAGCATCCCACATCGTCTGCGCGTCACTGAATAATGCGTCATTCCAGGGCAGATGTCCCTGGATGAAGTTTTCCGGCTTCAGCACAGGATCAATCGCGAAATAGTTTTCCGCCTGATATTGCGAAACCCACGCATCGGGATAAGTGGTATGAAGGGAAATTTTAGGACGCGTGAACGGAACCGGATGCCTGACACACAGCGCGTAATAATCAAATTCCAGCAATAGTGTCTGCTGCTGTAATTCGCTGTAGACGTCTTCTGCGCAAGTCATTTCGTGAAAGCGTAACAGCATCGTCCGTCGCCAAGTAAAGAAATCTAAATCCTGCATACTCAGTATTCGCACCCTTGAGAGTGATAATCATTTTAAATGTGAGAAATAACCTATCACATAAACATACGGTAGATGTATAAAATATCGGTCAGGGAGCAGATTACTTGAGCGTTGTTTCAGTTCGCGTATTTTGTCCAGGGAAATACGTTCATCATCATGCGTCTGGTATTACTATTTATGCATCTCCACTCGGCCGAAATGGGATAATCCCGGACGAGTGGAGAAAACCAATCATTGCAGCAGAAACTTCTCAAGAAACTGACGGGTTCTCGGTTGCTGTGGATTGGCAAATAGCGCTTTGGCTGGCCCCTGTTCCACAATGCGCCCCTGATCCATAAATATCGCCCGGTCCGCAACATCGCGGGCAAAGCTCATTTCATGGGTCACAATCACCATGGTGCGTTTTTCCTGCGCCAGTTGACGGATAGTGCTCAACACCTCGCCCACCAGCTCAGGATCGAGCGCAGACGTCGGTTCATCAAACAGAATCACTTCCGGACGCATGGCCAGCGCACGGGCAATCGCCACTCGCTGCTGCTGCCCGCCGGATAAGCGCCGCGGGTAGCTGGTCTCTTTCCCGGCCAACCCCACTTTCGCCAGCAGTTCCCGCGCCCGCGCCATCGCCTCTTCTTTGCCCTCGCCTTTCACGATAACCGGACCTTCAATGATATTCTCCAGTACCGTGCGATGGGGAAAGAGATTGAAGCTCTGGAACACGAAGCCCACATGCTGGCGCAACTGGCGAATCAGCGTTCGTTGCTGACCGAGCGATCGCGCCGTATCAATGGTGATATCACCCACGGTGATCGTACCCGCTTCCGGTTGTTCCAGCAGGTTAATACTGCGCAGAAGCGTCGTTTTTCCCGACCCGCTGGGACCGATGATCGCGACCACCTCTCCCGCCTGCACTTGCAGATCGATGCCGTGCAGCACCGTCTGCCCATGAAATTTCTTGACCAGGTTTTTTACGTCGATCGCACTCATTTCGGCTCTCTCTCCTGGCGGTTCAGTTGATTTTCAAAGTAGTTCTGCAATGAAGACAGCACGGTTGCCATGATCCAATAGATCAGCGATGCCGCCAGATACATGGTGAATACCTCCAGCGTGCGCGAGGTGATCAGCTGCGCCTGACGGAACAGTTCTGGCACCTGGATGGTGGCCGCCAGCGACGTGTCTTTCACCAGACTGATAAAACTGTTGCTCAGCGGCGGCAGCGCTACCCTGGCAGCCTGCGGTAAAATGGCGCGACGCATTGTCTGCCACGGCGTCATCCCGATACTGGCAGCCGCTTCCCACTGTCCTTTGTCAATCGATGAAATCGCCGCGCGCAGCGTTTCCGCGGCATAGGCCGCCGTATTGAGCGACAGGCCAATCATTGCGGACGGCACCGGATCCAGCTCAATACCAAACTGCGGCAGACCGTAGTAGATCATAAACAGTTGTGCGATAAGCGGCGTACCGCGAAAAATAGAGATATAGAAACGCGCCAGCCAGCGCAGTGGCAGCAGCGGCGACAGGCGCATCAGCGCGAGGATAAATCCCAGCAGCAGGCCGAAGAACATCCCGCCAATACTGAGTTGCAGCGTAAACACAGCCCCTTTGAGCAGATACGGCAGGGAATCAATAACCAGTTGGATACTTTCTTGCATGAGCTTATCCGAAATTACACGTGTGGATGGTAGGCAAACAGCGCAGGCGCCCCACCAGTATGGATAAAGAGAATCGGGCCTTCGTCTTTAAAGCGTTTCTGGCTGATTCCGTCAATCAGTCCGGCCATCGCTTTTCCGGTATAGACGGGGTCGAGAAGGATCCCTTCCAGACGCGCCAACAACTTCACGGCTTCCATCCCCTCTTCATTTGGCGTGCCATAGCCTGGGGCATAGTAGTCATCCCACAACAAAATCTCCGCCGCCGCTGTCAGTTCCAGTTCTCTGGCAACAGCCTGTTGCAGCGCCACCACTTTCGGTTTTTGATCGGCTACGCTGCGTGAAACGGTTACGCCAATCAGATCCACATCCGGCATCAGTTGTTCCAGCCCAACCGCCAGCCCGGCGTGCGTTCCTGCACTGCCAGATGCTACCACCACCGAAGAGAGCTGCACCGCGCCTTCACACTGCTGAGCGATTTCCAGCGCGCTTTCAACATAGCCTAATGCCCCCAACGCGTTTGAACCACCAACCGGTATAATGTAGGGACGAAAGCCCTGCGCTTCGATTCGGGTGGCCAGTTCTTGCAATTGGGCATCCGGTGCATGTAGCGCATCGCACATCTCAACCTGTACGTTGAACAGATCCAGCAGCAGTCGGTTGCCATTGGTGAGATAGTTTTCCGCCGTGGTGCCAATGGGGTTTTCCAGCAGCGCCACGCAGTGCAGTCCCAGCTTCGCGGCGACCGCCGCCGTCTGACGCACGTGGTTAGACTGAATCGCGCCTGCCGTGATCAGCGTATCAGCGCCTTCACGCAGCGCATCTGCGGCCAGGAACTCAAGCTTGCGCAGCTTATTTCCGCCCATCGCCATCGGTGTGACGTCATCGCGTTTGATGAAGATATCCCGTCCCAGGTAGTCAGAAAAGCGCGGCAGGTATTCCAGCGGCGTCGGCGCAGCGATAAATTCCAGGCGCGGAAAGCGTGTCAGGTTGTGCAGTGGCATAAAGCCTCCGATTATTCGTTGTTGTGATGTTCTTTTTATTATGCACGTTCAAACGCATGAAATAAAAAAGGCGCTGATTAAAGCGCCTTTTTTTTCATATCGTTCGGACTATTTGGTGATATCCGCGCCAAACCACTTCTCAGAAAGCGCCTTCAGCGAGCCGTCTTTCTGCATTTCAGCAATCGCTGCGTCCACCGCCTTCAGCAGATCTTCATTGCCTTTACGCAGCGCAACGCCTGACTCCTGACGGGAGAAGGCTTCACCGGTGACCGCCAGCGTATCTTTGGTCTTTTTAACCAGATCCAACGCCGCCAGACGATCCACCAGAATGGCGTCGATACGGCCTACGCGCAGATCCTGATATTTCGTCGGGTCATCATCATAAGTCCGGATATCAACGCCCTGGACGTTCTGACGTAACCACTCTTCATAGTTAGTCCCCAGGCCCACGCCCACTTTCTTATCTTTCAGATCGGCTGCAGTTTTAATCGCGCCTTCATTGCCTTTTTTCACCAGCGCCTGGATACCGGAGACGGTATAAGGGGTAGAGAAATCATATTTCTTCTTCCGCTCGTCGGAGATGGTGACCTGATTGATCACCACATCGATGCGTTTAGAATCCAGAGAGGCCAGCATCCCGTCCCATTTGGTCGGTTTCAGCGTGGCTTTCACGCCCAGATGCTTCGCGAGCGCTTCGGCAAATTCCACTTCAAAGCCGGTCAATTTACCGTCATCGCCCTGGAAACTGAACGGCGGATAGGTGCCTTCCAGCCCCACCAGCAGCGTGCCGCGATCTTTAACCTTCTTTAACAGCCCTTCATCTGCAAACGTTTTTGCGCTCATTCCCGCGACAAGCGCCACAGCCATCACGCCCATCAGCGCCTGGCGCCCCAGAAGTGCTAATTTCATATTTACCCCGAATGTTGTTATGAATGCCCGTAGTGTAGAGCGTTTATGGGTAACGACATAAATCACTCTGCTACATCTTATTCATTTTTAATATATATCAGAAGTCATCCGGAGGGAGGAATTCTGTTGCTGCTCGGGGCGAGCATGCGCTTTATATTGTGCGTACTTACGCAGCGCGATGCGATAGTTGTTGGTGCTGGTCTCCGGCAGCCACGGCGCCAGGTTTTCATCAAGGTAACCGTCCTGGAGCAGATCGTGAGAAATTTTCTGCTCGCTGAGATGATTACCGAGACGGCGCAGACGGACAACATACTCGCGTACGGTCCCGTGGCTCATTTCGGTCTGTTCAAACAGGAATTGTTTAAAACCAATGATGTCGAAGAAATCGCTCTGCGTCTTGCAGTGCAGATCGCCGCAGAAACGGCATAGCGCCACCCACTCTTTCTGCTCCTGCTGCCAGGCGGCTTCATCCATGAGTGTATCGAGGCGGGAAATGGCGATTTTATTGACGATCTGCCCTTTGCGCACCAGCGTGATGCGATCCAGTAACTTGTGGCAATGGGCGCAATGCGTCTGGCTGTGTTTAAAGTCTTTGAGGTAGCGGCTTAGAGGCCGTCTTTTTGATTGCTGCACCGTCATGAGAACTCCTGGTAGTCAATACGTTGTGCGGCATTTTTCAGCGCCGACAACGTCGTTCGCTATAACTTACCCAGCTTCGTGCGTAACCGTTTTATGGCCTGACTGTGCAACTGGCTGACCCGTGACTCTCCGACTTCCAGAACCGCGCCAATCTCTTTGAGATTGAGTTCTTCCTGGTAATAGAGCGTGAGCACCAGTTGTTCGCGTTCCGGAAGGGCTTCAATGGCATCCATCACGCGCTGGCGCAAATTGCTCTCAAGGAGCTGTTGTAACGGGTTTTCCTGCTGGTGTTCTTCTGTCACCAGCTCGATACTATCGCCATGCTCTTCCCGCCACTCGTCATAGGAGAAGAGTTGGCTGTTGTTGGTATCAAGCAACATCTGACGATATTCTTCTACAGGAATCGCCAGCCGCTCCGCCACCTCAGTTTCCGTCGCGTTGCGCCCTAATTCCTGTTCCAGTTGCCCCATCGCCTGTGCCACTTCGCGGGCATTGCGCCGAACGCTACGCGGCACCCAGTCGCGGCTGCGTAGTTCATCCAGCATCGCCCCACGAATACGCTGCACTGCGTAAGTGGTAAATGCCGTTCCTTGCAGAGCGTCATATCGGTCAACTGCATTCAATAACCCGATACCGCCCGCCTGTAGCAGATCGTCCAGTTCTACGCTCGCGGGCAAACGCACCTGCAGGCGCAACGCTTCGTGACGCACCAGCGGTACATAACGCTGCCACAGCGAGTGTTTATCCATTACACCTTCAGCGGTATACAGTGAATTCACGATAAACAGCCCTGCGTTAAATGAGTTATCGGCATGATTATCCGTTTCTGCAGGGGTTTTAATCGGGTGAATAGTGGGTGAAATGAGGGGTTATTTAGGGGTTACCGGTAAAGCCAGAACGAAAAAACCCCGCCGGAGCGGGGTTTGCGCAAGAAGCGTAAATTAACGCAGCAGAGACAGAACGTTCTGAGTCGTCTGGTTAGCCTGTGCCAGTACAGAAGTACCTGCTTGTTGCAGGATCTGCGCACGAGACATGTTAGACACTTCAGTCGCGTAGTCAGCGTCTTCGATACGGCTACGAGCAGAAGACAGGTTGTTAACGGTGTTGCCCAGGTTGGTGATAGCAGAATCGAAACGGTTCTGTACCGCACCCAGGTCAGAACGCAAAGAGTCAACCTGAGCCAGCGCTTTATCGATAGAAGCCATCGGATCAGAATTCAGCTTATCGCCTTTCACAACGGTACCATCATCTTTGATGGTGGCGCTGTAGTATGCATCGGCATCGTTTTCAGTACCTTTGATGACATAACCGCCGCCTTTAACGGAGAATACCTGCGGGTTGTCACCCAGACCTGTAATGCCCCCAAGATCCAGTTTAACCGCTGGCGTAGTACTACCAATAACGTCACCAGTGGTAACAGCAGCTTCGCTCGCCGCTGCCGCAGCTTCCGGAGTATCAGAGCTCTTATAGCTCACAATCCCGGTATTCAGGTCAACCGTACCTTTGAAAATATCAGAACCTACTTTCACATACATCTGACCATCTTTATCAACAGAGAAAGAGGTCGTCGCAGCAAGAGCCGTGTTATTCAGAGAGATAGAATCTGCGTTTACAACGGTAGTGCCACCAATATTGACGTTTTGACCAGCGGCTGCTTTAGTTGCAGTGATAGTGCCGGTTTCCTTCGTTGCACCGTCAAAATCTACAACCCCGGTATCTTTGTCATAGTTAGACACTTTGTAGAAATCTGTGCCGTTATTACTTGCGTAAACAATGTTGGCATCCGCATCATCAACATACAGAGAGTATGGATTGGTTGTTGCAGTATCTTTTGCAGTCAACGTATGACTTGCAGTCGGAACGCTAGAAGATGGTTTAGCATCAGTCAGCGCAGTAGTAGACAGCTTGCTCAGATCCAGACCTTTGTTAGTCACATCCAGATTACCTAAACCCAGAGTGCTGGAAGTGATCTCTTGCAGATTGATCTCGATGGTTTCGCCATCATTTGCACCGACCTGAATTTTCATGGTCTGGTTAGAAGCCAGCACTTTTACGCCGTTGAACTGAGTCTGACCGGATACACGATCAATTTCGCTCAGGCGCTGGGTGATTTCAGCCTGGATGGATTTCAGATCTGATTCGGAGTTGGTGCCGTTCGTTGCCTGCACAGACAGTTCACGGACACGCTGCAGGTTGTTGTTGATTTCCGACAGAGAACCTTCCGTCGTCTGCGCGATGGAGATACCGTCGTTGGCGTTACGAGAAGCCTGAGTCAGGCCTTTAATGTTTGACGTAAAGCGGTTAGCAATCGCCTGACCCGCAGCATCGTCTTTCGCGCTGTTGATACGCAGACCGGAAGACAGGCGCTCAATCGCAGAGCTCAGGGAAGACTGAGATTTGTTCAGGTTGTTTTGGGTCAACAGCGACAGGCTGTTTGTATTAATGACTTGTGCCATGATCTTTTCCTTATCAATTACAACTTGATGTTATTGGGCTGTTGCCCACGGTTTCTCACCGTATCCCTTGTATCGGCACCTGAATTTCGAACTTTAGAGAATTTTTAGTTTCCCCCCATTTTTTCTTAGCCTTTGAATAACCCGTCTTCTTGCACACTATTCCGGCCATTATTTCTCCAAATTTATTATTAAACTTTGCCGCCAGATTGCCGATAAGGTGGCTAACCACTGTTTGCAATTAAAAGGGATTACGCATGGCTTCTTTTACTTCATTAGGCGTGGGTTCAAACCTGCCGCTGGATACATTACTGACGAACCTGACCACGGCTGAGAAGGGACGCCTGAAACCTATCACTCAGCAGCAGAGCAGTTTTACAGCAAGACTGACGGCGTTTGGAACGTTAAAAAGCTCGCTGGAAAAATTCCAGACCGCGAACACTGCACTGAATGATGCAAACCTTTTTAAAAGCACGACCGCAGTCAGCAACTCAACCGATCTCACCGTCAGCACCACAGCAGGAGCAGCGGCTGGTATTTATAAAATAAATGTGACGCATATAGCCCAAGCGCAATCGCTTCGCACGACCACAACAGTGACGGACAGTAAAGCTGTCCAAGGTAATGACAACGCGGAACGCACACTCATCATTAAGCAGGACGGGAAAGAGAAGCCTCTGGAGATAAAGCTTACCAAAGATCAGACTTCTTTAGTCGAGATGCGTGATGCGATTAATAATGCCAACGGTGGTGTCACTGCCAGTATTGTAAAACTGAAAGACAATGATTTTCAGCTTGTACTGACCTCATCAGAAACGGGTGTCGCTAATAAAATGAGCATCTCCGTCTCAGGAGATGAAAAACTCAATCAATTTATCAGCTTCAATAACCCGGATGTGGTTGGCAATAACGTTGAGCAAATTGTTGAAGCGAAAGACGCAGAACTTAACGTCAACGGCATTGATATTGTTCGTAGCAGTAACACCGTGACCGATGCCCCTCAGGGTATTACGTTGAACCTGACAAAAGAAGTTAAAGATGTCACCGTCACGGTAACGAAAAGTAATGATAAAGCAACAACCGCGATTAAAAGCTGGGTGGACGCATACAATTCGCTGGTAGATACCATTGGTACCCTGACGAAATACACCTCAGTCGATCCGGGCGCAGAAGAACAAAGCACGAGCAACGGCGCACTCCTCGGTGACAGCACCGTTCGCACCATCCAGACCGGTATCCGTGGTCAATTCTCCTCCAGCGCCAATGACGGGAAATTCCAAACGTTATCGCAAATGGGCATTACCCAGGATGGCACCACCGGTAAGCTGAAAATTGATGATGAAAAACTGAAAAAAGCGCTAACCGATAATAGCGTGGATGTTCAACAGCTGTTAGTCGGTGATGGCAAAGAGACCGGAATTACGACCAAAGTGGCTTCACTGGTGAAAGGTTACCTGGCCGATGATGGCATTATCGACAGCGCCCAGGACAGCATCAATGCCACGCTGAAAAAACTGACTAAACAGTATCTTTCCGTCAGTGCCAGTATCGACGATACCATTGCGCGGTATAAGGCTCAATTTACGCAACTGGATACGATGATGAGCAAGTTGAATAATACCAGTAGCTACCTGAACCAGCAATTTACTGCGATGACCAGTTCCTGATAACCAGAGGTAAACATGTATACCGCGAGCGGTACCAAAGCTTATGCGCAAATCAGCGTGGAAAGCGGCGTGATGAGTGCGAGTCCGCACCAGTTGATCGAAATGTTGTTTGATGGCGCAAACAGCGCCCTGGTGCGCGCTCGCCTGTTTTTAGAGCAAGGTGATATTACCGCCAAAGGGGAAGCGCTGAGTAAGGCTATCAATATCATTGATAATGGTCTGAAAGCGGGACTGGATCAGGAGAATGGCGGCGAACTCGCCGACCATCTCTCTTCGCTGTATGACTATATGATCCGTCGTTTATTACTTGCTAATTTACGCAATGACAGTCAAGCCATTGAAGAAGTGGAAGGGTTACTCGGCAACATTGCGGAAGCCTGGAAACAGATCTCACCGAAAGCATCTTCCCAGGAGTCTCGTTAATGACCTCAGCCGTGGAGTTTATCAACCGTTGGCAGCGCATTGCGCTGCTCAGTCAGTCGCTGCTCGAACTTGCGCAGCGGGGTGAATGGGACCTTTTACTGGAACAGGAAGTCACCTATCTGCAAAGTATTGAAGCGGTCGTTGAAACGCAAACTCCACCGGGCATGACACGCAGTATTCAGGATATCGTGGCCAGTTATATCAAACAGACGCTGGATAACGAAGAATGCCTGAAAGGTTTACTGCGCCAACGGCTCGATGAGCTTAGTGGTCTGATAGGCCAGTCAACGCGTCAGCAGTCGCTCAACAATGCTTATGGTCGGCTTTCTGGCATGCTGCTGGTACCCGACGCTCCCCCTGCTCCACAATAATTCCCGCTACGTTAGCAAAAATCTTCCATACTCCAGAGGTCGTCTACAAGACTTCTGGAGCTCGGAAGATGAAAAACCCCACGTTACTGCAGTTCTTCCACTGGTATTACCCTGAAGGTGGCAAACTCTGGCAAGAGGTGACAGAGCGCGCAGACAGCCTCAATGATATCGGTATCAACATGGTCTGGTTACCGCCCGCCTATAAAGGCGCGTCAGGCGGCTATTCCGTCGGCTATGACTCTTACGATCTGTTTGATCTCGGCGAGTTTGACCAAAAAGGTTCCCTTGCCACCAAATATGGTGATAAGGCGCAGCTTCTTACGGCTATCGACGCGCTGAAGAAAAACGACATCGCGGTGCTACTCGACGTGGTGGTGAATCACAAAATGGGGGCGGACGAAAAAGAGCCCCTCCGCGTACAGCGGGTCAACGAAGACGATCGCACGCAGATTGCCGATGAGATCATCGAATGCGAAGCCTGGACGCGTTACACCTTCCCGGCGCGAGGCGGTCAGTACTCGCAGTTCATCTGGGATTTCAAATGCTTCAGCGGCATCGACCACATCGAAAACCCTGACGAAGACGGCATTTTTAAAATCGTCAACGACTATACCGGCGAGGGCTGGAACGACCAGGTCGACGATGAAATGGGCAATTTCGATTACCTGATGGGCGAAAACATCGACTTTCGTAATCACGCCGTCACCGAAGAGATTAAATACTGGGCGCGCTGGGTGATGGAACAAACGCAGTGTGATGGCTTTCGTCTCGATGCGGTAAAACACATTCCGGCCTGGTTCTATAAAGAGTGGATTGAACACGTTCAGGAGGTGGCACCGAAGCCGCTGTTTATCGTTGCCGAATACTGGTCGCACGAAGTGGATAAGCTGCAAACCTATATCGACCAGGTGGAAGGCAAAACGATGCTGTTCGACGCCCCGTTACAGCTCAATTTTCATGAAGCGTCGCGTCAGGGACGTGATTACGACATGAGCCAGATCTTCAGCGGCACGCTGGTAGAAGCCGATCCGTTTCACGCCGTGACGCTGGTCGCCAACCATGACACCCAGCCGTTGCAAGCGCTGGAAGCCCCCGTTGAAGCATGGTTCAAACCGCTGGCCTACGCGCTCATCCTGCTGCGGGAAAATGGCGTACCGTCGGTTTTCTATCCCGATCTCTATGGCGCGCACTATGAAGATACCGGAGGCGACGGGGAAACCTATACCATCGACATGCCTGTCATCGAGCAACTCGCCGAACTCATTCTTGCCCGCCAGCGTTTCGCCCACGGCATTCAGACGCTTTGGTTTGATCACCCCAACTGCATTGCTTTCAGCCGTAGCGGAACGGACGACGATCCCGGATGCGTGGTGGTGTTATCCAATGGCGACGACGGTGAAAAAACGCTTATGCTGGGTGAAAACTACGGCAATAAAACCTGGCGCGACTATCTGGGAAACCGCGAGGAGATCGTCATCACTGACGAAAATGGCGAGGCTACGTTTTACTGCAATGGCGGCAGCGTCAGCGTATGGGTCATTGAGGAGGTGATCTGATGAAGCGCCCCGACAGGGAAAACTGTCGGGGACAATTGATTACGGTAATGGCGTTGGCAGCGGGGATTTCTCCAGCGCGGCGGCACACTCCACCGTTGGACGATCCACGCGTTGCAGGGTCATCCCGTCATATTCCAGGGTGTTCCCTTCCCGCTCGATCTCATAAAGTTCACGTTTGACCGTCACGTTGGTCAAGTCACCGGACAACATCGTTAGCTTACCCGGCAGCGCAATAACCCTCTGCCACTGGCGACAATCGAGCGTATCGCCCTCTTTGGTCACCACCAGACTGGCAATAGCTTCCGGGCTCACCAGTTTGCGCTGCGGCCCGTTAGTCTGCCAGTACCCTTCCAGCCCGGCGGGCGCAGGCGTTTTGACCACATCATTGTAGTTTTCCACCTCGGCGCATCCCGCTAACATCAGTAACGCCCCAACGATTGCACATTTTTTCATCATTCATCCTGCATGCGAAGAAAAGAGGATTGTGGCATTAAAGGCCTGCGGTCGCCAGCCTTTCGCGGTGCCAGCAGAACTTTGATCCATTTGGGATTACCGCTTAATAGTACCAGGCAAAATTGCCGCCGTGGTGTACTATCCGCTTTCTTGTTTCACACCTTCTGAGTTCAGAGGCAAAACACATGTCATGGCAACAATTCAAACAAGCCTGGTTAGTTAAATTCTGGGCGCCCATCCCTGCGGTCATCGCAGCGGGTATTCTCTCTACGTATTATTTTGGCATCACCGGCACCTTCTGGGCCGTCACGGGTGAATTTACCCGCTGGGGCGGACAAATCCTGCAACTGTTTGGCGTCCATGCGGAAGAATGGGGCTACTACAAGCTTATCCACCTGGAAGGCACCCCGCTCACTCGCATCGACGGGATGATGATCCTCGGTATGTTCGGCGGTTGCTTCGCGGCAGCGTTGTGGGCCAACAACGTCAAACTACGCATGCCGCGCAGTCGCATCCGCATCATGCAGGCGGTGCTGGGCGGGATCATCGCCGGGTTCGGCGCGCGTATGGCGATGGGCTGCAACCTGGCGGCATTCTTTACTGGTATTCCTCAATTCTCTCTGCACGCCTGGTTCTTTGCCCTGGCAACCGCCATCGGTTCCTGGTTTGGCGCACGTTTTACCCTGCTGCCAATATTCCGCATTCCGGTCAACATGCAGAAAGTCTCCGCTGCGTCGCCGTTGACGCAGAAACCGGATCAGGCGCGCCGTCGTTTCCGCCTCGGCATGCTGGTGTTTATCGGCATGATTGGCTGGGCGCTACTGACCGCCATGAACCAGCCGAAGCTGGGTCTGGCGATGCTGTTCGGCGTGGGTTTTGGTCTGCTGATCGAGCGCGCGCAAATCTGCTTCACCTCCGCCTTCCGCGATCTGTGGATCACCGGACGCACCCATATGGCAAAGGCGATCATCTTCGGGATGGGCGTCAGCGCAATCGGTATTTTCAGCTACGTACAACTGGGCGTGGAAGCCAAAATCATGTGGGCGGGCCCAAATGCAGTAATCGGCGGGCTGTTGTTTGGTTTTGGTATCGTGCTGGCGGGCGGGTGTGAAACCGGCTGGATGTACCGCGCGGTGGAAGGCCAGGTACACTACTGGTGGGTGGGTCTCGGTAACGTCATCGGCTCAACGATTCTGGCCTACTACTGGGATGACTTCGCCCCTGCGCTGGCCACCAACTGGGATAAAATTAACCTGCTCAATACCTTCGGTCCGCTCGGCGGCCTGCTGGTAACCTATCTGCTGCTGTTTGCCGCCCTGATGTTAATCATCGGCTGGGAAAAACATTTCTTCCGTCGTGCCGGGCTGACCCCTGCTAAGGAATCCGCATGAAAAACATTGTTCCTGATTATCGCCTTGATATGGTCGGCGAGCCCTGCCCTTACCCTGCCGTCGCGACGCTGGAAGCGATGCCGCAGTTGAAGAAAGGGGAAATTCTGGAAGTGGTCAGCGACTGTCCGCAGTCCATCAATAACATTCCGCTGGATGCGCGCAACCATGGCTACACCGTGCTCGATATTCAGCAAGATGGGCCGACAATTCGTTATTTGATTCAGAAGTAACTGATTGCCGGAAGGCAACGGCCCCTTATCCGGTCTACAGGGAATCACAGGCCGGATAAGCGCCAGCGCCATCCGGCACTCAAACCTACACCTGCATGGACATCACTTCCTGATAGGCCGATACCAGTTTGTTGCGCACCTGAATTCCCATCTGCATGGAAACTGAGGCTTTTTGCATATCGGTCATCACATCGTTGAGCGCAATCCCCGGCTCACCCAGCGTGAATTTTTCCGCCTGTACGCGGGCAGCAGTTTGTGTATCGCTGATGCGGTCCAGCGCCGCGTGCAATTGACCGGCAAAACTCACGGTCGGTTGCGGCAGTGTCTCCTGCGCCCTGGCGCTCATCGCCGTCGCCTGGAGCTGGCTGATAACCCCTTCAATCCCCTGAATCGCTGACATGATAATCCTCTGGATGGTTTTCTACGCAGCAGAGATTACCAGTTTGTCAATAAGATAAAGGCGCTAAATAACGATAAAAAACCCCGGTTTTTGCCGCATAGAAAAAAACGAAACTGCAAATAATGAGACCGTCAATTTTTCGATTTTGCTGACCCGGGAGTGAGTCTTGTTCCACTTTGCAAATAAAGCCGTCCACGAGCAGTCACGAGGTGCGAGATGAACGCGACTGCATCGGCTGCAACCCAATCTAAACCTCTCGAGTGGCTTAATCGCCTGCGTGCGAATCCCAAAATTCCTCTGATTGTGGCAGGCTCTGCGGCCGTCGCCATTATTGTGGCGATGGTGTTGTGGGCTAAAGCGCCTGATTATCGTACGTTATTCAGCAATTTATCCGATCAGGATGGCGGCGCGATCGTCACCCAGTTGACCCAGATGAACATCCCGTACCGCTTCTCGGAAGGCAGTGGCGCGATTGAAGTTCCCGCCGACAAAGTCCATGAACTGCGCCTGCGTCTTGCCCAACAAGGACTGCCGAAAGGGGGGGCGGTGGGCTTTGAGCTGTTGGATCAGGAAAAGTTCGGCATCAGCCAGTTTAGCGAGCAGGTTAACTACCAGCGTGCGCTGGAAGGCGAACTGGCACGCACCATCGAAACCCTTGGCCCGGTGAAGCGCGCCCGCGTACATCTGGCAATGCCCAAGCCGTCTCTGTTCGTGCGTGAACAGAAATCCCCTTCAGCCTCGGTGACCGTCAATCTGGAACCGGGGCGTGCGCTGGATGAAGGTCAAATCACTGCAGTCGTCCATCTGGTTTCCAGCGCGGTAGCCGGTCTGCCGCCGGGCAATGTAACGCTGGTCGATCAGGCTGGTCATCTGCTCACGCAGTCAAATACCAGCAGTCGCGATCTGAACGACGCACAGCTGAAATACGCCAGCGACGTGGAAGGCCGTGTCCAGCGTCGTATCGAATCGATCCTGTCACCGATTGTCGGTAACGGGAATGTCCACGCGCAGGTCACCGCGCAGCTGGATTTCGCCAATAAAGAGCAGACAGAAGAACAGTATCGGCCAAACGGCGATGCCTCTCAGGCCGTACTGCGTTCGCGTCAACTGAATGAAAGCGAGCAAATTGGCTCCGGTCTGCCAGGTGGCGTACCGGGTGCCCTCTCTAACCAGCCTGCGCCAGCCAATACGGCGCCGATCACCACGCCGCCAGCGAATCAGCAAAATGCGCAGAATGCACAAAATGGACAGAACGCGCAGCAGCAGACGGCCACCAGCGCCAGTGCTGGTCCACGTAATACCCAACGCAACGAAACCAGCAACTATGAAGTTGACCGCACCATTCGCCACACAAAAATGAACGTCGGCGATATACAGCGACTCTCCGTCGCCGTGGTCGTGAACTACAAAACGTTGCCGGATGGCAAGCCACTGCCGCTCACTGCCGATCAAATGAAGCAGATTGAAGATTTGACCCGTGAAGCAATGGGCTTCTCGGACAAGCGCGGCGATACCCTGAACGTGGTCAACTCACCGTTCAGCGCTACCGATGACAACGCTGGCGAACTGCCGTTCTGGAAACAGCCGTTGTTTATCGAACAGTTGATCTCGGCCGGACGTTGGTTGCTGGTGCTGTTGGTGGCATGGATCCTGTGGCGCAAAGCGATTCGTCCGCAGTTGACCCGTCGCGCTGAAGAGGCGAAAGCCGCGCAGGAACGCGAGCAACTCCGTCAGGAGACCGAAGAAGCCGTTGAGGTTCGCCTCAGTAAAGATGAGCAGACTCAGCAGCGTCGGGCAAATCAGCGCCTGGGCGCCGAAGTGATGAGCCAGCGCATTCGCGAAATGTCAGATAACGATCCGCGCGTCGTGGCGCTGGTCATTCGCCAGTGGATGAATAACGATCATGAGTAATGCTCTTTCCGGTACCGATAAAAGCGTCATCCTGTTGATGACCATTGGCGAAGATCGTGCGGCGGAAGTGTTCAAACACCTCTCCCAGCGCGAAGTGCAGACCCTGAGCGCCGCCATGGCGAACGTCCGCCAGATCTCCAACAAACAGCTGACCGACGTGCTGGCGGAGTTTGAGCAGGAAGCCGAGCAGTTCGCCGCCCTGAACATCAATGCCAACGAATATCTGCGTTCGGTACTGGTGAAGGCGCTGGGCGAAGAGCGAGCCTCCAGCCTGCTGGAAGATATTCTTGAAACCCGTGATACCGCCAGCGGCATTGAAACGCTCAACTTTATGGAGCCGCAAAGCGCCGCCGACCTTATCCGCGACGAACACCCGCAGATTATCGCCACCATCCTCGTGCACCTCAAACGCGGTCAGGCGGCGGATATCCTGGCGCTGTTCGACGAACGTCTGCGTCACGATGTCATGCTGCGTATCGCCACCTTCGGCGGCGTACAGCCTGCCGCGCTGGCGGAACTGACCGAAGTGCTCAACGGCCTGCTCGACGGTCAGAACCTCAAGCGCAGCAAAATGGGCGGCGTGAGAACGGCGGCAGAAATTATCAACCTGATGAAAACGCAGCAAGAAGAAGCGGTTATTACCGCTGTGCGCGAATTCGACGGCGAGCTGGCACAAAAAATTATCGACGAGATGTTCCTGTTCGAAAACCTGGTCGATGTGGACGACCGCAGCATCCAGCGTTTACTACAGGAAGTGGATTCCGAGTCGCTGCTGATCGCCCTGAAAGGCGCGGAACAGCCGCTGCGCGAGAAGTTCCTGCGCAATATGTCGCAACGTGCGGCAGATATCCTGCGCGACGACCTCGCCAACCGTGGCCCGGTGCGTTTGTCGCAAGTGGAAAACGAACAGAAGGCCATTCTGTTGATTGTGCGTCGTCTGGCCGAGACCGGCGAGATGATGATTGGCAGCGGCGAGGATACTTATGTCTAACGAGCTGCCGTGGAAAATCTGGACTCCGGACGATCTCGCGCCGCCGCTGGCTGAATTTGTGCCCATGGAGCACGACGATGACCCCGTGTCTGAAGAGGACGAACCCGAGATCAGTGCGGAACAACAGCTTGAGCAACAGTTAGCCCAGCTGAAAATTCAGGCCCACGAGCAAGGTTACAACGCGGGACTGGCGGAAGGACGGAAGTCCGGTCATGAACAAGGCTATCAGGAAGGGTTGGCACAAGGGCTTGAACAGGGCCAGGTGCAGGCGCGCACCCAGCAGGCCCCGCTTCATGCGCGGATGCAACAACTGGTCAGCGAATTCCAGCACACGCTGGACGCGCTGGACAGCGTGATCGCTTCGCGTCTGATGCAGATGGCGCTGGAAGCCGCGCGTCAGGTCATTGGTCAGACGCCCGCGGTGGATAATTCCGCCTTAATCAAGCAGATCCAACAGCTCTTACAACAGGAGCCCCTGTTCAGCGGCAAACCGCAGCTGCGCGTCCATCCGGATGATTTACAGCGCGTTGAAGAGATGCTCGGTGCCACCCTCAGCCTGCACGGCTGGCGTTTGCGTGGCGATCCGACCCTGCACCATGGCGGCTGCAAAGTTTCTGCGGATGAAGGCGATCTCGACGCCAGCGTGGCGACCCGCTGGCAAGAACTGTGTCGTCTGGCCGCGCCGGGAGTGATCTGATGACCTCACGCCTGACTCGCTGGTTGACGACGCTGGATAATTTCGAAGCCAAAATGGCGCAGCTTCCGGCCGTTCGTCGTTACGGACGACTGACCCGCGCCACCGGCCTGGTTCTGGAGGCCACCGGGTTGCAGTTGCCGCTTGGCGCGACCTGCGTGATTGAACGCCAGGACGGAACGGAAACCCGCGAAGTGGAAAGTGAAGTGGTGGGCTTTAACGGTCAGCGCCTGTTTCTGATGCCGCTCGAAGAGGTCGAAGGCATTCTGCCCGGCGCGCGTGTCTACGCCAAAAACATCGCCGGTGAAGGGTTGCAAAGCGGTAAACAGTTGCCGCTGGGTCCGGCGCTGTTAGGTCGCGTGCTCGACGGCAGCGGCAAACCGCTTGACGGCCTTCCCTCCCCCGACACCACGGAAACCGGAGCGCTGATTACCCAGCCGTTTAACCCGTTGCAGCGTACGCCGATTGAGCATGTGCTGGATACCGGCGTGCGCCCGATCAACGCCCTGTTAACCGTCGGTCGCGGCCAGCGTATGGGGCTGTTCGCCGGTTCCGGCGTCGGGAAAAGCGTGCTGCTTGGCATGATGGCGCGCTATACCCGCGCCGACGTCATCGTCGTTGGACTGATTGGCGAACGTGGCCGCGAAGTGAAGGATTTCATCGAAAACATTCTCGGTGCCGACGGACGCGCGCGTTCGGTCGTGATCGCCGCACCGGCGGACGTGTCGCCCTTACTGCGCATGCAGGGTGCCGCTTATGCCACCCGTATCGCCGAAGATTTCCGCGATCGCGGTCAGCACGTGCTGCTGATCATGGATTCCCTGACCCGTTATGCCATGGCCCAGCGTGAAATCGCGCTGGCGATCGGTGAACCACCGGCCACCAAAGGCTATCCGCCGTCGGTCTTCGCCAAACTTCCGGCGCTGGTTGAACGCGCAGGTAACGGGATCCACGGCGGCGGTTCCATCACCGCCTTTTATACGGTACTGACCGAAGGCGACGATCAGCAGGACCCGATTGCCGACTCGGCGCGAGCCATCCTTGATGGTCACATTGTGCTGTCGCGACGTCTGGCGGAGGCCGGACACTACCCCGCTATCGACATTGAAGCGTCGATCAGCCGTGCGATGACGGCGCTGATAACGGAACAACACTACGCCAAAGTGCGTCACTTCAAGCAGTTGCTGTCGAGCTTCCAGCGCAACCGCGATCTCGTCAGCGTCGGCGCCTATGCCAAAGGCAGCGATCCGATGCTCGATAAAGCCATCGCGCTGTGGCCACAACTGGAGGCGTTTTTGCAGCAAGGTATTTTCGAACGCGCTGACTGGGAGGATTCTCTGTCGGCGCTCGATCTGATTTTCCCGACGGTGTGATGAAGCAAGAGGGTAATGGTCATGGCTGAACATGGTGCACTGGCAACACTCAAAGATCTCGCCGAAAAAGAGGTGGATGACGCGGCGCTGCTGTTAGGTGAAATGCGCCGCGGTTTTCAGCAGGCGGAAGAACAGCTCACGATGCTGCTTGACTACCAGAATGAATATCGCAGCAACCTCAACAACGATATGAGTCAGGGGATTGCCAGTAATCGCTGGATTAACTACCAGCAATTTATTCAGACCCTGGAAAAAGCGGTGGAACAACACCGCCAGCAGTTAACGCAGTGGACGCAAAAAGTAGATATGGCGCTGAACAGTTGGCGTGAAAAAAAACAACGGCTTCAGGCCTGGCAAACCTTACAAGACAGACAGAACGCGGCGGCCTTACTGGCTGAAAACCGCCTGGATCAGAAAAAAATGGATGAATTTGCGCAGCGTGCAGCAATGAGGAAACCAGAATGATCACTTTACCCCAACGGGTCACCACGGACACTGACCTTATTACCGGCTTGTCGTCCGGTAAGGCGACGGATTCCGCCCAGGATTTTCTGACCCTGCTGGCAGGCGCATTAGGCGCAGGCGACGCACAGAGTAAAGACGCGCCGCTGACGTTAGCCGATTTACATGCCGCCAGCGGCAAACTGCAAAAAGGCTTGCTGGCACAGGACGGTGACGCTTCGCAGACCGTGAAACTGGCCGACCTGTTAGCGGCCAAAGAAGGACAGTCTGAAGAGTTGCAAAAAGGACTGAGCGATGCGCAGGCCCTGCTGTCCGCCCTGACACCCACACAAAAGAGCAGTGCGCTCGCGGCCCTGCGCCAGTCCGCGCAGAAAGATGAAGGTGCCACGGCTCTCAGCGATGACGATCTCGCCAACCTCAGCGCCCTTTTCGCCATGCTGCCGGGTCAACCGGGAATGACGACACCGCCGGTAACTACCGGTGAAAAAGGGCGTGTGCTGAGCACCACGTTGAGCACCGATCCCCGTTCGCTCGCGCAGGCCGCGACCAGTCCGTTGACCCATGACGATGCGAAAAAAAGCAAAACGGACAATGCCACGCCGGTGATCGCTGCGGAAAGCGCTAAAGGTCAGCCGGTCACTACGCCTGTGGTGGCTGCCGCTGCCGCTAACGCGGAGATCGACAGTACGCCTTCACTCGTGACGCCAGGCATCGCGATGACCACAACCCCGCATTCCGCCTCACAGCCGCTGCCCACCAGCGCCGCACCGGTTCTGAGCGCACCGTTGGGTAGCCATGAGTGGCAGCAATCCCTGAGTCAACACATCACGCTGTTTACCCGTCAGGGTCAGCAGAGCGCGGAACTGCGTCTGCATCCGGAAGATCTGGGTCAGGTACAAATCTCGCTTAAACTTGATGATAACCAGGCACAATTGCAGATGGTCTCAGCCCATAGTCACGTTCGCGCGGCGCTGGAAGCCGCCCTGCCGACGCTGCGCACGCAACTGGCGGAAAGTGGCATTCAACTGGGACAAAGCAGCATTAGCAGCGAGAGTTTCGCCGACCAGCAGCACGCCTCATCCCAACAGCAGCAGACGGCTCGCACGCAGGGACAGGATCGGCTCATGGTTGATGACGAGAGCGAGCTGGCGGTTCCCGCTTCGCTCCAGTCCGCCGCACGCGGTAATGGCGCCGTCGATATCTTCGCCTAACGCCAGAGGTAGCACGATTATCCGCGTCTTTTCCACGCTTTGCCGTGGTCAGGACACGGGATAATCAGCCGATAAGCTGTACCGAAACAGGAAGCCCGTATCAGATGACTGATTCCGCGATTAGCAAAAAGAGCAAACGCTCAATTTGGATCCCGCTGCTGGTAATCATTACCCTTGCCGCCTGCGCCACCGCAGGCTATAGCTACTGGCGTATGCAGCAGCATCCCACTCCGGCGGCCAATGAGCCACCGCCGCCGCCTGCGCCGGTGTTCTTCGCCCTGGATACGTTTACCGTCAATCTGGGCGATGCGGATCGCGTTCTGTATATCGGCGTGACGCTGCGTCTGAAGGATGAAGCCACGCGCACGCGCCTGAACGAATATTTGCCAGAAGTCCGTAGCCGTCTGCTGTTGCTGTTCTCTCGTCAGGACGCCAACGCACTGTCTACCGAAGAAGGTAAGCAAAAATTGATCGCGGCGATTAAAGAGACGCTTTCCCCTCCGCTCGTTGCCGGACAACCCAAACAGGACGTCACCGACGTGCTGTATACAGCTTTCATTCTGCGGTAAAGACATGGGCGACAGTATTCTTTCTCAGGCTGAAATCGATGCGCTGTTGAATGGCGACAGCGACACGAAAGACGAGCCGACTCCGGGTATCGCGGGCGAAAGCGAAATTCGCCCGTACGATCCCAATACCCAGCGTCGCGTAGTGCGCGAGCGTCTGCAGGCGCTGGAGATCATCAACGAACGTTTTGCCCGTCAGTTCCGGATGGGGTTGTTTAACCTGTTGCGTCGTAGTCCGGATATCACCGTCGGCGCGATCCGCATTCAGCCGTATCACGAGTTTGCTCGTAACCTGCCGGTACCGACCAACCTGAACCTGATCCACCTGAAGCCGCTGCGCGGTACGGGTCTGGTAGTGTTCTCGCCGAGCCTGGTGTTTATCGCCGTCGACAACCTGTTTGGCGGTGATGGCCGCTTCCCGACGAAAGTGGAAGGCCGCGAGTTTACCCACACCGAACAGCGCGTCATCAACCGCATGCTGAAACTGGCGCTGGAAGGTTATAGCGACGCCTGGAAGGCGATCAATCCGCTGGAAGTGGAATACGTGCGTTCTGAAATGCAGGTGAAGTTTACCAACATCACCACGTCACCGAACGATATCGTGGTCAATACCCCTTTCCACGTCGAGATTGGCAACCTGACCGGTGAGTTCAACATCTGTTTGCCGTTCAGCATGATTGAACCGCTGCGCGAACTGCTGGTGAACCCGCCGCTGGAAAACTCCCGCAATGAAGATCAGAACTGGCGCGACAATCTGGTGCGTCAGGTTCAACACTCCGAGCTGGAGCTGGTAGCGAACTTTGCCGATATTCCGCTGCGCCTTTCTCAGATATTAAAACTGCAACCCGGCGATGTGCTGCCAATAGAAAAACCAGACCGCATTATTGCTCATGTGGACGGTGTACCTGTACTGACCAGCCAATACGGCACGGTTAACGGCCAGTATGCGTTACGCGTGGAACATTTGATTAACCCGATTTTGAATTCGCTGAATGAGGAACAGCCCAAATGAGTGACATGAATAATCCGTCTGATGAGAACACTGGCGCATTGGACGATCTGTGGGCTGACGCGTTGAACGAGCAAAAAACCACGACCAGCAAAAGTGCGGCCGACGCCGTTTTCCAGCAGCTTGGCGGTGGCGATGTCAGCGGCACGCTACAGGATATCGATCTGATCATGGATATTCCGGTCAAACTGACCGTCGAATTGGGCCGCACGCGGATGACCATTAAAGAGCTGCTGCGCCTGACGCAGGGTTCCGTGGTGGCGCTGGACGGCCTGGCGGGTGAACCGCTGGATATCCTGATCAACGGCTATCTGATCGCCCAGGGTGAAGTGGTGGTCGTGGCCGATAAATACGGTGTACGCATTACCGACATCATCACCCCGTCCGAGCGTATGCGTCGTCTGAGTCGTTAATCATGAAAACCCAGGCCACCGTTCAACAGCCTTCTGCCGTACCGGGCTCGCCTTTGATGCAGGTAAGCGGCGCGCTGTTGGGGATCATCCTGTTGATCCTGGTAGCCGCCTGGGTAATCAAGCGCCTGGGTTTTGCGCCGAAAGGCGGCAGTACGCGCGGCCTGAAAGTCTCCGCCAGTACCTCATTGGGTCCGCGCGAGCGGGTGGTGATTGTGGATGTTGAGGATGCACGGCTGGTGCTTGGCGTCACGGCGTCAACCATCAATGTGCTGCATACTCTCCCCCCAGCCCCTGTCGTGCCAGAAGAGACGCCGTCTGCTCCTGCCGATTTTCAGGCCATGATGAAGAGTTTGCTTAAGCGTTCCGGGAGATCCTGATGCGCCGTTTGTTATCCCTTACGCTGACCGGTCTATGGCTAATCAGCCCCGCCGCACTGGCGCAACTTCCTGGACTGGTGAGCCAACCGCTGCCCGGCGGCGGACAAAGCTGGTCGCTCCCCGTACAGACGCTGGTCTTCATCACCTCGCTGACCTTTATTCCGGCTATTTTGCTGATGATGACCAGCTTCACCCGCATCATCATCGTCTTCGGTCTGTTGCGTAATGCGCTCGGTACACCGTCCGCACCGCCAAACCAGGTGCTGCTGGGACTGGCGCTGTTCCTGACCTTTTTCATCATGTCGCCGGTCATCGACAAGATTTATGTTGAGGCCTATCAACCGTTCAGCGAAGAGAAAATCTCGATGCAGGAAGCGCTGGACAAAGGCGCACAGCCGCTACGTGAATTTATGCTGCGCCAGACCCGCGAAGCCGATCTGGCCCTGTTCGCCCGTCTGGCAAACAGCGGTCCGCTTCAGGGGCCAGAAGCGGTACCGATGCGCATTTTGCTTCCCGCCTATGTGACCAGCGAGCTGAAAACCGCGTTCCAGATCGGCTTTACGATTTTCATTCCTTTCCTGATTATCGACCTGGTGATCGCCAGCGTGCTGATGGCGCTGGGGATGATGATGGTTCCCCCGGCAACCATTGCCCTCCCGTTCAAACTGATGTTGTTCGTGCTGGTTGATGGCTGGCAACTGCTGGTGGGTTCGCTTGCACAAAGTTTCTACAGTTAGAGGCGAAAAATGACACCCGAATCGGTCATGATGATTGGCACCGAGGCCATGAAAGTTGCCCTCGCGCTTGCCGCCCCCCTGCTGCTGGTCGCGCTGGTGACGGGGCTTATCATCAGTATTTTACAGGCCGCCACACAGATTAACGAAATGACGCTGTCGTTTATCCCGAAAATCGTGGCGGTGTTTACGGCGATTATCGTGGCCGGTCCGTGGATGCTGAATTTGCTGCTGGATTACGTGCGCACGCTGTTCACCAACCTGCCATACATCATCGGGTAAGACGACGGATGTTGCAGGTAACCAGCGATCAATGGCTGCAGTGGCTGAGCCTCTATTTCTGGCCGCTGCTGCGCGTACTGGCGCTGATTACTACCGCTCCGATCCTCAGTGAACGTGCCGTCCCCAAACGGGTAAAGCTGGGGCTGGGGATCATTATTACCCTCGTCATTGCCCCTTCGTTACCGCCTAACGACGTGCCGATTTTTTCGTTTAATGCGTTATGGCTGGCGATGCAGCAAATTCTGATCGGCATCGCGCTCGGCTTTACCATGCAGTTTGCCTTTGCGGCGGTGCGTACAGCGGGTGAGATTATCGGTCTGCAGATGGGGCTTTCCTTTGCCACCTTTGTCGATCCGGCAAGCCATCTGAATATGCCGGTGCTTGCCAGAATCATTGATATGCTGGCGATGCTGCTGTTCCTGACCTTTGACGGTCATCTATGGCTGATTTCGCTGTTGGTCGACACGTTCCACACCCTGCCCATTGGCGGTAATCCGGTGAACAGCAACGCGTTTCTGGCGCTGGCCAGAGCGGGCAGCCTGATCTTCCTCAACGGGTTGATGCTGGCGCTGCCGGTCATCACCATGCTGCTAACGCTGAACCTGGCACTGGGATTACTAAATCGTATGGCACCGCAATTATCCGTATTTGTGATTGGTTTTCCGCTTACCCTGACCGTGGGCATCGCGTTAATCGCGGCATTAATGCCGTTGATTGCGCCGTTTTGTGAACACCTATTTAGCGAAATTTTCAATTTATTAGCTGATATTGTTAGTGAATTGCCCGTTAATAATAGTCCATAATGTTTATCTTGTTATTCTAAGGATTATCCTAAAGTCATTCAGTAAAAACATCTACTAGGATAACTCTCACGCGCTTTATTTGTTTTTATCTCACTCACATAACGCAACATTTACTTTACTTTAAGACAATTCCAGGCAAATTATACGTAACTTTACGGGATAGTAAGTCCGCCTGAAAACCGCAAACGCGTCTCATTAGGTGAAGCATTCGGTTCCGTTAAGTTGTGTGAGATATTCGGGTAAGGGGAATTATCGTTACGCATTGAGTGAGGGTAAGCCATGTCAACGATTATTATGGATCTATGCAGTTACACCCGGCTAGGTTTGACCGGGTATCTGGTAAGCAGAGGGGTGAAAAAAAGGGAAATCAACGACATCGAGACCGTTGACGAACTCGACATCGCTTGTGATACACACCAACCTTCTGTGGTGTTTATTAATGAAGACTGTTTTATCCATGACCCAGCCAACAGTCAGCATATAAAGCAAATCATTAATCAGCATCCCAATACGTTATTTATTGTTTTTATGGCAATTGCCAATGTGCATTTTGATGAATATCTGTTAGTCAGAAAAAACTTATTGATCAGTTCAAAGTCAATAAAGCCAGAATCACTGGACGATCTCCTTGGCGATATTCTGAAAAAAGAGACGGATTCCGCCAGTGTAATAAATTTACCGACGTTATCATTAAGTCGTACTGAGTCCAGCATGCTGCGCATGTGGATGGAAGGCCAGGGAACAATTCAAATTTCGGATCAAATGAATATCAAGGCAAAAACGGTGTCATCCCATAAGGGGAATATAAAACGAAAGATAAAGACGCATAACAAACAGGTTATCTATCATGTCGTCAGACTAACCGATAACGTGACCAACGGTATCTTTGTTAACATGCGATGAGACGTCCCGACTGGTGGATGTCCCACCAGCCGGGTTTACATCGGCTGTCGCAATCCTACTCCGCCTTCTCCACAAAGATACCATCCTGATGCCCTGACTCATTAAAGAACCAGATGCCGAGCGGGTAGTCTTCCAGCGAAACCAGGTACATTGTGCCTTCACTAAACTCTTCCACTGCCAGTACCACGCCAGGACGACGAGAACCGCCGTCCGTTTTGACTGTGACCCGATCATTCACCTTCATCATTATCCTCCTGTGGCTTTGTGCCAGTGTAGAACAAAAACCGCTGACTGACAGCGTCTGAGCGGTTCGATTGCGGGTTTTCTCAACGGTCTATACTTAGTCTGTGGCACGGTGAATGACGAGGTTGAAATGAAGACCGCGAAAGAGTACAGCGATACCGCAAAACGTGAAGTCAGCGTCGATGTTGACGCGTTGCTGGCGGCGATTAATGAAATCAGCGAGAGTGAGATCCATCGTAGCGGAAACGACCCGGACAGAGTCAGTGTGGATGGCCGTGAGTATCATACATGGCATGAATTGGCCGAGGCGTTTGAGCTCGACATCCATGATTTTAGCGTGACAGAAATTAATCGATGAGCTGCAGCGAAAAAAATCCCGACCCTGACGGGTCGGGATGAAACTTGCTTATGCAAGAAGCACTTGAAAATTCGTTACACCAGGAAATCTGATGTACGCTAAACCTTATCCGCAATTTTTTTGCATGACAAGCAAATATTTTTCAGACAAATGATTAATCCTTCTAATGGTTGGGGCGGACCGGCTGCCAGCGCGCCTGATGACGGGATCGATCCCATTCCCCCTTCAGGCCAAACACCCTGTTTTTAGGATTTATCCAGAATACGGCGGTCCACGTGACAGGAATAAACATGCTTTCACTCGACGCTCCACTGCTGATTTTTACCGATCTGGATGGCACGCTGCTGGACAGTCACACTTATGACTGGCAGCCTGCCGCCGCCTGGCTCGCCCGACTGCGTGGGAAAAATATTCCGCTGATCCTGTGCAGCAGCAAAACGGCGGCGGAAATGCTGCACATCCAGAAGTTACTCGGCTTACAGGGATTGCCGCTGATTGCTGAGAATGGCACCGTGGTTGAACTGGACAGCCGTTGGCAGACGCATCCTGACTTCCCGCGACAGATAGCCGGTGCTTCACATGCTGAAATTAGCGCCGTGATTAACAAACTTCGTACCCGATCCTCGTTTAAATTTACAACGTTTGATGATGTCGATGAATCCACCATCGCCGAGTGGACTGGCCTGACACATGCCCAGGCCAGCTTAACGCGCCTGCATGAAGCCTCAGTCACGCTGATCTGGCGCGACAGCGATGATCGAATGGCCGACTTCACCCGACAGCTAAACGACCTGGGATTACAGTTTGTCCATGGCTCTCGCTTCTGGCATGTCCTGGATGTCGCCTCCGGGAAAGACCATGCGGCAAACGGGCTGATTGATCTCTATCAGCGCCAATGGAAGCGACGTCCGGTCACGGTCGGACTGGGCGATGGTCCAAACGATGCGCCACTGCTGGAAGCGATGGACTATGCCATCATCGTTAAAGGGTTAAATCGCGAAGGGGTAATTTTACGCCCCGACAGCACCGTACAGGTTTACCGTACGCAGCGTGAGGGGCCGGAAGGCTGGGACGAAGGCATGACCCATTTTTTCGCCACGCCTTAGCCTTTATCCGAGACACAGACCCGGTTACGGCCTGCCTGTTTTGCCAGGTAGAGTCTACGGTCCGCCAGTGACTGGAGCTGCTCAAAATCATAGTCTCCGGTCTCCTGGGTGCTGCTCACCCCGAGTGAGGCGCTAATCCACAACGTGGCGCTTTTCGCCACCAGAATCTCTTTCTCATTCAGCCGCAGGCGGATGCGCTCAGCTATCTGCTCCGCCTGCGCCAGAGACGTTTCCGGCAGGACCACACAGAACTCCTCCCCGCCGACTCGCCCTGCAACATCATAAGTACGCAACGTCCCGCTGATTAAGCCTGCGGCATGCGTTAACACCCGATCCCCGGCCTGATGACCAAAGCGATCATTAATACTTTTGAAGTGGTCCAGATCGATCTGAATAACCGACAGCGGTTGTTTTTGCGTTCGGCAACGCTGAGTCAAGTGCTTAGCTTTTTCAAAGAGCGCGCCGCGGTTATACAAGCGGGTCAGCGTATCGTGCCAGGCCTGCCACTGGAGTGAACTTTGCAGCACAAACATATTGCTGACCATTTGACGGATGACCACCCAGGAGATGATCAGCATCGCGGTGAACAGCGCCCACAGTAACGCCAGCGCAATACTGATGCTGCCGAAATCGCCGTGTACCCCTTCGCTTAAGGTATGTACCCGCACCAGTACGCCATCGAAATGATCCAGACGTTGCCAACTGATGTAGCGGCTCCCCATGCGCAAACCGCCTACGGTATCCTGTTCGATATCGTGCGCGAGCATCGCCAGTTCGCGCTCATCAAAGGTGTTCGCGTTTCTCAATTCCGCCGAGGAACCGGCCAGCAGCTTCAGTTTGCTGTCATAGAGTTGATACACCCCCTCCACGTCCTTATCGATGGCTTCATCCATAAACCGTTCGACTGCCGACACGGGGATGGTCATCGCCAGCACGCCAAGCCAGTAAAAGTGATAATCCAGCGGTACGCTAACGGTCACGCGCTGCTGCTCGTAAGAGAGATCGGGTGACGGCGTGGTGAACCAGCGTACGCCGCGCATGCGGTTTTTTCGCTGCGACTGCTCGGTAAACCAGGGTTGGATCACGTAGTCGTAATATCGGGTAGTAATATCGCTGGACAGCGATGTCGGTAACGTGGAGACGTAAAAGCCCGCGCGCGAAACATACATCGCCTGTTGCGACATCGATGTACGGATGATCGCTAAACGCAACAAATAGCCCACTTCCAGCGCGGCGGTCAGCTCGTTATTCAGCGATTGATCGTCACGCGAGAGCAACTGAGTTTGACTTACAAACGCATCAGAAACGCCATTCAGCGGCAGCGTCCGTCGCTTATCCAGCTCAAGTTGCCAGACGCGTGAATGACGCAACTGCTCAAAATGGGTAACCGCATCTCTTAAGACCGAAAACCCCAGCGGGGTGATCAGCGCCTCATGCATCCCGTCACGCAGAAACAGCAGTTTATCCACATTGAATTGCAACTGCTTGTCGAGCGAGTTGGCGACATTTTCCAGATGATTACGCTGGCTGGAGATATAGGCGTCTTCCAGGACGACCACTTCCCGCCAGGTCAGAAGAGTCGAAAAAAACATGACAATCAGAAAGCAGAGATTCACGACGTGGCCAGGGCCGAGTCGCCGCGCCAACGTTTTCAGCCAGCCCCCGTTTTCCATCGTTGCTTCGTGCGGCACTCTGCCCACTCCCTACTCGCTGTTGCTTTCCTAATCCTGGCATAACGCAGTACGTTACGTATTGTTGCCGTCACGCATTTTTTAAGAAAACGCCCGACATCCGCCGGGCGTTTTGTCATCAGGCTTCATCACACCGTCTACAGGTAGCGCCAGCGACGAGTTCATACTCATGGAATGCCTCTCGCTTGACGCCAACCCCATCATACCACCGACACTCCACCATACCGCTGGAATAGCCGGTGACAATCATACGCGGACCGCCCTCTTTCACAGTCACTTCCTCACTGACCAAAAAAACCATGTTACCTCCTGTATCCAGTGAACGTTTTCACCTTAGACGAGGATGTCCGGTTTTGCCTCATTCTGAGGAAGACTTTTAGTGCGCAACCCCGCGCATTCTGGCAACGGCTTTCACCAGCAGCACAACGATGGCACCGATGATAAACCCCAATACCAGATTCAGCAGCGTCGGTAAAATCAACGCCACCACAGCATTTTGCTGCTGGGCAAACTGTTCAATGGCATGATGCAACGGCGCAATACCGTGTACCACAATTCCCCCGCCCACCAGGAACATGGCCAGCGTACCCACCACCGACAGTGATTTCATCAGCCACGGCGCGACAACCAGCAGCCCTTTCCCTAATGTCTGCGCCAGCACGCTGGTTTTTTCTGCCAGCCAGTACCCCATATCATCCAGCTTAACGATGAGACCAACCAGGCCATAAACGCCAATGGTCACCACCAGCGCGATGCCTGACAAAACCAGCACCTGGTTGAGCAACGGCGCCTCGGCCACAATCCCGAGCGTAATCGCCACGATCTCTGCTGAAAGAATAAAGTCGGTTCGCACTGCGCCTTTGATTTTATCTTTCTCAAACGCCAGCGGATCCTGCGCCGCCAGCGCTTCCAGCCGCCGCTGTCGCTCAGCCGGATCTTCTTTGTGTTTTCGCGATTCGAAGGTGTGCAGGACTTTCTCCACGCCCTCAAAACAGAGGAAGGCGCCGCCAATCATCAACAACGGCGTAATCGCCCAGGGAATAAAGGCGCTGATGAGCAGCGCCAGCGGCACCAGGATCACTTTGTTAACCAGCGAGCCTTTCGCAACGCTCCAGACCACCGGCAACTCGCGGTTTGCTCTTACCCCCGTCACCTGCTGCGCGTTAAGCGACAGGTCATCCCCCAGTACACCAGCGGTTTTCTTCGCGGCCAGTTTGCCCATCATCGAGATGTCATCCAACAGCGTGGCGATATCATCGAGTAAGGTCAGTAAGCTACTTCCTGCCAAAATTATTCCCTCATTTTTTTATTCTTGAAGCGTTAAGTATGGAGTAAAACACGCGAGGCCGAAACTGGTGTTATTCGTCAACATTTTTTTAACAAGACACATGAATTATATCACTCGCCAGCCTGATAGTTTTCGCGTTTACTATGTCGCTTGTTAGCGTTTTTCACGTGAGGGATTATGCGTTTCAGGCAGTTGTTACCGCTTTTCAGCGCGCTGTTCGCGCTGTATATCATCTGGGGTTCCACCTATTTCGTCATCCGTATCGGTGTGGAAAGTTGGCCGCCGCTGATGATGGCTGGCGTGCGCTTTCTCGCCGCCGGGGGACTGTTAACCGCCTTTTTACTACTGCGCGGCCATAAACTGCCGCCGCTTCGTCCTCTGCTTAACGCGGCGCTGATTGGTATTTTACTGCTGGCCGTCGGCAACGGTCTGGTTACCCTGGCGGAGCATCAAAACGTCCCTTCCGGGATCGCGGCGGTCGTGGTGGCGACGGTGCCGCTATTCACTCTGTGCTTTAGCCATTTCTTTGGCATTAAAACCCGCAGGCTCGAATGGCTGGGGATTGCGATTGGGCTGGCGGGGATCGTGATGCTCAACAGCGGTGGTAATCTGAGCGGCAATCCGTGGGGGGCGATATTAATTCTGATCGGTTCGATCAGTTGGGCGTTTGGCTCCGTCTACGGTTCGCGTATTACGCTACCGGTGGGGATGATGGCCGGCGCAATAGAGATGCTCGCCGCCGGGATCGTACTGATGTGTGCCTCACTGCTCAGCGGTGAAAAACTGACCGCGCTGCCGTCGCTGTCAGGCTTGCTGGCGGTCGGCTACCTGGCGTTGTTTGGTTCCATCATTGCCATCAATGCCTATATGTATTTGATCCGTAACGTCAGCCCCGCGCTGGCAACCAGTTATGCCTATGTGAATCCGGTCGTTGCGGTGTTACTGGGGACGGGACTGGGAGGTGAACGTCTGGCGCCGATTGAATGGCTGGCGCTGGGGGTCATTGTCTTTGCGGTCGTTCTGGTCACATTGGGGAAATACCTTTTCCCGGCCAAACCGATGCCTGACGCGGTGGAAAACAAAAAAACGTTACAGTAAATGCATCCCCTGAGTGTCGATCTGCGCGGGCGCGCCGCCGCCGCAGATCCACTCTTCAAGACGTTCTGACAGCGCAGCGTCGCTAAGCTTTTCCCGTCCGCGTAGCGCACATTCCCAGACGATCAGCACCCGCCAGCCCAGTTCCTGTAAATGCTGGATATCGCGGCGATCGCGCGCCACGTTTTTACCAATCTTATCCAGCCAGAAATCGGTGCGCGTCGCGGGCACTTTGAACAGATAACAGTGATGGTGGTGCCAGAAACAGCCGTGGGTAAAAATGACACAGCGATACTCATCCACCACAAAATCAGGACGACCGGGTAGTGAAGCATCCTGAACGCGATAGTCGAGCCCCTGCTCCGTCAGCAGCCCCGCCAGTCGTTTTTCGATAGCCGTATCGCGGGTTGCAATGGCCCGCATGTTTTTACTGCGCGTTGCCTTATCGTGAACGTCCGCCATGAGCGCTCTCTTGCTGCCGTAACGCGACCGCCGCATTAATGTTCTCTTCCAGCAATTTCGCCACGGCGGCGAACGCGGGCACGACCACCGAGTTTCCAAACTGGCGATAGGCCTGGGTGTCAGAAACAGGGATACGGAACTGGTATCCCTGTGGCGACTCGAAGCCCATTAGTCGTGCGCACTCTCTCGGCGTCAGGCGACGTGGACGATGCTGTTGATTTTGCGGATCGTCGAAATTCACTTCCCCGGTGGCGAAATCCCAACCGCGGTCTACCAGAATTTCAGCACCATCTTTGTAATAGCGCGCGGAAAGCGTTCGCGTCACGCTATTCGGATTCGCGGGATCGACCATGCCGTAGCCAAAACCGTTACCTTTCGCCTGATGTTTTTTCGCGTAGCGGTAGAGATATTTCCACAGTACAGGCGTCAACACATATTTGGCTTCAACCACTGGTTCCAGTAATTCCGCCAGCGTCGTCCGCCGCGGCGGGTAACGTGTGCTGATGTTACGCAGGGTAAAGTCGCGCTTCAGGTTCAGATCGCGACGAAACCCGACCAGCACGATGCGTTCCCGGTGCTGCGGCAAAAAATGTTTGCCGTCGATAATTTTCGGATCGTCCGGGCCATTATCCTCTGCATCGGCAACGTCGTAACCCAGAGCGTCCAGCGTCTGCATAATAATGCGGAACGTTTTGCCCTGATCGTGGCTCTTCAGGTTTTTCACGTTTTCCAGAACAAAAATCGGTGGACGGCGGGCATCGATGATTCGCACAACGTCAAAGAACAGTGTTCCCTGAGTATCGCAGGCAAAACCGTGGGCGCGTCCCAGCGCATTTTTCTTCGACACCCCGGCAAGGGAAAACGGCTGGCACGGAAAGCCTGCCAGCAGAACATCATGTTGCGGCACATGCTGACGAATATGGTCCGCCGCCTGACTGTCGCTGACACCTTCGCGATGGCTGAGCGTGATGTCGCGAATGTCTTCATTAAAGTGGTGTCTGGCCGGGTCGCAGTAATAGTTAGCTTTATAGGTACGCACCGCATGTTTGTTCCACTCGCTGGTAAACACGCACTGGCCGCCTATCGCCTCAAATCCGCGACGAATACCGCCAATACCGGCAAAGAGATCGATAAAGCGGAAGGCATAGTGCGGATGGTGCGCTGGCGGCGTGGGCAACAGGGTACGCAAAAACCCCGACTCTCGTTCGCTTAATCGGTGCCAGGCGGAGGCATTCGCCACCACGCGCTTTAAAATGGCCGGACTCCAGTGGTTCTCGCCGATTCCATTCAGATGAGCCACCAGCGTTTTAACATCATAAATTTCCAACAATTTCGCCAATAACGCCTGCGCAACGTCTGCATTGCTGTCTGTTGCGGGAACCAGCGAACCTGTTACTGAAAGATTTTGCTGCATATCGTTAACCGACCTAAAAAGAGTGGCGTCAGGTTAACATAAAATTGGCCTCACGAGTGGCTGGGACTAAACGTGCGGATCACCGCCGGATCGACAGATTCGTACTCCCCTTTTAGCTCCGCGCTCAGTTTTGCCATGTAGTTCACCAGGAAGCCGGCATTATGCCGGGCCAGTTCCCGGCCACGCTCGGTTTGCATGGTGTCGGGCAACGCCAGTAATTTGGTCTGGAAGTGATCAAGGGCAAACTGTTTATCGTTGAGCGCTCGCCGCTCGGCGAAGGGGTCTTCGCCATCAAAAAGCGCCACGCCTAACGCGCCGGAAACCGCAAAGACACGCGCCAGCCCAATCGCGCCCAGCGCTTCAAGCCTGTCGGCATCCTGAACAATTTTCGCTTCCAGAGTGAGGGGGGCAATATTTGCGCTAAAACTGTGGGCTTCAATCGCATGGCAAACCGAGGCCAGTTGCGACTCGGGGAAAGCGGGAAAATCACGGATGAGGAGACGGCGGGTTTCTGCCGCCGCCAGGACAGACGAGCGATAACGATCCGGATGATTTTTGGCAAGGCTGACAATGTCATGAAAATAACACGCGGTCAGCACGACCAGCTCATCGACCGTCTGTCCCTCCATCAACTGTCGGGATGTCGCCCAGACGCGGCGGAAGTGAAAAATATCATGCGCGGCGTCCTGCCGGGTGTGATGATGGCATAGCCATGCTTCAAATTGTGATTGCCAGTGCTGAAGATCCACAGTGCCTCCCGTACGTTAAGAAAGGCTACAGTAGCAAGTTTCTCCGGCAGCTTCACGTTGGCTGACGACGCGGGCGCGTATACCAGGCGATGCCGCCAAGAATCAGCCCCACCAGCCCAAGTACCAGAAACCCCAGCAAAGCCCCCATCCATTTTCCGCTGGTTGAGCCAAGCGAACTTTCAAATCCGGCAACCGGAATTGACTGGATGTGGCTGATCACCCAGGCATAACGAAGCATGGCCCAGACAAAATAGACGCAGAAAGCGTAAAACACCCACAATGCCAGTTTACCGCCCAGACTCCGCGTTGCTCTTTCTTCCATACTGCTCAAAGGAAACTCCATTTTTGTGACGTAACTCGAGAGATTTTTTTGCTCTTTTTTTTGTGATTATAGTCACATTTTTCTGTTCTGTGCGTCACAATATAGTCACGAATCATTGATTTTGCAGATGTATTGATCCAGGGCAATTTTAGTTATGTCACAAAACACTCTGTTATTTCCATTTATTTTCAAAAATATCCAGACTCCTGTTTATTTACTCATATCATAAACAAATAAAACGCCAACCCATGAATCTGGTTTTTGTTTTATATTAATCATGGCACTATAAACGTGTTATTAGCCTTTTTATCATTTAATCATTTTTTTATAACCGGCATTTATGCCGGTTTTTTTTAATTATCACACTCGGCAAATGGGTACGATTGTCATCTGGAAAACATCCAAGTCATCAATATCAAAACAAAAAGCATAAATACTTGATATCAAACCATAAAGATCATGAATTTGTTTTATATTTATCATACAATATGAATTATAAATACCCATATTGAAACATTTAGAAATATTTAAAATACAATTGTTACATGTTATTTTTAAAATAAAATGAACTCCTGGAATAGTATCCAGACGTGCTCTTCTGGAAAGCAGCACTTATTCATGAAGATTATTATCATAAGGGAATACATAATGAAAAGAAAAGTATTGGCAATGCTCGTTCCAGCATTATTGATTGCTGGCGCAGCCCATTCTGCTGAAGTCTATAATAAAGACGGCAATAAACTGGACCTCTATGGGAAAGTGGATGGACTGCACTACTTCTCAGACAACACTGACAGTGATGGCGACATGTCCTATGTGCGTCTGGGCTTCAAGGGTGAAACCCAGATCATGGATCAACTGACTGGTTACGGTCAGTGGGAATATAACATTAACGCAAGCGGTACCGAAGGTGACAAAGGCGATTCCGCAACGCGTCTGGGCTTCGCGGGTTTAGGTTTCGGTCAGAATGGTACCTTCGACTATGGTCGTAACTACGGCGTGGTTTATGACGTCGAAGCGTGGACCGATATGCTGCCGGAATTTGGTGGTGACTCCTACACCCAGACCGACGTCTATATGCTGGGTCGTACTAACGGCGTAGCCACCTACCGTAACAAAGGCTTTTTTGGTCAGGTTGATGGCCTGAACTTCGCGCTGCAGTATCAGGGCAACAATGAAGGCGCAAGTTTTGGCCAGGAAGGCTCGGGCAATAGCACAAATCGTAAACTGGCCCAGGAAAACGGCGACGGTTTCGGTATGTCCACCTCTTATGACTTTGACTTCGGTTTAAGCCTGGGTGCTGCCTATTCTTCATCTGACCGCACGGATGATCAGGTTTCTCGCGGATATGGCGATCGTTCTCGTGCCAACAACTACGCCGGTGGTGAAACAGCTGAAGCCTGGACCATTGGCGCGAAATATGACGCGAACAATATCTATCTGGCCACGATGTATGCCGAAACTCGCAACATGACCTATTACGGCGGCGGTAAAGGTGAAACCAATGGCGGTATTGCCAACCAGACCAAAAACTTTGAAGCGGTTGCACAGTACCAGTTCGATTTCGGTCTGCGCCCTTCTATCGCCTACCTGGTATCTAAAGGGAAGGAACTGGGTGGTCAGGATCATGATGGTGATGGTAACCCACGCTACACCGACAAAGATCTGGTGAAATATGTTGATGTAGGTATGACTTACTACTTCAACAAAAACATGTCCACCTACGTTGATTACAAAATCAACCTGCTGGATAACGATGACCACTTCTATGCAGACAATGGCATCGCGACCGATGACATCGTTGCTGTGGGCTTAGTGTATCAGTTCTAATCGCCAGAATAATTCCAGGCCCGCTTCCGGCGGGCTTTTTTGTGCCTGAAATGTCACTCAGTATTGAGCTTGTCACCATTTTCCCGCATCCAGTCAGCCAGAGGCGCCAGTGCACCATGCATGGTCAATCCCAATGGCGTTATCTGATACTCAACGCGCGGTGGAATTTCCGGATAAACTGTACGTGACACCAGTCCGCGTAACTCAAATAAACGCAGCTGTTTTGTCAGCTCTTTTTGCGTAATGGGGGCTGCAGCCCGCAATAACTCGCCGAAACGCACCGGGGCATTCAGTACGATCAGACGGTATAAAATCGGTATTGCCCACTTTCCGGAGACCAGACTGACGAAGCGAGTCATCGGACAGGGTTGATGCTGAACATTTTTCTCCGTTACACCGTCGGCTGATTCCGCCATAGCACACCTCTTGCCTCTTTAGTATCCATTTGGTACCTGGTTTCCTTTAGATACTAACGTTTCTATAGTGCATTCTCCAGAGACAATTCAGGAGAAGTAAAATGGGTCGCTTAACAGGTAAATATACGCTCATTACAGGCGGGACCAGTGGTATTGGTCTGGCAACTGCGCAGGAGTTTATTGCTGAAGGCGCGCATGTCGCTGTCACAGGGCGCAATCCCGACACGCTCGCTCAAGCCCAACGCATTCTGGGTGACAGCGCATGGGTGATTGCCACCGATGCCGGGGATATTCAGGCACAAAAAGGGCTGGCAGAAACCCTCGCTTCGCGTTGGCCGGGGCTGGATGCCGTTTTCGTCAATGCGGGTGACGTCACGCACGGACTGATCGAAGAGTGGGATGAGGCAAAGTGGGACCGCCTGATGCAAATCAATCTAAAGGGGCCTTTCTTTTTGCTGCAGGCACTGCTGCCACTTCTGAGTAATCCCTCTTCCGTGATCCTTTGCGGCTCGGTCAGCGCGCATATTGGTCTGCCAACCAGCAGCGTTTACGCCGCCAGTAAGGCCGGATTATTATCGCTCGCACGCACACTGTCGGCAGAACTCTTACCCCGGGGAATACGCGTTAATGGCTTAAGCCCAGGCCCAGTTTCCACACCCGCGCTCAATAAGCTGGGACTTAGTGAAGAAGCGCAGCGCACGCTGCAAAGTGACATTGCCAGCCTGGTGCCTCTGGGACGCATGGGTACGCCAACGGAACTGGCGAAGGCCGCGCTCTATCTGGCATCTGATGAGTCGGGTTATACCGTAGGTACGGAACTACTGGTAGATGGTGGAACCGGCAATCTGTGATTCCAGGCTTCCTGGCTGTTCGTGATAGTCATTGAAAATGTGACGAACATAATGGCGCTGAAGGAAACTTCGGCGTTATATCTCTGTTCGTTTTTCTCAACGGGACGTGTGTCACTGACAACAGGAAGGGTAAGTGTTTGAATAGTGGCGGAGAGAGGGGGATTTGAACCCCCGGTAGAGTTGCCCCTACTCCGGTTTTCGAGACCGGTCCGTTCAGCCGCTCCGGCATCTCTCCGTTTTGATGGTTGCCATCATGCCAGGTAATTTGGCATTTTAACAGACCCTGTCCCTTCAATTTTGTTCAAGTGACGAGTTTGCGAGCAAATCGATGATTAAGTGGCCCTGGAAAGCACAAGACACCGCACAAAATGAGCCTGCTCAGTGGGAGGAAGCCCTTGCAATCCCCCTGCTTGTGACCCTGACCGCGCAAGAACAAGCCAGACTCATTGCGCTGGCAGAGCGATTCCTGCAACAAAAAAGGCTGGTCGCCCTTCAGGGTTTCGAACTCGACTCGCTGAAAAGCGCGCGCATCGCCCTGCTTTTCTGTCTGCCGGTTCTGGAACTGGGTATCGAATGGCTGGATGGCTTCCATGAAGTGCTGATCTACCCTGCGCCCTTTGTCGTCGATGACGAATGGGAAGATGATATTGGCCTGGTCCACAACCAGCGCGTTGTGCAGTCCGGACAAAGCTGGCAGCAAGGGCCAATCATCCTGAACTGGCTGGATATTCAGGACTCCTTCGACGCCTCCGGGTTTAACCTGATTATTCATGAAGTTGCCCATAAGCTGGACATGCGCAATGGCGATCGCGCCAGCGGTATCCCGCTGATTCCTCTGCGGGAAGTCGCCAGTTGGGAGCACGACCTGCACGCCGCAATGAACAATATTCAGGATGAAATTGATCTGGTGGGTGAAACGGCATCGAGCATTGATGCCTATGCGGCGAGCGATCCGGCGGAATGTTTTGCGGTCCTGTCAGAATATTTCTTCAGCGCCCCGGAACTCTTTGCGCCACGGTTCCCCGCGCTGTGGCAACGTTTCTGCCAGTTCTATCAGCAGGATCCTCTGCAACGCCTTCGTGATAACGAAGACGATGACCCATTTGACCCTGCGCAGGTTCACTGATCCTCCATTTTGGGGATTAATTAACCACTTGAAAAAGCGTGCTAATTTTACTGTTGACACGCCGTAGCGAGGTCAGTATTATGCGCCTCGTTCACACGATTCCTCTGTAGTTCAGTCGGTAGAACGGCGGACTGTTAATCCGTATGTCACTGGTTCGAGTCCAGTCAGAGGAGCCAAATTTAAAAAGCCCGCTTTTTAGCGGGCTTTTTGCTTTATATCTGATAATCAATCGCCACGTCATCAGGCTCCATCACCTGCCGCTTGATATCCTCCACGGACAATCCCGCATTACACAGTTCGATAAATCGCCAGACGTAGTTGCGCTGGAGTTGCCCGCGCTTCAGTCCTAGCCAGACAGTATTGGCGTCAAACAGATGCCGGGTCTCCAGTCGCGTCAGCGCCCCCTCTTCCTGTTCACCGCTGGACTGTTCCGCCACCAGACCAATCCCCAGTCCTAACGCGACATAGGTTTTAATCACATCGGAATCCTGCGCGCTGAGAACAATATCCGGCAGCAGACCTTTACGGGCAAAAGCTTCATCAATGCGGGAACGCCCGGTGATCCCTTGCCGATAAGTGATCAGCGGCCAGTGGGCAATCGACTCCAGCGTAAGCGGCGAAACCAGGGTCAATGGATGATTATTCGGCACTAACAGGCTGTGATGCCAGCGAAACCAGGGGAAAGCAACCAAAAGAGGATCGTTGCTCAGCCGTTCACTGGCAATACCAATATCCGCCCCGCCATTTTGTAATAACGTCTCTATTTCCTGCGGCGTTCCCTGAATTAATTCCAGACGAACTTCCGGGAATAATTCGCGGAAGGCTTTGATCACCCCCGGCAGACTGTATCGCGCTTGCGTATGCGTCGTGGCGATAGTTAACACGCCCGAGGTGTCATTAGTGAACAAATCCGCCAGTCGGCGTACGTTACTGGCTTCATTTAAAATGCGCTCGGCGATAACCAATAACGCCTTACCTGGCTCGGTCATGCCAAGCAGACGCTTGCCCCGACGGATAAATATCTCGATCCCAAGCTCATCTTCTAACTCGCGAATATGCCGACTCACCCCTGACTGTGAGGTAAAGAGCATATTGGCGACTTCCGTCAGGTTGTAATCCTGACGGGCTGCCTCACGGATAATTTTTAGCTGCTGGAAATTCACTTGTTGCTCCGGATACATCAGACATGCCGCTATTGTTAAAGTCAGATGTCCGGCATAACAAATAATAAAAACCTGCATCTTATTCCGTCATGGAATAACGTTTAGCTGACCAACTGCAACTCGCGGTTATCCAGTGCCGGACTGCTCACCAGCGACATCAGGATCTCTTTCACCGCCTGTGCCTGCGGTGACAAACTCCCTCTTGCTGACATATTCAGCGACAGCGACAGATTCATCGACGGCGAAGTAATGCGTGCCATCCAGCCATTTGCCGCACCACACAGAGAACGCGCGGCGGATTCCGGTAGCACCGTCACGCCCATGCCGCTGGCAATCGCTGCGGTCAGCGTGGCTATCGACTCAATCTCGCCGATGACTTTCGCCGTTAAACGCCGCAGTGAGAAGGCTTCATCAACCCGCAACCGGACTGCGCTGTAGTCACGAGGGAGAAAAAGATTCATCTGTGCAACAGCGGTAAGGTCTACGCTCTGCCCCGGGCAATCGCGGGTACCAACAAGGAAGAGGTCTTCTTTGAGCAGAGGTTGGCTGGTAATGCCTGCCTGTGGAGAACGCTCGTAGAGCACCGCCATATCCAGGTGACCACTCAACAATTTATCGTTCAGTACGGCCCCACTGTTTTCATGCAGATACACCAGTACCTCGGGCAGTTCTGCGCGCACCGCCTGTAGCAGCGGCATGGTGACTGACGACGCGGCAGTGCCCGGCGCAAGACCGATCGACACCTGTCCCGTTAAGGTTTGCCCAACATTACAGACAGCTAACTGCGCCTGTTCACACTGACGAAGGATCGTCCGCGCATGGGTGTAGAGGATTTTTCCCGCTTCAGTCGGCGTCACCCCTCGTTTAGTGCGAATGAGCAATTGCTGATTGAGCTCGCCTTCCAGAGTGGCAACCTGCTGACTCAGCGCGGGCTGTGCGATATGCAATACTTCAGCGGCCTGTGTCAGGCTACCAATATCGACAATTTTCACGAAATATTTCAATCGTCTGAAGTTCATTTTGCCTCCTGTCCGGAATGCCAGAACCCATGCTGGCAGTGATGTCAGGAGAGAATTGCAAGATGCTTGCCAGTTTCGGATAAGAGGAGGAATTGGTGTTAAATCGCCGTAAAATAAGCATTTATGATTGTTATCGGTAATATCGATTCTCGTCAGCGGTTTCCGATCTGCCCCATCCGGGGTAGACACGCACCAGAATGGGGCAAAGCCCACCGGAGACCGAAAGTTCACCGCTTTGCTGGTTTTGTCAGCAAACAGACGCACAATCGCATTTCCCCCTTTGACAACCCCAATCGTCGTCGCTAATATGCGCCTCGTTCACACGATTCCTCTGTAGTTCAGTCGGTAGAACGGCGGACTGTTAATCCGTATGTCACTGGTTCGAGTCCAGTCAGAGGAGCCAAATTTTGAAGAGCCCGCTTTTTAGCGGGCTTTTTGCTTTTTCGGACGCCATATCCGCTTCATTTTCCTGTTCTGCCCTTTGTGGATTAAAAATCGTTTTCTCTTCCTGTCTGTCGCGGTAGTCTCATAACAACCACTTATAGGTTGGCCGCAATGTGTGTGACTCTTATTCCCATACTAATAATAAAATCAGTACAGACAGGATTACTATGGATTCCACCCTCATCTCCACCCCCTCCGTAGAGGAAACCCCATCGCTTAATCGCGCCAGACGTGCCGCGCTGGGCAGCTTTGCCGGTGCCGTCGTCGACTGGTACGATTTTCTGCTTTATGGCATTACCGCCGCACTGGTCTTTAACCGTGAGTTTTTCCCGCAGGTCAGCCCGGCAATGGGTACGCTTGCCGCATTTGCCACCTTTGGTGTCGGTTTCCTGTTCCGTCCGCTGGGCGGCGTGATCTTCGGCCACTTCGGCGATCGCTTAGGCCGTAAGCGGATGCTGATGCTCACCGTCTGGATGATGGGTATTGCCACAGCATTGATTGGCATTCTTCCTTCATTCGCCGCTATTGGTTGGTGGGCGCCGGTACTGTTAGTACTGCTGCGCGCGATTCAGGGATTTGCGGTCGGCGGTGAATGGGGCGGTGCCGCATTACTCTCCGTAGAAAGCGCGCCAGAAAACAAAAAAGCGTTCTATAGCAGTGGTGTACAAGTGGGCTACGGCGTCGGTCTGCTGCTTTCCACAGGTCTTGTGTCATTGATCAGTTATCTGACGAACGACGAGCAGTTCCTGAGCTGGGGCTGGCGTATTCCGTTCCTGTTCAGCATCGTCCTGGTGCTTGGTGCGTTATGGGTGCGAAACGGGATGGAAGAGTCAGCAGAATTTGAACAGCAGAAACAGCAGGCGCCTGAAGAGAAAAAGCGCCTGCCGGTGATGGAAGCGCTCGTACGCCATCCGGGTGCCTTTTTAAAGATTATTGCGCTCCGTCTGTGCGAACTGCTGACTATGTACATCGTTACCGCATTCGCCCTGAATTACTCGACGCAAAACCTCGGCCTGCCGCGTGAGCTCTTTCTGAATATCGGCCTGTTGGTCGGTGGGTTAAGCTGCCTGACCATCCCCTGCTTTGCCTGGCTGGCAGACCGCTTTGGCCGTCGGCGCGTCTATATTACCGGTGCGTTGATTGGCACGCTAAGCGCATTTCCGTTCTTTATGGCTCTCGAATCACAGTCGATTTTCTGGATTGTGTTCTTCTCGATCATGCTTGCTAACATTGCTCATGACATGGTGGTCTGTGTGCAGCAACCGATGTTCACCGGCATGTTCGGTGCAGGATATCGCTACAGTGGGGCTGGCGTGGGTTATCAGGTTGCCAGCGTGGTGGGCGGCGGATTCACCCCCTTCATCGCCGCGGCGCTGGTTACCTTCTCCGGTGGCGACTGGCACAGCGTGGCTATCTACCTGCTGGCAGGCTGCCTGATTTCGGCCGCCACCGCATTGCTGATGAAAGATAAGCAACACGCCTGAGTTCTCTGCGAGGGCCATTCGGCTCTCGCCTCTTCTCTAAAACTCTGACTTTTGTTTCACATTCCGGTGACATACTATCGGGTGAGCAGTACACCTGTAGAACAAGGAGACACAGATGAAGAGTAAGGGCTCCAGCCTGACGCCTGCACAAGCGCTGGAAAAACTTGATGCACTCTACGAGCAGTCGGTTCAGGCGCTACGCAGTGCCATTGGCAAGTACATTGAAACGGGGGAACTTCCCGATCTCACCGCCCGGAGTAAAGGTCTTTTTGTTTATCCATCGCTTTCTGTTACCTGGGATGGCAATGCCACCAATCCCCCGAAAACCCGTGCTTATGGGCGTTTTACTCATGCAGGTTGCTATACCACGACCATCACTCGTCCGGGACTGTTCCGCCCCTATCTGGAAGAACAGCTCACGCTGTTGTATCAGGACTACGACGCGCAGATCACCGTCGAGCCATCACAGCATGAGATCCCCTATCCGTACGTGATTGACGGTTCTGAGCTCACACTTGACCGCTCAATGAGCGCTGGGCTAACCCGCCATTTCCCAACCACCGAACTGGCGCAAATTGGTGATGAAACCGCAGATGGCATCTATCATCCCGTCGAGTATTCTCCCCTGTCGCACTTTGACGCACGACGGGTCGATTTCTCACTCGCCCGGTTACGTCACTATACCGGCACGCCGGTGGAACATTTTCAGCCGTTCGTGTTGTTCACCAACTACACCCGCTATGTGGATGAGTTTGTGCGCTGGGGATGCAGTCAAATTCTCGATCCGGACAGCCCATATATTGCGCTTTCCTGCGCCGGAGGCATCTGGATCACCGCTGAAACGGAAGCGCCCGAAGAAGCCATTTCCGATCTGGCCTGGAAGAAACACCAGATGCCCGCCTGGCATCTGATCACTGCCGACGGTCAGGGGATCACGCTGGTAAATATTGGCGTAGGCCCGTCTAACGCCAAAACAATTTGCGACCATCTGGCGGTTCTGCGCCCTGATGTCTGGTTGATGATTGGTCACTGCGGCGGCCTGCGTGAAAGCCAGGCGATTGGCGATTATGTGCTTGCTCATGCCTATCTGCGAGATGATCAGGTGCTGGATGCGGTACTGCCGCCGGATATCCCGATTCCTAGCATTGCAGAGGTACAGCGCGCCCTGTATGACGCGACGAAGATGGTCAGCGGCATGCCCGGTGAAGAAGTCAAACAGCGTCTGCGTACCGGAACGGTGGTGACCACTTCCGATCGCAACTGGGAATTGCGCTACTCCGCCTCAGCGCTACGTTTTAACCTGAGTCGCGCCGTGGCAATTGATATGGAAAGCGCCACCATCGCCGCACAGGGTTACCGATTCCGAGTGCCCTATGGCACCTTGTTGTGCGTTTCGGATAAACCGCTGCACGGTGAGATCAAACTGCCCGGTCAGGCAAACCGTTTCTACGAGGGGGCCATTTCCGAACACCTGCAGATTGGTATTCGCGCCATTGACCTGCTGCGTGCTGAAGGCGACCGTCTGCACTCCCGCAAACTGCGCACCTTCAACGAGCCACCATTCCGTTAAGAAGAACCAGAGGCAGAAAGCAAAAAGCCCGCTAAAAAGCGGGCTTCTTAAATTTGGCTCCTCTGACTGGACTCGAACCAGTGACATACGGATTAACAGTCCGCCGTTCTACCGACTGAACTACAGAGGAATCGTTGTGGAGGCTTATCTTAGCGGCGAAAAATCTTTTGTCAAACCCCATTTCAGACATGCACGGTTAATTGGCGCTTCTCTCAACAATTTGTTGCAATTGCGGAGATTTAATCGGCAAAAAACTTTGCAGCTTTTCCGTTTCTCCCTCATCATTTGAAATGAGGTTTCAACTTTCTTCTCTAAGGTCCATTTTGAACGTCTCCGCTGCCCTACGTCAGGCCGTCACCCGCACGCCCTGGTATGCCAAACGCAAGAGCTATAAGGTACTTTTCTGGCGCGAAATTACCCCACTTGCTGTCCCTATTTTTCTGAAGAATACCTGCGTTTTGCTGATGGGCGTACTCAGTACGTTTCTGGTCAGTTGGTTGGGTAAAGAAGCGATGGCGGGCGTCGGTCTCGCTGACAGCTTCAACATGGTAATTATGGCTTTTTTTGCCGCTATCGATCTGGGGACGACGGTGGTGGTGGCCTTTAGCCTCGGTAAACGTGACCGCCGACGCGCCCGTGCTGCGGCCCGGCAATCTCTGGTGATTATGACGCTGTTTGCCGTGATCCTGGCGGCGGTGATTCATTACTTTGGCGCGCAGATTATCAATGTAGTGGCAGGCGAAGCGACAGCGGAAGTGAAGGCGCTGGCGCTGACTTACCTGGAATTAACGGTCCTTAGTTATCCTGCCGCAGCGATTGCTCTGATTGGTAGTGGCGCGTTGCGCGGCGCGGGCAATACGAAAATTCCGCTGCTGATAAATGGTGGGATGAATATCCTTAATATCATTATCAGTAGCATCCTGATTTACGGAGTTTTTTCCTGGCAAGGGCTCGGCTTTGTCGGCGCAGGACTGGGCCTGACTATTTCGCGCTATATCGGCGCGGTTGCCATTATCTGGGTGCTGATGATTGGCTTTAACCCGGCGCTGCGCATTCCGCTGAAAAGTTATTTTAAACCGCTGAACTTCGCCATTATCTGGGAAGTGATGGGGATTGGTATCCCGGCCAGCATTGAATCGGTACTGTTCAACGGCGGCAAGTTATTAACGCAGATGTTTGTCGCCGGGATGGGCACCAGCGTCATTGCCGGTAATTTCATCGCATTCTCCATTGCCGCGCTAATTAACCTGCCAGGAAACGCGCTGGGGTCGGCATCCACCATTATTACCGGAAGACGTCTTGGAAACGGACAGATTGCCCAGGCGGAAATTCAATTACGCCACGTGTTCTGGCTTTCCACGATTGGCCTGACCGCCATCGCCTGGCTGAGCGCGCCGTTTGCCGGGCTGATGGCCTCGTTTTACACCCGCGATCAGGAGGTAAAAGACGTGGTTGTCATCCTGATTTGGCTCAACGCGGCGTTTATGCCGATCTGGGCTGCATCCTGGGTTTTACCTTCAGGGTTTAAAGGCGCGCGCGATGCACGTTTTGCCATGTGGGTATCGATGCTGGGAATGTGGGGCTGTCGAGTGGTTGCTGGTTATACGCTGGGGATTGTACTTGGCTGGGGTGTTGTCGGGGTCTGGATGGGGATGTTCTTCGACTGGGCGGTACGTGCAGCGCTGTTTTACTGGCGTATGGTTAGCGGACGTTGGCTATGGAAATACCCGCGCCCGGAACATCAAAAGCTGACAAAATCACCCGTTGTGTCTGAATAAACAACGAAATGAGGAATATTTCGACAAACGATCGCGATGGTGCATTCAGGCTTTGACAACGGCAGTGGGCGTCGCTAATATGCGCCCCGTTCACACGATTCCTCTGTAGTTCAGTCGGTAGAACGGCGGACTGTTAATCCGTATGTCACTGGTTCGAGTCCAGTCAGAGGAGCCAGATTAGGGGAAGCAGACGTTCACTGACGTCTGCTTTCTGCATTTATATCAACTGGTTATCCCCTTCTTCAGGTTCACCCTCGTTCACTAAAAACAACTCGAAGCTATACCCTTTTGCTGGTAAAGCTGGTTCGATTTGCGTTTTACCAGCACGCGGAGGGAACCGTCATGTCACTTACTGATACTAAAGTAAAAATGCCAGACCATGGGAAAAGGTCGTCAAGCTCACTGATGGATTTGGTCTCTACCTTCTCGTGCATCCCAACGGTTCGAAATACTGGCAGTTAGGCTACCGCTTTAATGGCAAACAGAAGGTGCTTTCCATTGGGGTTTACCCTGCTGTATCGCTTGCCGATGCCAGACAACGCCGTGACGAGGCTAAGAGGCTGTTAGCTCAGGGGATTGACCCGAACGCTAAAAAACAGGCTGATAAAAAAGTCCTTCCGGAGAAACGGGATAAAACCCGTTCGTTCCGTGTTGTCGCCAAAAGCTGGTTTACCACCAAAACAAAATGGTCAGAAGATTATGCCGACACCGTATGGAAACGGCTGGAAACCTATGTCTTCCCGGATATTCGTGACAGCAACATTTCAGATCTGGATACGGGTGACCTGCTTGTGCCAGTCAAAAAAGCGGAAACAGTTGGCTACCTTGAAATTGCCATGCGGATTAAACAATACATCACCGCGATCCTCCGTCATGCTGTCCAGCAAAAGCTTATGCGTCATAATCCCGCCTATGATATGGAAGGCGCTGTTCAGAAGTCTGAGACTGAACACCGCCCTGCACTGGAGCTGGAGGAGATCCCGCTACTGCTTGAACGTATTGATGCCTACAAAGGGCGTGGACTGACAACACTGGCGATTAAACTCAATCTGCTTATCTTCATTCGTTCCAGCGAACTTCGTTTCGCTCGGTGATCGGAAATCGACTTCAACAGTAAGTTATGGGTGATCCCCGAACAGCGGGAAGCGATTGAAAACGTCAAGCACTGGACTCGTGGGGCTAAAATGAAACGTCAGCACTTCGTTCCCCTTTGCAGGCAGGCTCTTACGATACTGAAAGCGCCAGCTTACCTATGAAGAAGGTAACGATGTCGGATTAATTTCTACTGGATGTTATGACTCATTCAAACCCATGAGTGAAAACACCATCAACAAGGCGCTGCGTAAAATGGGCTATGACACCGCACAGGACATCTGCGGTCATGGTTTTCGCACACTGGCATGTAGCGCCTTAATTGAGTCTGGTCTATGGTCAGAAGATGCTGTAGAACTTCAAATGAGCCACAAGGAAAGCAACAGCGTTCGTGCTGCCTATACCCATTATTTGTATTTTATAATTGATTCGTCTCCAGATTTTTGCTCCAAGACATCACTATACCGACCGCTGCTATTCTGTAATCGTCAAGTTTGAAACCATGATCTTACACGCATAATGTGATGTGGAAATCATTCTAAATGCGGGTTTGGCTACACCTCCATGTCGTTAACATAGATTTCTAGTTTTATTACGTTGGAATATCATGATATGTGATGAAATCAGTGGAGATCACGCAGATTGTTTTATGATAAATGCTACGCATTAATCTGTTATATTTATACCTTTAATTACCCACTTATCACATTAACTGAAAAAATGGGCAATCTATTATTCATATATTCAAAGTGTTGTTGGAAGAATATCCATAAATCCAGAATTGCCAGTTGAGACACGAAGCACTTTAGTTTCTCCAGCTTTAGTTCTGGTTTCCCGTTCTACTCTTGGTGGATTCAATCCACATAGCCCTGCACCATCTAACGATGCACCTACAATCCAATCCCCTTCATCAAGTTGAAAACTTACCTTTTCATAAGGATTTAATTTTGCAACAATTTGTCCATTAATAAATATTGAAGCATAGCATCCTGAGCCTAACATACCTTTATCTCTAATTACCACCAAAGTAGAAGGTGCTGCTTGTTGATATTTAAAGACTCTTGATTGCGGTGCTGTTGGAGCATCATATACTGAAACAGGTTGCGTTTGGCATGCTGTAAGAAGAACTGAAGATATCAACGCTAAAGTAATCACTTTAAAATTCATAATAATAAAACCCTTGTTAAATATGTAAAACAACGATAACATCGCATAATTACTTTGACATTCAGAATACAATTAAAATACTAAACATCGAAATCAACTTACCATAATAAATTAATAGAAAAAAGTTTATTCTTATCGATATTTCTCTTAACATTTGATCTCATGTCAATATTTATTCACATAAATGTTCATATCGCCCCATTCATAACTTTTACAAATAAAACACACAATTGAAGGTTACCGATCTCGCTTAACTATTATGTTCACGCATGCTATGATGTTTACACTGATATTGAGTATGCATGTTTGGAAAGAGCATGTCTGATTCGGTTTAACGTTTCATACCAAAAGCTACTGCTAGCCATGGGTGGAGGGATATGAGCAATTTTATTCAGGGAAAAGAAATAACTTATGTGATGGTTGACTATGAAAACGTTCAGCCATCTATTAGTCATTTTATTACACACCCCCAAACACATTTTATTATTTTCGTGGGTCATCAGCAGGACAAGATCCATTACGAAATCGTGTCCATGTTACAATCCATTGGGAATCGAGCTGAATATGTGAAAATTCATGGGACTGGTTCAAATGCACTAGATCTTCACATCGCATTTTTTGTAGGGAAAATAATACAGAATAATTCAATGGCTTCTTTTATCATCATTTCTAATGATAAAGGATACGACCCTTTAATTAGTTATCTCAAAAGCATTGGTACTAAAATTGTACGATATTCTATACAGGACATATCTAAAAATGATAAGCCTTATATAAATTCTGTGCTATCCATGCTATCAGATAGCCATTCCACTGAATCAGCTACGACTGCAATAAAACGTGAAAATCATATCACTCGCGTTATCAATGCACTTTCTGCTATGAAAAATAATAAACCAAAAAATCGCACCGGTCTGGGAGGAGTGGTAAAAAGTACAAGGCGCGATGGAGAAATTAATAAAGATGAGATCGACAAAATAGTTAATGTTTTAATTGATCGTGGCATAGTTAATCCAGATGGTAAGCAATTTACGTATCACCTTGATAAGCGTATAAAATAAGAAGCAAATAATTGCGCAAACATGCCCCAGCTCTGACCTTCTACGGAGCAATAGGGGCATTTAACGATCCAGCATCCTTTTAGTTAGCTTTCCAACCATTACTGCTTTTAACAAGATTTATTGCGCCATGAGCTGGTTCATTCATACCTTTGACACCAGCAAACGCTTTTTTATCCACCAAGCTCGGAACGTCAACCAGCTTCCATGTATACGACACGCGAACTACTTTCTGACCGCCTTGACCCGGTTCCGTCCATTCCTTGTTCTCGTCAACGGCACGACGACCTACACAAGCACCATCTGTTGTGCACCAGACTTTAGCTTTTACTCCTTCATCTGTGATCCCTAATACGTTCGAATCATAGCCCTGAGCAAAGACCATCATTCCCTGCTCAACAAATCCATCGAGGATCACTGAATTCGTTCCTGTGCCAGTCGAATCAAGCCGTGGCTTGGCAAGACGGATGGGGAAGCTGGTGTTATTGTTATCCAGCGAGAAGCTGTATCTGGTCTGCCCGATTCACTCTTTTTGTCATTCTTTTCCCTAAAAATGTTGATGTTCATTACATTGACGTTAACGCATCCGGCAGCATAGAGAAAGGGAATAAAGATGGCTGGCTATCTCAGCATTGGTCATAACGTATTCTTCTGCCCTTACTTATCTTTCCGGGAGGAAACATATCGGGCAATAGCGGTAATCTGTTGAATAAACGAGATAAAATTTGTAGCAGCACAGGAAAATCGTTCAGTGAGGCGTGTTGTCATAACCAATTGATAGTAATTGACTTTATAGTCATACAGCATTAAAAATGCTGGTAAATATGATGGTAAAGATAGACACCATTTTTTGAAAGCCATTAACAGCTGGAGCTACAGATGAAGTTCGAGTCCAGTCAGAGGAGCCAAATTTTGAAGAGCCCGCTTTTTAGCGGGCTTTTTGCTTTTCAGAACACCATTCCGGCGTCATTAAATGCGGGTTTGTCCGTGGCTGATGTTGACGGGCATCCCCGAACGGCGTTCGAGCGCTTCGCTGACACGGTTCGTATCCACACCCTCAGCGCTCATAAAGCTACGCATCACAGGTGTGATCGGCAGCGGGACTTTTCTGTCAGATTCATATTCCGCGCGGTTGCGGGACAGTGGTTCATGCACTTCTATCCAGCGACTACCGTCAGGTTCCGTCGTGGTTTTCACCGGCTGATCGATAATCTGCACGCGGGTGCCGACGGGCACGTTCTGGAAAAGATGTTCGATATCATCATTGCGTAAACGAATGCAGCCCTGGCTCACGCGCAGACCAATGCCGAAATTTGCGTTGGTGCCATGAATAGCGTACAGCTTGCCGATATAGATGGCGTACAGCCCCATCGGGTTATCCGGCCCCGCAGGAACGAAGGCGGGCAGGCTTTCTCCCCTGCTTGCGTATTCACGGCGGGTATTCGCAGTCGGCGTCCAGCTCGGCGCCTCTTGCTTACGCTCGACTCTCGTCACCCAGTTACGCGGCGTTTCTCGTCCTGCCTGGCCAATACCAATCGGGAAAATCTCAACCGTGTTGCTGCCGTTTGGATAGTAGTAAAGACGCATCTCCGCCACGTTCACAACAATGCCCTGACGAACGGTAGCAGGCAGAATGATTTGCTGCGGCACAACCAGCGTTGAACCCGACTTCGGAAGGAACACATCCACATCCGGATTCGCTTCCAGCATATTACTCAGCCCCTGCCCATACTGAGCGGCAAATGCTTCAAGCGGTTGCGTATTCTTGTCGGGAACGGTAATCGTCAGCGGATTTCCAACCAGACGACTTCCTTCAGGCGGCAGTGGATAGCTGACAGCCAGCGCGCTCTGGCTTGCAAGCAGCATAAATAATGAACAAAACAATTTTACACGAGGCAACATTTCCCTTTCCTCAGTCGCGGCAGATGTGGGCAAATTATAGCGTTTTTAAAGGCGATTAACCTCTTCTCTCACACTGACCAGCAAACTGCGCGGTTTACCGGCCAGGCAAGGTCACTTTATTACGCTTCTTTGCCATCCGGCAGCACGATATTGCTGGCCGCCAGTTCTCCCATGTTGCTGTACATCGCGCAGGCCGCTTCCACAATCGGCATCGCCAGTGCAGCACCGCTCCCCTCCCCCAGGCGCATTCCCATGTTGAGATAAGGTTCGAGCTCCAGGTGCTCCAGCGCAATCCGTGCGCCCTTTTCGGCGGAGAAATGTGATGGGATCAGATACGGTTTGATCTCCGGCGCAATCTGACAGGCGGCCAGCGCAGCGGAATAGGACAGGAAGCCATCCAGCAACACCGGTAAACCGCAGGACGCGGCGCCCAGGATAACTCCCGCCATGCCCACCAGGTCAAATCCACCGACTTTCGCCAGTACATCCACCCCATCATGCGGATTGGGCTGGTTGACGGCAATCGCCCGGCGAACCACCTCCACTTTATTGCCTACACGGGAAAGCGGCAGGTTAGCGCCAATTCCCACCACCGCTTCAGCCTCACTGCCTGTCAGGACGCTAACAATCGCCGCAGCAGGCGTGGTATTCGCCATCCCCAACTCGCCAACGCCAAACAGCGTCACGCCGCGCTGCGCCTGTTCGCGTGTGTAGCGAATGACTTCCAGCAGTAGCTCTTCCGCCTGCGTACGGCTCATCGCAGGGCCAGTGGCGATGTTTCCACACCCACGTGCGACGCGCATGTTCACTACGCCGGGGATGAGTTCAGCATCAATCCCCACGTCGATCACATGAACCTTTGCACCGGCATGAGCGGCAAGCACACAAACGCCCGTCGTGCCGCGCGTCATATTTGCCGCCTGAATGGCGGTCACCACTTTAGGCGAAACGGCAACCCCTTCATCCCAGACACCGTGATCGGCGCACATCACCAGTATCGCTTTTTCACCGACACGCGGTACACCGTGTAGACCTGGCATACCGGCCAGCTGTATCGCCAGCGCCTCCAGCCGACCCAGGCTACCAGGCGGTTTAAGCAGGCCATCAATATGCTGTTGCGCGCGTGTCATCGCGCCACGGTCTGGCGGCGGAATTTCGCGGAGTAAAGAGGTTAACGTTTGCATATGCGTTCTCATTGTGTTGGCTGACTCACAGCAGAGCCAGCAGGAATATCAACTCGCCAAGTTCTATTGCCGCACCCAGCGTATCGCCGGTTTGCCCACCCAACGTCCGTTTTAACAGTTGTCCCAGCAGGAAGACAGACACCATCGTCACGACCAGTGCCGCCACCCCCTGCATTCCAGGCAACAGAACCGCCGCCAGAATCGCGGCCAGACCAAGGGTAAAACAGGTTTGCGTCCCGGTGACATGACCGATAAACACGTTGCCTAATCCCTCTTCACGGGCGTAGCGGTGGCGATACATCAACAACACGGCTGTCCCACGCCCAACGGCACAGGCGGCTGCCAGCGCGGCCAGCACAGGAGTGCCGCGTAGCGACAGTTCACTGATCACCAGCACTTTCGCCAGCAAGACAAAAATGAGCGCCAGACCGCCGTGCGTTCCCAGTCGGCTGTCGCGCATAATCTCCAGCATACGTTCGCGGCTGCGGGCGGAGAAAACGCCATCGCAGGTATCAGCCAGACCGTCGAGGTGAAAGCCCCCGGTCATCAGCGCCAGCGCTAACACGGTAAAGAGCGCCGCCAGTGGTGCGCCGCACCAGGGCTGAAAGAGCATAAACACCAGCCCACTCAACGCGCCGAGTAGCAGACCGATGAGCGGGAAAGTCACAATACCGCGAGAATACTGATCGAATTCCAGTCCCTGCGACCAGCGACCCGGAACGGGCAAACGCGTAATAAAAGAGAGCATTGCCCAGAACAACTTACTCATTTAATTTTGACTCCAATACCAGATACCACCAGCCAGACCTCATCCGCCGCTGCCGCCAGACGCTGATTCACACGCCCGGCGATATCCCGAAAGTGCCGCGCCAGACGGTTTTCCGGCACGATCCCCATCCCGACTTCGTTGGTCACTAGCACCACCCTGGCCGGACATCGCTGACAGGCCGCGATCAGCGTCTGGATCTCCGCCTCAATCGCCGTTTCCAGCGCGGCGTAATCCCAGCTATCGGGGTCACTGTCGCCGCCCAAAGCAAACAGCAGGTTAGTGACCATCGTGGTGATGCACTCCAGTAGAATGGCTTCATCCGGCGCGTTATCCGCAGTGATCAGCGCATCAAGATGCTGCCAGCGCTCGGCGGTACGCCAGTGCGCTGGACGTCCATCACGATGATGCTGAATGCGCGCTGCCATTTCGTCATCAAAAATCTGCGATGTCGCGATGTACAGCACCTGCGGGAAATCAGCGATCAGGGCTTCGGCATGACGACTCTTACCGCTGCGTGCGCCGCCAGTGACCAGAATCATCATACTGACTCCCGATGTTGCTGCATGATGGTATAAATTTTCTCAATATCGATGTGTTGCCGCATCGCATCCGCCAGCAGATCAAACTGCTGCGATTTATATTGCGCGTATTGGAAGGTGGGATCCAGGGGAGTCAGCCCCTTACGCACGCGCAGGCCATTGACCAGCGCTCGCGTAAAATCATCACTGTCGAACAAGCCATGCAGATAAGTCCCAAACGCTCGTCCGTCGGCGGTGACGGCACCATCCGCGACGTTTTCGCCGTGCTTCTGCAGTTGCATCACCGACTGGCAATCGCCGTTCAGCGTCGTTTCGCCCATGTGAATTTCATAGCCGCGCACTGGCAACCCGGACGCCGCAGACAACCAGTCCGGCAGTGTCGACGACATCGTCGCCGTTACCTGGGTTGTGGTTTTCCGCTGGGCAAAATGCGTTACCGTATCGAGCAGCCCCAGACCCGGTAGCGTTCCCAGCCCTGACTCGACCTCATCGATAATGGTCTCGCCCAACATCTGGTAGCCACCACAGATCCCGACAATGGGGATGTTTTGTTGGTGCGCCTGCAAAACCGCGTGGGCCATGCCGCTTTCACGTAGCCACACCAGATCGCCGAGCGTATTTTTACTGCCCGGCAGGATCACCAGGTCAACGTCCGCCAGTTCTTGCGGATGACGCACATAGCGCACGCGCACATCGGGCTGCGCGGCCAGCGCGTTAAAATCGGTGAAATTGGAGATATGCGGGATCTGCACCACGGCAATGTTGATGTCGCGTTTTTCGGTGCGCAGGTATTTCCCTTTTTGTAGCGCCACGCCATCTTCATCTTCGAGATCGACATCCAGCCACGGCATCACGCCCAGCACGGGAACGCCGGTCAGGCTTTCAATCTGCTCAATACCGGGATTAAGCAACGCCACATCACCACGAAACTTATTGATGATCACCCCTTTCACCCGCGCACGCTCGTGTTCATGCAGCAGCGCCAGCGTACCGTAGATTGAGGCAAACACCCCGCCGCGATCGATATCGGCGACCAGGATCACCGGGCATTGCGCCATCTCGGCCATCCCCATATTGACGATGTCGCGGTCACGCAGGTTGATCTCCGCCGGACTACCCGCCCCTTCCAGCACCAGTACATCAAACTCCTGCGCCAGACTGGTGTAAACGGAAAGGATCTGCTCGCGCAGACGCGGCTTGTATTCGTGATAGCTGACCGCATCCATATCGGTCGCCACCTGTCCCATCAGCACCACCTGCGCCTTGCGATCGCTGGTCGGTTTCAACAGCACCGGATTCATGCGGACATCTGGCACAATGCCCGCCGCTTCGGCCTGGAAAATCTGCGCGCGGCCCATCTCTTTCCCCTCCGGCGTGATGCCGGAGTTAAGCGCCATATTCTGCGACTTAAACGGTGCGGTCCGCCGACCATCCTGATAAAAAATGCGGCACAGTCCCGCTACCAGAACACTCTTGCCGACGTCAGACGCCGTTCCCTGCAACATAATGGCCTGCGTCATGACGCCTCCTTGATTGCGCGTTGTCGCATACAACGGAAAAATTCATCTTCGGTTTTGCACAGCGGCATACCTAGCTCTGCGTGCAGTTTCACCAGCCAGGGTTGCGTTAACCCGGCCTCTTCAATCAGTTCTGTACGGGCAAAAACCTCACCCGGCTCACCGTGCGCCAGCACTTCGCCATGACGTAAAACGTAGACGGCATTGCTGACTTCATAAATCAGATCAATATCATGGCTGGAGATCACCACGTGATTTCCCTGCGCCACAATCCGTTTGATGATGTCGATCATCTGGCTACGTCCTGAAGGATCAAGCCCCGCCGTGGGTTCATCCAGTAACAGGTATTTTGCCCGTAGCACCAGCGCACCGGCGATGGCCACCCGCTTCTTTTGTCCGTGGCTTAAGCACTGAATCGGCTGCTGGCGAAAATGTTGCGCATCTACCAGCGTCAACGCCTCGTCGACTCGTCGGGCAATTTCTCCCTCCTCCACGCCAAGATTGCGCAGGCTGAAGGCGATATCGCTGTCGATATCGGTGTAGAAAATTTGCTGATCGGGATCCTGAAACACCGTCGCGACCTGCTGACGCAGCGCCAGCAGGCCACGCTTACTGTAGTCCAGCGGTTTTCCCTGCCACAATACCGCGCCCTGTTGCGGTCGCAGTAATCCGCTCAGATTCATAAATAGGGTGGATTTCCCACAGCCGTTGGCTCCCACCAGTCCGGTGACGGCATGCTGTGAAAAATCCAGCGTCAGCCCTTTAAGTACCTGCGCATCCTGATAACGAAACCAGAGTTCGGTGGTGGCAAGCATGCTTTTCCTTACAGGTGAAAATCGCCCTGATACAATTTGATATCTAACGTCGCCGCCATTTGCTGATAGCGAATCAGCACCCGGGTAAACAAAACGCCCACCAGCATCGCCAGCGAGCGATAGCCAATCGGCAGACTACGATAGCCAAAACGCAGCGTCTGCGCGCGATGAATCGCCATCGCTTCATCTAACAGAATAAAAATAAAGCGCCAGGTCAGCAGGATCTGTTCCGTCAGCAGACGCGGTATCCGCGCCCGTTTGAGCAGTAAAATCAGTTGCGGAAACGGCAGGTTAAGCACCAGCCAGAACGTGGCGGCCAGCGCGGCCAGACTCCGCCAGAACGTCTCGTTCGCGGTGTGCAGCCCAGACGCCGTGACCCCCAGCCAGTAACTGCCAAGCGGAAAACTGACCAACAGCGTTTGTGGGTCGCGGCTGACGCTGAACAGAATCGTCACCACCCCCACCACCAGAAAACCAAACGGCAGCGCCATCCAGCGACACCAACGGCGCAGGGAGATGCGCAGCAGCCAGCAGGTCAGCCCGGCAATCAGCGCCAGCTCGATACCCTGCCCCCAGGCGGGCAGGGTAAACGCCAGAGTCATCAGCAGCAGCCAGAACAGGAACTTACGCTCTGGTGCGACGTGAAACCAGCGGCTCTGATAGCTCAGTCGATCAAGCCCGGTCATCACGGCGTTGTCTGCCTTTGGTGTAGCCCAGAATATAGAAAATCACCGCCGCGCCGAGCGAGCCTTGCAACGTAAACAACAGGCTTTCAATTTCCCCGCTCGCCGGTTCATACAGCGGCTGGAACCACGGCTCATAATGCGGAGCAACCACCTGAATCTGGCTTTCCGCTTCACCGTCCGAGCCACCGTATTCACCACCGTGATTGATAAAGAACGGCAACACGACCAAAGCAATCACCATGGCTAACAATATCAGCGTCTTTTTCATGTTAATGTCCTTGCGCGGTTATCAGTTGCCGTTTCGTCAGCTGGTCGTAGATCATCACGGTCAGCAAGCCTTCGGCGATAGCAATCGGGATCTGCGTCAGGCAGAAAATCCCCATAAACTTGACGACAGACCCTGTCGCACCCGCTTCGGGATCCGGGAAGGCCACGCCAAGCTGTACAGATGTCACAAGGTAAGTCACCAGATCCGCCAGCATGGCGCAGAGGAAGACGCCAACATCACGACGGATCCCGGCGCGACAGGCCATCTTCCACACCATATAGCCGACAACCGGGCCAATCACCGCCATCGACATGCCGTTAGCGCCCAGGGTGGTCAAGCCACCGTGCGCCAGCAGCAGCGCCTGGAACAGCAGTACGATAGCGCCGAGAACCGCCACCACGCCCGGACCAAACAGGATCACCGCCAGCCCGACGCCTGTCGGATGTGAGCAGCTACCGGTAACCGACGGGATCTTCAGTGCCGACAGCACAAAAATAAACGCCCCGCACAGCGCCAGTAGCACTTTCTGATGGCTGTCATCCATCACGATATGTCGCAGGCGCACCAGTCCGTACCACAGGCACGGTAAAAACAGCAACCACCAGGCCAGCGCCCACATCGGCGGTAAAAATCCCTCCATGATGTGCATGGCGAACGCCTGCTCCGGCACAATCATCAGCAATAGCGCCGCAGCCAGACCACTGAATGACAGCTGTTTCAGCTGTTGTTCGAGTTTCATTCTGCATACTCCCACTGTTTGTTGACCAGGATGGTCGAGAAATAAGGCAACGGCTGATCGTCGCTGACCTCGTTGAGATGCCGCCAGCACAGCTCTCCAGGGAGCGTGGCCTCGGACATCATCAGTGCACAATCCAGTAATCCGGCCTGATCCAGCAGCGCTTTAATCCGCGCAAAGCGACCATAGACCTTCATCAGTACCAGACTGTCGTGTTGACGTAGCGCCTGGGCGATCTCCGCTTCCGGTGCGGTACAGGAGATCACCGCCAGCGACTGCTGTTCCATCGCCAGCGGCGTTTTGGATCGGGCGGCAATGGCGGCAAACGACGTCACACCAGGCACGATCTCCAGCCAGTCAGGACACCCGATGCGCTGTAGTAAAAAGACCCAGGTGCTGAACAACATGGCGTCACCCAGGGTGATAAATCCCACCTGTTTGCCTGCCTCCACTTCCTTAACCAACGCCGCGGCCACTTCATCCCAGACCGCCTCTTTTTCCGCGCTGTCTGCGCTCATGGGGAAATGGCAGCAACGAATTTCTGTGTTCGTGCCGATGTACTCCCGCACGATGGAAAGCGCGAGGCTGTCGCCACCCTTACGTCCCGCCGGGGCATAGAGAATATCCAGTGAACCCAGAATACGTGAGGCGCGAACGGTAATCAGATCGGCTGCTCCCGGGCCAGTGCTCAGGGCGTACAGTTTGCCGCTCATGCCGCTTCCTCCATCGCCACGCTCAGCGCTTGTTGCAAATGCGCGACGAACATCGCCCGCACCGCCGGATTTTCGCCAAGACCGCTCAGCCACGGCGTTGCCGTGATCCCCGCCGCCGTAAACAGCGTTTTCCACGAATCATCGTCGTCCGAAGCCATATCATTGATGGCGTGATCCCCTGCCACCAGCATCAGCGGCATCAGATGGACGGCTTTGACCCCCTCTTTGCTCAGGCTCTCAATCAGAATATCGACTTCCGGATAGCTCTCCACCGCGCCGACGCGCGCCGGGAAGCCCTGCGCCATCATCATGTGGTCGAGGCAGGCATAAGCGGCAAACGCGTGATGGCTGGCGCCGTGGCCCATGAATACCACTTTCTCATTGGCGGCGGGGACAGGCATCTGCTGTTTCAGGGCGAGCATTAACTGCGCGTAATCGTCATGGCTGCTCAACAGCGGCACGCCCAGCGTCAGGCGGGCAAACAGCGGACGCAGAGTCTGCACTTCACGGACAATTTTTTCATATTCGTCGCCGTTAATGATGTGCAGCGACTGAATCGCCACATCCTGATATCCCTGATCAGCAAGCTTTTGCAGCGCCTGCAGCGGGGTATCTATCTCAATACCATCACGCTGTTTGAGCTTGCGAATAATCATTCCAGAGGTAAAGGCACGGAACAGGGTGCGGTCAGGACAGCTGGCGGCCAGATCGCGCTCGCAGGCCACAATGTTCTTCTCGCAGGTATCGTGATAGCTGGTGCCAAAGCTAACCACCAGAAGCGCTTTTTTCATTTTCTGATTCCTTAAGCAGCGGCCAGCCAGCGCGCCAAACGTTGCGCAAATGCGGCCTGACTTTCCAGTAACTCATCTCCCGTCACCAGCGGCGCCGGGCGGGTAATCACGATGCAGGGAATACCTGCATCCAGACAGGGTTGAACCTTTTCCTGATAACCGCCCTCTGCGCCAGAAGCCTTGGTTATCACGACGTCAGCCTGACACTGACGATAAAACGCAGCGTTAAATTCAGCGCTGAACGGCCCGCACAGCGCGAACGTCTCGCCTACGCCAAAGCCCAGATCGGCGCACTGTTGAATCACCTCGGGGACGGGCAACACGCGGGCGAGCAGCGTTTTTTCCGGCAACCCCGCGCGCCACAGCGCCAGATCTTTACTTCCGGTGGTCAGCAGTACGCGCTCGCCAAAACGTCGTGCAACGTCACACGCCTCGGCAATGCTCTGTACAGTGAAGAGCAGCGGATGCGTCAGTTCACTAAGCTGTTCCGGGCGCTGGTAGCGGCTCAGCAGCACGCCAGCCCGCTCGCAGGCGCACAGAATATTGCGGCTCACCACTTCGGCATACGGGTGCGAAGCATCGATCACCCATCGCGTTCCGTTCTCCTTCAGCCAGTTCACCATTTCATCCTGCTCGAGCCGACCACAGCGCACCTGCCCCTTGATATCGCCAGCCAGTTGTTTCCCGGTCGGCGTCGCCACCGACAGGGTGTAAGCCACATTGGCGGCATCCAGTTGCTGGCACAGCGCACGGGCATCGCTGGTGCCGCCCATGACCAGAACCTCACCAAAACTCACAGCACGTAACCTCGTGGCGTGATCATCAGACCGTCCTGCACATAAGTCGCTTTGTTACCGACGATCACCAGACTGGTCATATCCACCGGTTCAAAATCCATCTCGCCCAGCGTAGTCAGCCATTTTTCCTGCTTTTTACGCCCGGCAGATTTCACCACTCCCACCGGCGTTTGCCCGCTCTTACTGGCGGAAAGCAGTTCAAATGCGCGCGCCAGATGTCCCTCACGGCCCCGGCTGCGCGGGTTGTAGAAGCAGATGACGAAGTCCGCTTCTCCGGCGGCGATAATACGTTTTTCGATAACCGGCCACGGCGTAAGTAAATCGCTTAAACTGATGTGACAAAAATCGTGCATCAGCGGTGCGCCGAGCAGCGACGCCGCCGCGATACTGGCAGTCATCCCCGGGATCAGGCGCACTTCAACGTCCAGTTTCTGTTTGCTGACCAGCTCCAGCACCAGCCCCGCCATACCGTAAATACCGGCGTCACCGCTGCTGATCAGCGCCACGTTGTGTCCGGCCTGCGCCAGTTCAATCGCCGCATGGCAGCGCTCGATCTCTTTGCACATGCCGGTTTTGATCACCTGCTTGTCACCGGTAAACGCTTTGACGAGGTGAGTGTAGGTTTTGTAACCCACAATAATTTCTGCCGCCTGCAGGGCCTCAACGGCTTCCATGGTCATCATGGCCTGTGAGCCGGGGCCGATTCCGATTACGGTTAACATCAGTGTGAAACTCCCAAAGTGATAGTGACGCCCTGCTCACGCAAGGTTTCGCCGGTCAATTGCCCATGACTCAGCAGCCATGCTGCCGGACCCGAGACGCTTCCAACGCCGACCGTCTGGCTAACAAACGGCGAAGCCGGAAAGTGATGTTCATGCTCACGCAGCGCGTCAGCGGTAAAGGTTTCAAACGGCACACGCCAGCAGGAGGCAAGTTGGATCAGCCCCTCTTCGTCTTTCTTGAGCGACACACTGCCGATGGCTTTCAGCGCCAGCGGATCAAAGCGCTGCGCTTCAAGCTGACGCGCCAGCAGCGCAGCCAGTAGTGGGAACGGCGTATCGCGACGACAGCCAATGCCAGCGACCACCCGTTGTGGCACCAGTTTCCAGTGTTGAACCGGAATATCCGGCAATTCGTTACGTAACGTGACGCACACCAGCGCATCCAGTTCAGGCAACTGCTGGAGATCGGTAACGGTAATGAACCCACGGCGATCGCAGTGGCGGACGTCTTCATCCAGTTCTTCATCCCACCACAGTCCCACGCGCTGGTTGCTCACCAGCATCTGATTCACCGCTTTTACTGCGGTGCGAAAGTCGGTCATACGGGCGTTGAGCTGAAACGCGAGGGTGTCCAGTGCCGCCATCTCATTGACATCGGTGGCAGTGGTAATCACCGGATCGGCGCCCAGCATGCCGGCGAGATAACGGGTCAGCGCGTTCGCGCCGCCCGCATGGCCGGAAAGCAGGCTGATCACATGCTGGCCGCGCTCGTCGATCACCACCACCGCCGGATCGCTGAACTTGTCATTCACCAGCGGGGCCAGCACGCGCACCGCGATGCCGGTCGCCCCGATAAAAATCAGCGCGGAATAGTTCGAAAACGCGTCGCGCGCGGCGTGGGCGAACCCGCCGTCGAACGGTAAGAAACCGTCCTCCAGCAATTTTTCACTGGTAAAACAGGTCAGCGGTAACATCGCTGCCAGCCGTTTAGCCAGCATTACACCGCCGGGCGTCAGGCAAAACAGCGCGATTGATTCAGGCTTTACGGTATTCATGGCTAAAGTCCGCGGCATAGAGTCTGGAGTAGTGATACTCATCTCCGAGGAAATTCCCGACCAGGATGAGCGCCGTTTTGCGGATCCCGGCGTCGCGCACTTTATCGGCGATATCCGCCAGCGTGCCACGCACGGTTTGACTTTCCGGCCAGGTCGCTTTGTAGATCACGGCCACCGGTGTGGTCGCCGGGTAACCGCCCTCAATCAACCGTTCCGCAACCCGGTTGATACGCTGGACGGAGAGATAAATTGCCATTGAGGTCTGGTGGCTGGCGAACGATTCCAGTTGTTCACGTTCTGGCACCGGCGTGCGACCTTCGAGTCGCGTAATAATCAGGCTTTGCGAGACTTCCGGCACGGTGTACTCAACCCCCAGTTCCGCCGCCGCGCCGAGGAAAGCGCTGACCCCCGGCACCACCTGCCAGGGGATACCACGTTTGGTCAGCTCTTCCCCCTGTTCGCGCACCGAGCCATACAGCGACACGTCGCCGGTTTGCAGGCGCACTACCGTTTTTCCGGCCTTCACCCCCTCTTCCATCAGGGTGAGGATTTGCTCAAGATGCAGTTCCGCACTGTCGTGGCACTCTGCGTCCGCCGGACAATACTCCAGCAACTCAGTGTTAATCAGCGATCCGGCATAAATCACCACCTGCGCCTGTTGCAACAGCCGGTAACCCTTAAGCGTAATCAGCTCCCGGTCACCCGGACCTGCGCCGACAAACCACACACAACGGGGATCAAATGTCTCAGACATGGCGTTCTTCCTTCTGGCAGGCGATGACAAAAACGGGGTTGTTCGGTTTGAAATAGTGACCCGCACCCAGCGTGGTCAACGACGAAATCTGCATTTGCAGGCAGTCCACGTCCTGCACACCGCGCTGTTGCAAATGTGCCAGCGCGGTGTTGAGGTTTTCCTGTAGGATGAAGGTCATCACCAGGCGTCCACCAACGTGCAACTGGCGCATAGACCAGTCGATCAGTTCCGTGAGATGTCCCCCACTGCCACCCATAAAGACGGCATCGGCTTTCTCGGTCATCATCATTGGCGCTTCACCCGGCAGAATATCGATATTCGCGCAGGCGAAATGCTGACGGTTTTCGTCGAGTAAACGCAGCGCCGCCGGATTGCGCTCGATAGCCGTAATGTGTAGCGACGGAAACTGTAGCGCGGCTTCGATGGACACACTGCCGGTTCCGGCCCCGATATCAATCAGGTGACTGGCCCGGTGCAGTTCAAGTTTTGCGAGAGCGAGCGCACGTACCGCTTCTTTGGTCATCGGCACCTTCTCACCGCGCAGGAAAAGCTCATCTTTCATCAAGGATCACCACTGCATTCATCTCATATTCGGCATGGACCTCGCTGACGCGCAGCCAGTGGATCCGTTCGTTTTCCATCGCCAGGTTTTCACCAATCACCATCCAGCGATCGCCCTTTCCTCGTGCAACCAGTTGTGCAGCAATGTCACGCGGCCCGCACTGACCGTCGGTGACCATTGCCACCTTGTTATGCTGCGCCAGCGTATCGAAACAGACGCTGCGCCCGTGGCTACTGGTGAGCCACATGTCATTCATGTCGATTCCCGACTGCGCGCACAGATACTGCACCGCGCTGATACCTGGAATGATGCGTACCTGCGCAACGCCAAAATGCGCCACCATCCGCGTACCGATGCCGTAAAACAGCGGATCGCCAGAAGCCAGAACCACCACCCGCTTATCCTGATGCGCCGCAATCCATGCCAGCAGTTCGGGAATGTTGGCGCCCAGCGCAAACTGCTCGCCGCGAAAGTCCGGGAACTGCTGCAAATGGCGCTTACCGCCGACCAGCACATCGGCCTTATCAACCGCCGCGCGCGCCGCCGGCGTCATCAGGTGCAGACCGGCTGGCCCCATCCCCACGACCGTCAGCATTGCATCTCCCGGGCGATAGCGTCGACGGGGCGGTTGCTACCCAGAACCTGGTTATCAAACGAAAACATGATCGCGTCGCAGGTCGGCGGGGTTTTGGTAAAGCGCAGCATCTGCATCACGCGCTGACAGATGCGTTCAGCAAGATGGTTGTAGAGGTGCTGAAAGCCGAACGCGTCGATGTGCTCCATTGCCGCTTCAGTGGTGTCGCAATCGCTTACCAGCGTCAGCAACTCCCGCGGCGCGCCGAGCAGCGCCAGATGCGCCACCAGCGTTTCCATTCGCGCATCGGCTATGTGGCTGTGGGTATGGAAGATCCCGGCAGCAATTTTGATCAATTTCCCAGGATGACCGACGAGCACGACCTGGCGAAATCCCAGCCGCACCGCCTCTTCAATCATGTAGCCGACAAAGTTGCTCATGGTGACCACCACGTTGGTATCGATGCCCATCTGTTCGCGGACGAAACGCTCACCATGATTACCCGGCACCAGAACTACCCGCTCCAGTCCGGCGGCACGTTTGATTTCCAGCTCCAGCGATAACGACCGCTTCCAGCTCTCTTCGGACATGGGGGTCACAATACCGGTGGTGCCAATAATGGAAATTCCGCCAAGAATACCGAGACGCGAGTTGTAGGTTTTTTGCGCTCGTTCTTCGCCTTCCGGGGCAAATATTTCGATTTCCGCCCCGCGTACCGGGCCTATCGCCTCACGCACGGCGGACTCAATGGTGTGACGCGGGGTGCGATTAATTGCCGCGCTGCCGACAGGCAGACCAATCCCCTTGCGGGTGACGGTGCCGACGCCTTCGCCCCCGGACAGGACAATTTCACCGCTGTCATTCAGCGTGACGCGGGCGAAAATCAACATCCCGTGGGTGGCGTCGACATCATCGCCACCATCTTTACGGATCGCGGCAATGGCCTGCTGTCCTTCAATGTGTGGAGATTCCACGTTCAGACACAGAGTGACGCCGGAAGGTGTGACAATCGATACCTGATGGATCAGATGCTGACGCAACACCATCAGCGCGGCGACTTTTGCCGCCGCCGTGGCGCACGATCCAGTGGTATAACCTTTGCGCAGCGCTTTGCCGTTATGCCAGACGGGCGCGTCGAAAGACTGATCGCTCATCGCGCCCCCTGCATGTAATACAGCATGGCGTTCACGATCGCCGCCGCAACGTTACTGCCGCCTTTGCGTCCGAGGGCGGCAATGGCGGGCAATTGGCTGTGCGTCAGCGCCTCTTTGGATTCCGCCGCGCCGACAAATCCCACCGGCACGCCGACGACGCCGCTTACCGCTACATCTTTTTCCAACAGGCGAAACAGCGCAGTGGGCGCGTTGCCAAAGACAAACACTTTTTCGCCTTCTTCCGTCACGGCAATGTCGACAGCCGCCATTGAGCGAGTGATACCCTGCGCTTTCGCTTGCGCTACCACGCGCGGATCGCTGATATAGCAGCGACACTCGCCCCCCGTCTTCGCCAGCAGGGTTTTATTGATCCCCGACAGCGCCATGGTGGTGTCGGTATAGATAACCGATGGGCGACTTAGCGCTGCACAAAGTTGTTCCAGCGCATCATCCGAAAACCAGAGAATATCCAGCCAGTCGAAGTCAGCGGTGGTATGAATCACCCGTTTGATGATGGCTTCATGTAGCGGACTGGCAAACTGGTACTCCGGGCGCGTTTCATGAATGATCTCGCCAATGATGTCAAAACTTTTGGCTTCAATCGCCTGGGGTTGCTGGATGTATTGCATTGTCATTTATCCTCAGGCCACACCCACTACCAGCCAGCGCGTCACAAGGAACAGCACCAGAGCCAGCGTTGAGGCAACCCACATCAGTCGAATCGTTTGGGAAATGTCATCTATGGAAATAGTGCGCTGCGCGTCGCCGATCCACGGTTTTTCAACGCGCTCGCCAAAGTAATCATTCGGGCCGCCCAGTCGAATGCCCAACGCACCGGCAACGGAAGCCTCCGCCCAGGCACAGTTCGGGCTGCTGTGGTTATAGCGATCCCGCCAGCCCACACAGAGCGCCCGGGCGCCGTCACGACGGCACAGCACCGCTGCCGCGCTCAGCAGCAGCCAGCTCAGCCGTGCAGGAATGTAGTTCGCGACGTCGTCCAGGCGAGCGCTGACCATGCCAATCGCCCGGTATTTTTCGTGTTTATAACCCACCATGGAATCCAGGGTATTCACCGCTTTGTAGGCCATCGCCAGCGGCGCGCCGCCAATTAAGAGGAAGAACAGCGGCGCGATAATGCCGTCAACCGTATTCTCCGCCACGGTTTCCACGACCGCCCGGTTGATCTGTTCTGGCTGAAGTTGCGATGTGTCACGCCCCACAATCCACGAGAGCTTTTCGCGGCTTTGTGCAAGGTTACCTTCGCGCAGCGGGCGCTCAACCTCTTGCGCCGCCGTTGCCAGACAGCGCCCCGCCAGCACGGTGAAAATCATCCAGACTTCAACGACCCAACCGAGCCATGGATGAATCCACGCCGCCAGGTGTAACACGCCCCAGGCAACCGCCCACGTCAAGCCGACAACCACCAGCCACATCACCCCACCACCAATGCGTAACGCCCGGTCGCTGTGGCAGTAGCGGCGAATAATCCGCTGCACGGCAGTGATCAGATTGCCTATCCAGCGCACCGGATGCGGCCAGTCTGGTGGGTCGCCAATCACGACATCGAGAAGCCAGGCCACACACCATGCCAGTAGCGTCATAACGCCTCCCGCGCGGCATTCAGCCAGTGATTAAGCATTAATGGACGCTGAGCAAAGTGAACGTGCAGGTAGCTGGCGAAGGTGTTGCCCGTTCGCCAGCCACCGGACCACGCCTGCACCATCTGACCGTCACGGACTTTACGGCAAGCCAGCACAGCGGGGGTTTCAGGGGAAAAATCGGAGTAATGGAATTCATGACCGCGCAGCACATCGCCTTCCGCGGCCAGCAGCGTGGGCTGCAAAGCCTGCGCTTCACAATAGCCAAAGCGGGTTAGCCGTTTACCCATTTTGCTGCGACCGGGAAGGATATCGGCCATGCGATGCTCAACCCCGTCGGCATCTTCCAGCAGGCTGCCGAGGTACATCAATCCGCCGCATTCGGCATAAATGGCGACACCGCGCTGATGCGCCTCGCGCAGGCTTGTCAGCATAGTAGTATTGGCCGCCAGCGCGGACGCGTGCAGTTCCGGATAACCGCCGCCCAGCCAGACCATTTGACAATCGGGTAATTCGCGATCGTGGAGCGGGCTGAAGCGCACAATGTTGACGCCGGTACGCGCCAGCAGCGCCACGTTATCGGGATAATAAAAATTAAAGGCCTCATCATCAGCCATCGCCAGCGTCAGTCCTTCTCCGGCGTTGGGCGCAGGACGTTCAGGCCATTCGCCTGGCGGCAATGCCTGAAGGTGGCTTAACGCCAGCAACCGATCGATATCCAGTGTACTTTCCAGCCGGGCGGCGAAATCCTGCCACGATTGTTGATTGACGACGGACTCACGCGCGGTCACCAATCCCAGATGCCGTTCGGGTAGCGCGACGCCGTCAACGCGCGGGACGTAACCCAGCACCGGCACAGCGCAGTAGTGCTCGATAGCGGTTTTCAGCAACTGGAAATGGGACTCACTGTTGACGCGGTTAACGATGACGCCGGCAATGTTCAGCGTCGGGTCGAAATGCTGGAAGCCCATCACCGTGGCGGCAATGGAAGTAGAAACGGCTTTCCCGTCAACCAGCAGAATGACCGGACAGCCCAACTGCTTGGCCATCGCGGCGGTACTGCAATAATCAGGATCTGTACCGTAACCGTCGTACAGCCCCATCACCCCTTCGATCACTGCAATATCTGCATCCTGCATCTGTTCGCGGAACAGCGCATTAAGCACCGGCTCGGGGAGCATAAAACTGTCGAGGTTGCGGGAGGCGGTACCGCTGATGGCCGTATGCCAGGCGGTGTCAAGGTAATCAGGGCCGACTTTGCAGGGCTGGACGCGTAAACCACGTTGTTTCATCACGTTCAGCAAGCCCAGCGTCACTGTGGTTTTACCACAGCCGCTACCGGTACCTGCCAGAACAAACGCGTACTGCTTTGCCGCCATGACCCTGATCCTGTTCAGGGTGGTAGGGATGTACTGACACCCAGTCTTCCGACTGTACGCATCTGAGCAACCCACTTCCCACCGAAGTTGTTGGTAGTATCCGACAGGCTGGTCTTCTGGCTTAGCGTCGTCCTCGCCCGTCCTTCCCAATCTTGCGATCAGTGGTCTTCACGGGGTTGTCAGCATCACAGCAGCGGGGGCTGCGGGGGATTTTCACCCCCTTCCCAGACACAAATGTGTCAAACCTGTCGGCTTAAATGATGAACAGAATGAATTCTCCTCATCACAACAATACTTTTCGTTACTTATTCGTTACGCATTTTTTATCAACAAAAAACGCCGCAATAAAACGATTCTGAATGAAATGTCGTGCAAGAGAATAATGAAACCTCTTAACAATGACACTGTATCTCATCACAGAAATAAAAACTGGTGAAGTTTATTCCGTAAAGAGCGATATTTTATTGCGCTATGACAATTTATTGCTGTACTAAAAACACTTAACCATTATAAATGACCGGATTACGCGGGAATATCAAAAATCGGCAATAGCAAAATATTGCTATTTATGCCGATTCAGCAGGCAAGTTTTCATTTATTTTTTGCCGATAGGCCTGCGGCGTAACCTGATAAGTCTGACGGAACACTTTGCAAAAATAGCTGGTTTGCGAAAAACCTAAATTGCGGGCAATACTGGCAATGCTCCAGTCACTGTGACAAAGCAGCTCTCTGGCACTGGCCATGCGCTGTTGATTGACCCACGCGTTAAAACCAATACCCTGATATTTTTTGAACAGTTTGCTGAAGTAGTACGGGCTCAGGTAAACATGCGAGGCCACATCTTCAAGGCGAAGATCGTCTGACAAGTGGGCATCAATATAGCGTAACGCTTTTTTCATTTTGCTGTCATGAGGGCTGGCGGCGCGGGTCGGGCGTGAAGGCTCAGCAGGTTGCGTGCTGTCTTTGATCACCACGAAATTGAGTTGCTTCTTGAGGCAGTTTTCAACAATGAGTTTGAGCAGATCCGCCGAGGCCATCACGCGAGAATAGTCCATTTCCGGGACATTACTGAACTCATTGAGCAGTTCAGGATCGGCCTGCCAGCGATCGTCAACCTTCATGATATCGAGCAGATCGGCGCCATCATCGTTACGTAAACGCACCTGGCCGCACAGAACGAATCCAACAAGATGGCCTGCGATCACGAGAGGAATAGAGAAATCGGTAAGCCCGGCATGGCAGCGATAGATACAGGGTTGATCCGATTTTGACGCTTCCAGTCCCCCACAGCGATCGCTCATACGACACCGGGTACTGTGTTGCGGATGCTGACGCATCAGTTGGCAAAAAGGTGTGAAATTAAACAGCTCAGAAATCTCATCACCGTGAATATTGACAACCACAACAGCCAGGCTGGTCGCTTGCGCAAAATCCTGTGCGATTTTATTAATGAGTTCTGAGTTCAGGGTGCTCGCAGAAATCATGATAAAATCCCTCAGTTAATCCATTGTTATAATGAAAACATAAATTTTACATTTACTTCTTATCATCCCCATCCTTGTATGTAAATGACAGAAAGTACAAGGGACAATAACAAAAGTCTCCCTGGGTGGGGAGACTTTTTAGTCAGTTCGTGAAAGCAGATCACGAAAAAGAAATTAAAGACGTGATATTAGCCACGCCAGCCAAAATTACGCGTCCGTCTCTTCGATTTTACACGTATTACAGGGCAAATTTTTACCGATAAGGTACTTATAGATAGCCGCGCCCGCACACGCACCAATCAATGGCGCAATAATCGGCACAATAAAGTACGGAATATCGCGTCCACCAGTCATCGCAATATCTCCCCAACCTGCCATCCAGGCGAACAGCTTAGGACCAAAATCACGCGCCGGGTTCATGGCAAAGCCGGTTAATGGGCCTGTGGATGCACCAATTACCGCCACCAGAATACCGATCAGCAGTGGCGCCAGTGCCCCTTTAGGCACACCGTTACCATCGTCGGTCAGCGCCATAATCAGCCCCATCAGGATTGAGGTGATGACGATTTCGACCCCTGCCGCCTGCCACACGCTTAGCGCAGCCGCCGGATAGGTACTGAAAATACTGGCCAGATAGAGGCTATCGACACTGCCGCGAACCATGTTGTGGGCAGTTTCATACTCGGTGAATAAATTGCCGTAAAGCAGATAAGCCAGCACCGCACCGCCAAAGGCTCCCGCGACCTGCGCGATGATGTAAGGCAGAACTTTGCGTCCCGGGAAGCAGGCAAACAGCCAGAGTGCGACTGTGATGGCCGGGTTCAGATGCGCTCCGGAAATTCCCGCCGTCAGATAAACCGCAAGCGAAATACCCAGACCCCAAATAATACAAATTTCCCAGAGACCCAGACTGGCGCCTGCGACTTTCAGTGCGCTAAGGCAGCCGATACCAAAAAACAAAAACAATCCGGTACCCAAAAACTCGGCAATGCATTGCGCTTTCAGTGAATCATTCATTGTGACACCTTCTTAGAAGCGTTCGTGTCCTTACCAGCGGACCCTTGCTGGTCGTAGAGTACAACGGCACTACTATAGGAAGAGGCCGCTGAAAATTGTTGGCAAACTGCGCATTCTCAGACCTGGAAAAATCGTGTTGTTATAGCAATTTCTTGCCATCTATTTATTCAAAGGCAGCGTGTAGAGTGCCTGAATGTAATTAACCAGGACGATTCGTGATAGCAAAAATTGGTTATTTGAAGATTTTCTTTTTCCAATCAATGTCACAAATTGGATTTTCCGCATAGCAAATTAAATTAACCATGTCACCCTCCAAAATGTAAATATGGAATAGCAAAAGCCAAAATATCACATTAATAAAAAATAACAAAAACAATAAAAACAAATAGATAAAATAAAACATAGCAAGTTTGTCACATTCACAGCCCACTAATTTTTCACCCAGACTTTCAAGTCAGCCATTCTTTTTCCTCGCTTCTTTTTATAGTCATGAATATCGGGACAACCCAGGCGAGGTCTTTATGCAACAAGAAGCATTAGGAATGGTAGAAACCAAAGGCTTAACTGCAGCCATAGAGGCCGCAGATGCAATGGTGAAGTCAGCCAATGTCATGTTGGTCGGCTACGAAAAAATTGGCTCAGGGCTGGTAACCGTCATCGTTCGCGGTGATGTCGGTGCCGTAAAAGCGGCGACCGATGCTGGTGCTGCTGCTGCGCGCAACGTGGGAGAAGTGAAAGCCGTACACGTGATTCCACGCCCTCATACCGATGTTGAAAAAATCTTACCGAAGGGAATTAACCCATGAGCAGCAATGAACTGGTTGAACAGATCATGGCGCAGGTCATTGCCCGTGTGGCAACGCCTGATCAAGCGGGTATCCCTGATAAAACCCATCCAAAACGAGAGACGGCTATGGCAGAGAAGAGCTGCAGTTTAACGGAATTTGTTGGCACGGCGATTGGCGACACCGTAGGTCTGGTGATTGCAAACGTAGACAGTGCCCTGTTGGAAGCAATGAAGCTTGAGAAGCGCTATCGCTCCATTGGCATCCTGGGCGCGCGTACCGGCGCGGGTCCGCACATTATGGCGGCAGACGAAGCGGTCAAAGCCACCAATACCGAAGTGGTAAGCATTGAACTCCCTCGCGATACCAAAGGCGGCGCGGGTCACGGTTCGCTCATCATTATCGGCGGTAACGACGTTTCCGACGTTAAGCGCGGAATTGAAGTGGCGCTGAAAGAACTCGATCGCACCTTTGGTGATGTGTATGGCAACGAAGCCGGACACATCGAACTGCAGTACACAGCTCGCGCCAGTTACGCGCTGGAAAAAGCGTTTGGTGCGCCGGTTGGCCGTGCCTGCGGCGTGATTGTGGGTGCTCCGGCTTCCGTCGGCGTGTTAATGGCAGATACCGCCCTGAAAGCCGCGAACGTTGAAGTTGTGGCCTACAGCTCTCCGGCACATGGCACCAGCTTCAGTAACGAAGCGATCCTGGTGATCTCCGGCGATTCTGGCGCAGTGCGTCAGGCGGTTATCTCAGCGCGAGAAATCGGTAAAACCGTTCTTGCGACCCTCGGTGCTGAACCGAAAAACGATCGCCCGTCCTATATCTGAACTCCGTGAGGCTCATTCATGAGATCGAAAAGATTTGAAGCACTGGCGAAACGCCCTGTCAATCAGGACGGATTCGTTAAGGAGTGGATCGAAGAAGGCTTCATTGCGATGGAAAGCCCGAACGATCCCAAGCCGTCGATTAAAATCGTTAACGGCGCCGTCACCGAACTCGATGGCAAATCGGTCAGCCAGTTTGACCTGATTGACCACTTCATTGCCCGTTACGGCATCAACCTGGCGCGCGCAGAAGAAGTGATGGCGATGGACTCCGTTAAACTCGCTAACATGCTGTGCGATCCTAACGTAAAACGTCGCGACATTGTGCCACTGACCACGGCGATGACCCCGGCAAAAATTGTCGAAGTGGTTTCGCACATGAACGTGGTTGAGATGATGATGGCGATGCAAAAGATGCGCGCGCGTCGCACGCCATCCCAACAGGCGCACGTCACCAACGTCAAAGATAACCCGGTACAGATTGCGGCCGACGCCGCAGAAGGCGCATGGCGCGGATTTGACGAGCAAGAGACCACAGTAGCCGTGGCGCGTTATGCTCCGTTCAACGCCATTGCACTGCTCGTCGGTTCCCAGGTGGGCCGCCCCGGCGTGTTAACCCAGTGTTCACTGGAAGAGGCAACCGAACTGAAGCTCGGTATGCTGGGACACACCTGCTACGCCGAAACCATTTCCGTCTACGGTACCGAACCGGTCTTTACTGACGGCGACGACACGCCGTGGTCAAAAGGTTTCCTCGCCTCTTCTTACGCTTCGCGTGGGTTGAAAATGCGCTTCACTTCCGGTTCAGGTTCTGAAGTACAGATGGGTTATGCCGAGGGCAAATCCATGCTGTATCTCGAAGCGCGCTGCATTTACATCACCAAAGCGGCAGGCGTACAGGGTCTGCAAAACGGCTCCGTAAGCTGCATCGGCGTTCCGTCCGCAGTGCCATCAGGAATTCGTGCGGTACTGGCAGAAAACCTGATCTGTTCCTCGCTGGATCTGGAATGCGCCTCCAGTAACGACCAGACCTTTACCCACTCCGATATGCGTCGTACCGCGCGTCTGCTGATGCAGTTCCTGCCGGGGACAGACTTTATCTCTTCCGGTTATTCCGCCGTGCCGAACTACGACAACATGTTCGCGGGCTCCAACGAAGATGCGGAAGACTTTGATGACTACAACGTTATCCAGCGCGACCTGAAAGTGGACGGTGGTCTGCGTCCGGTACGTGAAGAAGACGTTATCGCCATTCGTAACAAAGCAGCGCGCGCTCTGCAGGCGGTTTTCGCTGGCATGGGGCTGCCGCCCATTACGGATGAAGAAGTTGAAGCCGCAACCTACGCCCACGGTTCGAAAGATATGCCTGAACGTAACATCGTTGAGGACATCAAGTTTGCGCAGGAAATCATCAATAAGAACCGCAACGGTCTGGAAGTGGTGAAAGCGCTGGCTCAGGGCGGCTTTACCGATGTCGCGCAGGACATGCTCAACATCCAGAAGGCCAAGTTAACCGGGGACTATCTGCATACCTCCGCCATCATCGTCGGCGATGGACAAGTGCTCTCTGCCGTCAATGACGTCAACGATTATGCCGGTCCGGCAACAGGTTATCGCCTGCAAGGCGAACGCTGGGAAGAAATTAAAAACATCCCTGGCGCACTTGATCCCAACGAGCTTGGCTAAGGGGTGAACAATGGAAATTAATGAAAAATTGCTGCGCCAGATTATCGAAGACGTGCTGTCCGAAATGCAGACCAGCGATAAGCCCGTCTCATTTCGTGCACCGGGAACGTCAACCGCGCCTGCTGCACCGGCCGGTGACAGTTTCCTGACGGAAATTGGCGAGGCGAAACAGGGCACGCAACAGGACGAAGTGATTATTGCGGTCGGCCCGGCGTTTGGTCTCTCTCAGACCGTTAACATCGTCGGTCTACCGCATAAAAACATTCTGCGCGAAGTGATTGCCGGGATTGAAGAGGAAGGTATTAAAGCGCGTGTAATTCGCTGCTTTAAATCATCCGACGTGGCCTTCGTTGCCGTTGAGGGTAACCGTCTGAGTGGTTCCGGCATCTCTATCGGCATCCAGTCAAAAGGCACGACGGTCATCCATCAACAGGGACTGCCGCCGCTGTCCAACCTGGAGCTGTTCCCGCAGGCTCCGCTGCTGACGCTGGAAACCTATCGCCAGATTGGGAAAAACGCCGCGCGTTATGCCAAGCGTGAATCACCGCAGCCGGTCCCGACGCTGAACGACCAGATGGCGCGCCCGAAATATCAGGCTAAATCCGCCATCTTGCACATTAAAGAGACGAAGTACGTCGTGACGGGCAAAAACCCGCAGGAACTGCGCGTGGCGCTTTAATAAGGATCCCTTTATGAATACCGATGCAATTGAATCGATGGTTCGGGATGTGTTGAGCCGCATGAACAGCCTGCAGGGCGACACATCTGCCCCGGCAGCAGCTTCGGGCACTACGACCCAGACCGCCAAAGTGACTGACTATCCGCTCGCCAGTAAGCACCCTGAGTGGGTTAAAACGGCCACCAACAAAACGCTGGATGAGTTCACCCTCGAAAACGTTCTGAGCAACAAAGTGACCGCACAGGATATGCGTATCACACCGGAAACGCTGCGCATTCAGGCGGCTATTGCCAAAGATGCCGGACGTGACCGCCTGGCGATGAACTTTGAGCGCGCCGCAGAACTGACGGCGGTGCCGGACGATCGCATTCTCGAGATCTATAACGCCCTGCGTCCTTATCGTTCAACGAAAGAAGAACTGCTCGCGATCGCGGACGATCTTGAAAACCGCTATCAGGCCAAAATCTGCGCCGCGTTTGTTCGTGAAGCGGCGGTGTTGTACGTCGAGCGTAAGAAGCTGAAAGGCGACGACTAAGGAAAGGTCATGAGATATATAGCTGGCATTGATATCGGCAACTCATCCACAGAAGTCGCGCTGGCGACGCTGGATGACACTGGCGCGCTCACCATTACCGGTAGCGCGCTGGCAGAAACCACCGGGATAAAAGGCACATTGCGTAATGTGTTTGGGATTCAGGAGGCGCTCACGCTTGCGGCTAACCGTGCAGGCATCAATGTCAGCGATATCTCGCTTATCCGTATCAACGAAGCCACCCCGGTGATTGGTGATGTCGCGATGGAAACCATCACGGAAACCATCATCACCGAATCCACCATGATCGGTCATAACCCGAAAACACCGGGCGGCGTCGGTCTGGGTGTGGGGATCACTATCACGCCGGAAGAGTTACTCACCCGACCGGCGGATACCCCGTTAATTCTGGTGGTGTCATCTGCTTTCGATTTCGCTGATGTCGCCACCATGATTAACGCCTCTGTCCGTGCCGGTTACCAGTTAACCGGTGTCATTTTGCAACAGGACGATGGCGTTCTGGTCAGTAACCGACTGGAAAAACCCCTGCCCATCGTTGACGAAGTGCTGTACATCGACCGTATCCCGCTCGGAATGCTGGCCGCCATTGAGGTCGCCGTGCCCGGTAAAGTCATCGAAACGCTGTCAAATCCTTATGGCATCGCGACGGTGTTTAATCTCAATGCGGACGAGACCAAAAACATTGTCCCGATGGCGCGAGCGCTGATTGGCAACCGTTCCGCCGTGGTGGTGAAAACCCCGTCAGGCGATGTTAAAGCACGTGCCATTCCTGCCGGAAACATTGAACTGCAGTCCCAAGGGCGCACGCTACGCGTTGATGTCGCGGCAGGCGCCGATGCCATTATGAAAGCAGTTGGCGAATGCCCGAAACTGGACAACGTTACCGGTGAAGCGGGCACCAATATTGGCGGTATGCTGGAACACGTTCGCCAGACAATGGCTGAACTGACCAATAAGCCAAGCAACGAAATTTTTATCCAGGATTTACTGGCCGTAGATACCTCCGTTCCGGTCAGTGTCACCGGTGGACTGGCCGGTGAGTTTTCTCTTGAGCAGGCTGTCGGTATCGCCTCGATGGTGAAATCAGACCGTCTGCAGATGGCAATGATCGCCAGCGAAATCAAAGAAAAGCTGAACGTGGATGTACAGGTTGGCGGTGCAGAAGCCGAAGCGGCAATTCTGGGCGCGCTCACCACGCCAGGTACCACGCGTCCGCTGGCGATTCTGGACTTAGGTGCGGGCTCGACCGACGCCTCCATTATCAATCCCAAAGGCGAAATTATCGCCACCCACCTCGCCGGGGCTGGCGACATGGTTACCATGATCATCGCCCGGGAGCTGGGACTTGATGACCGCTATCTGGCGGAAGAGATCAAAAAGTATCCGTTAGCCAAAGTCGAAAGCCTTTTCCATCTGCGCCACGAAGACGGTAGCGTTCAATTCTTCCCGACGCCACTTCCCCCTGCGGTGTTTGCCCGCGTCTGTGTGGTCAAGCCGGATGAACTGGTGCCCCTGCCCGGCGATCTCGCGCTGGAGAAAGTTCGCGCCATTCGCCGCAGCGCCAAAGAGCGCGTGTTTGTCACTAACGCCCTGCGCGCACTGCGACAGGTTAGCCCGACGGGCAATATCCGCGATATTCCGTTTGTCGTTCTGGTCGGTGGCTCCTCGCTGGACTTTGAAGTGCCGCAACTGGTGACGGACGCCCTGGCGCATTATCGCCTGGTGGCCGGACGCGGAAACATTCGCGGCACCGAAGGCCCGCGAAACGCGGTTGCGACGGGGCTCATCCTCTCCTGGCATAAGGAGTTTGCCCATGGACAGTAGCGTCACCACGCCTGCCATTGTGATTTCGACCATCGGCGACTGCCTTTCAGTCTGGAAAGAGGTGCTGCTCGGCATTGAAGAAGAAGGCATTCCGTTTGTGATCCAAAACCAGGCGGCGGGAGAAGTCGTTCAGAGCGCATGGCAGGCGGCCCGCCAGTCTCCGCTGCTGGTCGGCATCGCCTGCAATGAAGAAACCCTGGTCGTGCACTACAAGAATTTACCCACTTCAGCGCCGCTTTTTACGCTGACGTATCGCCAAAACAGCCTTGACCGGCGAAGTACTGGAAACAACGCGGCAAGGTTAGTCAAAGGGATCCCCTTCCGGGATCTCAATGCTTAATCCACAGGAGAATTGCAGTATGAATAACGCACTGGGTCTGGTTGAAACAAAAGGGTTGGTCGGCGCGATTGAAGCCGCAGATGCCATGGTGAAATCCGCCAACGTGCAACTGGTCGGTTACGAAAAAATCGGCTCCGGCCTGGTGACCGTCATGGTTCGCGGTGACGTCGGCGCCGTTAAAGCCGCCGTTGATGCAGGCTGCGCGGCAGCAAGCGTCGTGGGTGAGGTGAAATCCAGCCACGTTATCCCGCGTCCGCACAGCGACGTTGAGGCTATTTTACCGAAATCGGCCTGAGCATTATCGAAAAGGAGCACAGCGTGAAGCAATCACTGGGATTACTCGAAGTTAGTGGTCTGGCATTAGCCATCTGTTGCGCAGATGCCATGGCGAAAGCGGCTTCCATCACGCTGGTTGGCCTTGAAAAAACCAACGGTTCAGGCTGGACGGTGATCAAGATCACCGGTGATGTGGCATCAGTACAGTCTGCCATTATCACCGGTGCTCATCTCGCTGAACAGCAAGATGGCCTGGTCGCGCATAAAGTGATCGCCAGACCTGGCGAGGGCATTCTTTCTCGCGCGATGGCTGCCACTCCGGCACCTGTGCCTGCACCCGCAACGGTGTCTGCACCGGAATCCGTGCCAGCCCCCATCGAAGAACCTGAAACTGAAGTCGTTGTAGAAGAGTCAGCACCGGAAGCGGCGCCTGAAGACGGGATCATCAGCTGCAATTTGTGTCTGGACCCGGCCTGTAAGCGCCAGAAAGGCGAACCCCGGTCGCTCTGCCTGCATTCAGGTAAACGAGGTTAAGCGTAATGGATAAGCAACTTCTGGAAACGACGGTCAGCAAAGTGCTGAATGAATTACGGGATCGCCCCATTCCACTGGGCGTTTCCAACCGTCATATCCACCTTAACGCTGAGGATTATGCCCGTCTATTTCCGGGACATCCTATTAGTGAGAAAAAAGGGCTTCTGCAACCGGGACAGTATGCGGCTGAGCAAACCGTCACGTTAGTGGGACCAAAAGGTCAACTGAAAAATGTCCGCCTGCTGGGGCCGCTGCGTAGCACCAGCCAGGTGGAGATTTCGCGCACAGATGCCAGAACGCTGGGCATCGCCGCGCCGTTGCGGATGTCCGGAAATCTCAAAGGTACGCCGGGTATTCGCCTCGTGAGTCCCTTTGGCGAACTCGAACTCACCTCCGGGGTGATCGTCGCCCAGCGCCACATTCACATGTCGCCGCTGGATGCGCTGATCCTGCGCGTTGCTCACGGCGATAGCGTCAGTGTCGCTATTGAGGGCACCGATCGTCGGCTGATCTTCGATAACGTTGCGGTACGCGTTTCCCCCGACATGCGTCTGGAGATGCATATTGATACGGACGAGGCCAATGCCGCCGGGGCAGATGATCCCAATGCTTTCGTCACACTGGTGACTGAGCGATGAACGGCGATCTGTTGCAGCGAATCGTCGAGGAGGTGGTCTCCCGCCTGCAACGTCGTGCGCAAAGCACCGTCACGCTGAGCGTCGCGCAACTGCGGGAAACACCGTCCCGCGCCCTGTTTTCTCAGTATGCCTCTGTGCATATTTTACAGGTCGATCTGCCCCTGCTGGAGCAGATCGCCAACAACGATTCGTCACATGCCGCTGCCGTCATGATCCATGAGGCGCTGGCATTTGGCCTGCGGGTGCAACTCTCAATGCAACGTCGGTTACTGCCCGCCGTGCCGGTAAAAAAACTGGCCCGACTGCCGCTGATTCTCTGTGATGAACAGGGGCAGCCTATCATGCTGCACCCCACCCGACTGTTAAGTTATGCCGATGTTGCCCCGTTACCTGCAGGGTTGCTGGTGCTGCATCGCAAATGTGTTGTTACCGCGCTGGCTCGCGAGACCGCGAGCTCGCGCCACATCCAATTGATGAAGCAGGAGTGAACCATGCATCTGGCACGTGTTACAGGCGCGGTGGTATCCACGCAAAAATCGCCCTCGTTGGTCGGAAAAAAACTTCTGCTGGTACGCCGCGTGAGTGCCGACGGTGAATTACCGGCGAACCCAACGGCAGGTGATGAAGTCGCCGTTGACTCCGTCGGCGCAGGCGTTGGCGAACTGGTGCTCCTGAGTAGTGGCTCCAGCGCCAGACATGTTTTTTCCGGGCCGAATGAGGCCATCGATCTGGCCGTTGTCGGCATTGTCGACACGCTTTCTCGGTAAGGGGGAGTTATGGCGATTTATACCCGCACAGGTGATGCAGGCACAACCGCGCTCTTTACCGGACAGCGCGTCAGTAAAACGCACCCCCGCGTGGAAGCGTATGGCACGCTCGATGAGCTTAACGCCGCGCTGAGCCTGTGCGTCTGCGCCACCCATAGCGCGCAGCATCGCGCGCTGCTGGAGGCCATTCAGCTACAAATTTTCTGGTTCAGCGCTGAACTTGCCAGCGAAAGCGAGCAGCCGTCTGCGGATCAGCGCTATATCAGCTCTGAGGAAATTGCCGCACTGGAAGCGGCTATCGACACCGCGATGGGACGCGTTGCCCCCTTGCGCAGTTTCATTTTGCCTGGCCGTTGCGAAGCCGCAAGCCGCCTGCATTTTGCCCGCACTCTGGCGCGCCGGGCCGAACGCCGTCTGGTGGAACTCGCGGCCGAGGTCACCGTCAGGCATGTGCTTATGCGCTATATCAACCGCCTATCAGACTGCTTGTATGCACTGGCGCGCGCGGAAGATCACGACGCCCATCAGGACACCATTATCCGGGAAGTGACGAAGCGCTATCTGGCAGCGGGTCACGCCCCTGTCAAAAAGGAATCTGCGATGTCGCTCTCCTTTGGCGATCTTCACCAGTTAACACGCGCCGCCGTCGAGCGAGCGCAAGTCTTAAACGTCCCGGTGGTCATCAGCATTGTTGATGCTAACGGCACCGAAGCCGTCACCTGGCGGATGCCGGATGCCCTGCTGGTCAGCAGTGAACTGGCACCGAAAAAAGCCTGGACTGCGGTGGCGATGAAAACCGCGACGCACGAACTTGCGTCAGTAGTTCAGCCCGGCGCGCCGCTATACGGGCTGGAAAGTCATATGCAGGGAAAAGTCGTCACTTTTGGCGGCGGCTACGCGCTATGGCGTGATGGATTGCTTATTGGGGGTCTTGGTATCAGCGGTGGAAGCGTTGAACAGGACATGGACATTGCACAGGCTGCCATTGCGGCAATAAACGTGAGAACACATCAATGAATACGACCGAACTGGAAACCCTCATCCGCACTATTTTGAGCGAGCAACTGGCTCCCGCAAAAACTGAAATCAAAGGGAACGGCATCTTTCAGTCTGTTGGTGAAGCTGTCGATGCTGCCCACCAGGCGTTCTTGCGTTATCAGCAATCACCATTAAAAACGCGCAGCGCCATTATTAGCGCTATCCGGGAAGAGCTGGCGCCACAACTGGCTACGCTGGCGGCAGAGAGCGCTGCGGAAACCGGAATGGGTAACAAAGAGGACAAATTCCTCAAAAACAAAGCGGCGCTGGACAATACGCCGGGTATTGAAGATCTGACCACCACGGCACTCACTGGCGACGGCGGCATGGTGCTGTTTGAGTATTCGCCGTTCGGCGTGATTGGTTCCGTTGCGCCCAGCACTAACCCGACAGAAACCATTATTAACAACAGCATCAGCATGCTGGCGGCGGGCAACAGCGTCTATTTCAGCCCGCATCCGGGTGCGAAGGCCGTGTCACTGAAACTTATCGCCATGATTGAAGATATTGCGTTTCGTCGCTGCGGCATTCGCAATCTGGTGGTGACCGTTACCGAACCGACGTTTGAAGCCACCCAGCAGATGATGGCGCACCCGAAAATTGCCGTGCTGGCGATTACCGGCGGTCCGGGCATTGTGGCAATGGGTATGAAGAGCGGAAAAAAAGTGATTGGTGCAGGCGCGGGGAATCCTCCTTGCATCGTCGATGAGACGGCCGATCTGGTGAAAGCGGCGGAAGATATTATCAACGGCGCGTCGTTTGACTACAACCTGCCGTGCATCGCGGAAAAAAGCCTGATAGTGGTGGAATCCGTCGCTGAACAATTGATTCAGCAGATGCAAAGTTTCGGCGCGCTGTTGTTGAGTCCAGCCGAGACAGAGAAGCTGCGTGCAACCTGTCTGCCAGAGGGGGTAGCCAATAAAAAACTGGTCGGTAAAAGCCCTTGCGCTATGCTTGAAGCCGCCGGTATTCCGCTCCCGGCAAAAGCGCCGCGCCTGCTGATTGGCATCGTCAGCGCCGACGACAGTTGGGTAACCAGCGAGCAGTTAATGCCGATGCTGCCCGTGGTGAAGGTGAAAGATTTTGACGCCGCGTTGTCGCTGGCGCTGAAAGTGGAAGAAGGATTACACCACACCGCCATTATGCATTCGCAGAATGTCTCTCGCCTGAACCTTGCGGCGCGAACGCTGCAGACCTCCATTTTCGTTAAAAACGGCCCCTCCTATGCGGGGATTGGCGTCGGCGGCGAAGGGTTTACCACCTTCACCATCGCCACGCCGACGGGTGAAGGGACAACGTCGGCACGCACGTTTGCCCGCTCCCGTCGCTGTGTGCTGACTAACGGTTTCTCAATCCGCTAATGAGGTTGTGATGAATACTTTTTCACTACAAACCCGTTTGTACAGCGGCCCTGGAAGCCTGAAAGTGCTTGGCCGCTTTACGAACAAGCACATCTGGATTATCTGCGATGGTTTTCTCGCCCGTTCGCCGCTGATTGATACGCTTCGCGAGGCGATACCGGCAGATAACCGGATCAGCATCTTCAGTGAGATTACGCCCGACCCCACTATCGGAACCGTCGTTCAGGGGATTGCACAAATGCAGTCCCTGCGCCCCGACGTGGTGATTGGTTTCGGCGGCGGCTCCGCGCTGGATGCCGCGAAAGCCATTGTCTGGTTCAGTCGTCAATTTGATATTGATATTGAAACCTGTGTGGCGATCCCAACCACCAGCGGAACCGGATCGGAAGTGACCAGCGCCTGCGTGATAAGCGATCCGGAGAAAGGCATTAAATATCCGCTGTTCAATAACGCGCTCTACCCGGACATGGCGATCCTTGATCCGATGCTGGTCGTCAGCGTCCCACCCGCCATTACCGCCAATACCGGAATGGATGTGTTGACGCACGCGCTGGAAGCCTATGTGTCCACGCGCGCCAGTGACTTTACCGACGCACTCGCGGAAAAAGCCGCTCAGATAGTCTTTCAGTATCTGCCTGTCGCGGTTCGTAAAGGCGACTGCCTCGCTACACGCGGCAAAATGCACAACGCCTCTACGCTGGCAGGGATGGCCTTTAGCCAGGCTGGACTGGGGCTGAACCACGCCATCGCCCACCAGTTAGGCGGTCAGTTCCATTTGCCACACGGTCTGGCGAATGCCCTGCTGCTGGCGTCGGTGATCCGCTTCAACGCGCACGATCCGCGAGCGGCTAAACGTTACGCCCGGTTCGCGAAGGCCTGTCATTTATGTGCTGACAGCGCCAATGAAACGGCGAGCGTGAACGCGCTGGTGCAGCACATCGAGCAACTGAAAAAAGCGTGTGCTATCCCAACCCTTGCCGTGGCGCTTAAAGAACAAAAACAGAACTGGTCAACGCGCATTCCGGCAATGGTTCAAGCCGCGCTGGCAGACGTGACGCTGAAAACCAACCCCAGAGCGGCGGATGTAGGGGCCATTCAGGAACTGCTTGAGGAATTGTTATGAATACCGCCCTGAATGATAAACCAGACGTCCTGGATGGGCCGACGCTCGTTGAACGCGTTCGTGCGGCAGGCATTGTGGGGGCTGGTGGTGCCGGTTTTCCGACGTATGTCAAACTCCAGGCTCAGGTGGAAATTTTTCTCGTCAATGCAGCCGAATGCGAGCCGATGCTGAAAGTCGATCAGCAACTCATGGCGCAGCAGGCAGCGCGTCTGATTCGCGGCGTACAGTATGCAATGAAGGCCACCGGCGCCTGCGAAGGGATCATCGCCCTGAAAGAGAAGTACCAGCCAGCGATTACCGCCCTGACGCCGCTTTTACCTCCGGCGATCAGACTGCACATTCTGCCTGATGTTTATCCGGCAGGCGATGAAGTACTGACCATCTGGATGGCGACGGGTCGCCGCGTTCCCCCCGCTGCGCTGCCGGTCAGCGTGGGCGTGGTGGTCAATAACGTACAAACCGTACTGAATATCGCCCGCGCGGTCGAACAGCACTATCCGGTGACGCGCCGCACGCTCACTATCAACGGCGCCGTTGCTCGTCCACAGACCGTGACCGTCCCCATCGGTATGTCCTTACGCGACGTGCTGGAGATGGCTGGCGGCGCGACCATCGACGATCCCGGGTTTATCAACGGCGGACCGATGATGGGAAGCCTGGTGACGTCACTGGACGCGCCGGTCACGAAAACCACCGGCGGACTGCTGGTTTTGCCGAAAACACATCCACTGATTCAGCGACGTATGCAGGATGAGCGCACCGTACTGTCGGTGGCGAGAACAGTCTGTGAACAGTGTCGCCTGTGTACCGATCTCTGCCCGAGGCATCTCATCGGTCACGAGCTCTCTCCGCATCTGCTGGTGCGCGCAGTCAATTTCCATCAGGCCGCCACGCCACAGCTGTTGCTCAGCGCCCTCACCTGTTCTGAATGTAACGTCTGTGAAAGTGTGGCCTGCCCGGTAGGTATTTCACCTATGCGGATTAACCGGATGCTGAAGCGCGAGCTACGTGCACAGAATCAGCGCTACGAGGGGCCGCTCAACCCGGCCGATGAGATGGCGAAATACCGTCTGGTGCCGGTAAAACGACTCATCGCCAAACTGGGGCTGACACCGTGGTATCGGGACGCGCCGTTAGTCGACAGCGAGCCCGTAGTTGAGAGAACGACGCTGCTGTTGCGCCAGCACATCGGCGCCAGCGCGGTGCCCTGCGTTCAGAAAGGCGAGCGTGTCGCGCGTGGTCAGTGCGTCGCTGAAATTCCGCAAGGTGCGCTCGGCGCGCCTGTTCACGCCAGTATTGACGGCATTGTCTGTGAGGTAACAGATCAGGCCATCATCGTTGTAAGAGGTTAACCATGTCTCAGGCCATAGGTATTTTAGAACTCACCAGCATTGCCAAAGGGATGGAAGCAGGCGATGCCATGCTGAAAAGCGCCAATGTGGATCTGCTGGTCAGCAAAACCATTTGTCCGGGTAAGTTTTTGCTCATGCTGGGCGGCGACGTCGGCGCAGTACAACAGGCGATCGAGACCGGAAATGCGCTCGCTGGCGAGATGTTGGTCGACAGTCTGGTGTTACCCAATATTCATGCCAGCGTGCTTCCCGCGATTAGCGGACTGAACAGCGCGGACAAACGTCAGGCGGTGGGGATTGTTGAAACCTGGAGCGTAGCAGCCTGTATCAGCGCGGCTGACCGGGCGGTGAAGGCGTCCAACGTTACGCTCGTGCGCGTTCATATGGCGTTCGGTATCGGAGGTAAATGCTACATGGTGGTCGCGGGTGATGTCTCCGATGTCAACAACGCGGTCGCGGTTGCCAGTGAGAGCGCGGGTGAAAAAGGCCTGCTGGTTTATCGTTCAGTGATCCCTCGCCCGCACGAAGCGATGTGGCGTCAGATGGTGGAGGGATGATGGAAAGGCAACCGACCACGGATCGCATGATCCAGGAGTACGTACCCGGCAAACAGGTCACGCTGGCGCATCTGATTGCGAATCCCGGCAAAGACCTGTTCAAGAAGCTGGGGTTGCAGGACAGCGTCTCGGCGATTGGCATTCTCACCATCACGCCAAGTGAAGCATCCATTATTGCCTGCGATATCGCGACGAAATCCGGCGCAGTCGAGATCGGCTTTCTTGACCGCTTCACGGGTGCGGTGGTGTTAACCGGCGACGTCTCGGCGGTGGAATACGCCCTCAAACAGGTTACGCGCACGCTCGGCGAAATGATGCGCTTTACAACCTGTTCCATCACGCGGACATAGCGTGATGCAGCGCATGATGTTAATTGGCCCCAGCCAGTGCGGTAAGACCTCGCTGACGCAGTGTCTGCGCGGCGAGGCTCTCGCATATCAGAAAACGCAGGCGATTGTCTGGTCTGCCGAAACCATCGACACGCCTGGCGAATATCTGGAAAACCGCTGTCTTTACAGCGCGCTGCTGGCGAGTGCCTGCGAGGCGGATGTCATTGCGCTCGTGCTCAACAGCGATGCACAGTGGTCACCTTTTTCCCCCGGTTTTACGGCACCAATGAACAGACCGGCGTTCGGCGTTGTGACCAAATCAGATTTAGCGGACCCGCAGAAAATTGCGCAGGTCACAGGTTGGCTGGAACAGGCTGGCGCAGAACGTGTGTTCGTGACCAGCGCCGTCAACCATTCCGGACTCGATGAACTGTTTGCCTTTCTGAACCAAAAGGAATCTTCATGTCTCACAAAATAATGGCGATCAACGCGGGCAGCTCGTCCCTTAAATTTCAGTTACTGGACATGCCGCAGGGTGATTTGCTGTGTCAGGGGCTGATTGAACGTATCGGCCTGCCGGATGCCCGGATCACCCTGAAAGCGCAGGATCAAAAATGGCAGCAGACCACCCCGGTTGCCGACCATCGCGAGGCGGTGACCCTGCTTCTCGAAATGCTGATCAGCCACGGCATTATTACCAGCCTGCAGGACATCGAGGGGGTCGGCCATCGTGTGGCGCATGGCGGGGAATCGTTTAAAGATTCTGCGCGCGTGACCGATGAATCACTGGCGGAAATTGAACGCCTTGCCGAACTGGCGCCCTTGCACAACCCGGTTAACCTGCTCGGCATCAACGTGTTTCGCCAGTTGCTGCCCAACGTGCCTTCGGTTGCCGTGTTTGATACCGCGTTTCATCAAACGCTGGAAGAGCCAGCCTATATCTATCCGCTTCCGTGGCGGTATTACGCAGAGTTTGGCATCCGTCGCTACGGTTTTCATGGAACCAGCCATAAGTACGTCAGCGCGACGCTCGCCGAAAAACTTGGCGTCCCGCTTAGCGCGCTGCGGGTCGTGTGTTGCCATCTGGGCAATGGCAGCAGTATTTGCGCGATTAAAGGCGGTAAGTCGGTTAATACTTCGATGGGCTTCACCCCACAGTCCGGCGTGATGATGGGTACCCGCAGCGGGGATATCGACCCGTCCATCTTGCCATGGGTTGCGCAACGTGAAGGCAAAACGCCACAGCAACTTAACCACCTGTTGAACAATGAATCCGGGCTGCTTGGCGTTTCAGGCGTCTCGCATGATTATCGTGACGTTGAGCAGGCTGCTGACGGCGGAAATCCCCGCGCCGCGCTCGCCCTGTCACTGTTTGCAGAGCGTATTCGCGCCACGATTGGCAGCTATATCATGCAAATGGGTGGTCTGGATGCGCTGGTGTTTACCGGAGGTATCGGGGAAAACTCAGCGCGCGCCAGAGCGGCAATCTGCCAGAATCTGCACTTCCTGGGTCTGATCGTAGACGAAGAGAAGAATCAGCGGAATGCGACCTTTATTCAGGCGGAAAACGCCATGGTTAAAGTGGCGGTCATCAACACCAACGAAGAGCTGATGATAGCCCAGGATGTGATGCGGATTGCTCTCGCAGAATCAGAAAGTATCGCCGTGTCGGCCTGAGTTCGCGCCGCGCAAATTGCGGCAAATCATGGTAATAGCGCAATCGCCATGACACTATGCGCCGAGGATTGCAGATCAGAAAGGTGATAACGTGGCTGTTGCGCAGTGCCCCGCGTCGTGCGGTGAACTTATTCAGGGCTGGATAATGGGCAGCGAGAAACTGGTCTCCTGCCCGGTTGACTGGTACAGCACCGTCGAGGTCAGCACCGGTTCCCCTCTGGCGGATGAGCGCCCTCTTTCGCGGGCGATGGTCAACCGACTTCTTGAACACTGGGACTACCCTGCCTACCTGAGTCAGGATATCCGTGTTTCGATCCATTCAACTATCCCGATTGCCAAAGGCATGGCCAGCAGTACGGCGGATATTGCCGCAACCGCTGTCGCCACCGCGCAGCATCTGGGCCATCAGCTGGATGAGTCCACCCTCGCGCAACTATGCGTCTCGCTGGAACCGACGGACAGCACCGTTTTTCAGCAACTGACGCTGTTTGACCACAACGACGCATCAACGCAAATCCCCTGCGATGCTCAACCGGCGCTGGATCTTCTCGTACTGGAGAGTCCGCAAACTTTACGCACCGCGGATTATCATCGCATTCCCCGGCAGGCAGGTTTACATGCGGGCGCACCGGCGCTGAAGCGGGCATGGGAAAAAGTACAGGAAGCCTGTGCGGAGCAAAATCCTTATCGTATGGGAGAAGCGGCGACGCTGAGCGCTATTGCCAGCCAGATGCTGTTGCCAAAACCGGATTTCGACGCGCTATTGTCGCTGGTTGAAGAGTGTGGTTTATACGGCGTGAACGTGGCGCACAGCGGCAGCGTCGTCGGACTGATGCTCGACAGACAGCGACACGATGTTGATTACGTTAAGTGGTTACTGGCAAGGAACAGACTGACTGAGCACTGGCCGGAACAGCATTTATTGCGAATGGTCAGCGGTGGCGTAAAACGACAGTGAGGATCGCCTGACGGATCCTCACTGCTGGCAAAACGTTACTCCGCTTTCGCGTCGCCGTTTTTCATTTCACCCATCGCTTTCAGCTTTTTGGAGATGTCGCGGCGTTCTTTGGAGATCTCTGCATTTTTGATGATGTAGTCATCAACGCGATCTTCATAGTCGCTTTTCATGCTGGCGATGATGCCCTGAATAGCTTCAACACTCATCCCCGGCTTGATGTAATCGCTCAGGTTGTCCAGCAGCAGAACACGTTTCTGGTTGTCACGGATCTTTTTCTCAACGTCCTGGATTTCACGCTGCAGTTTGTTTTTACGACGGAACAGACGGACAAATTCCAGCACGTCCTGGAAAGATGGCTTGGTAGTTTCCATTTTTACACCCCTGATAATGTGAGAGTCGGATTCGTTTAAACGATAGGGCTAACATTACTTTTCGCAGCCGCAAATGACAATGGCTTCATTCTGGTTTCCATCATACCCTTATTCCTTGCTGAATCGAAGCAGCCAGGGCAGCATTCCCCTTACCTGCTTTTTATTTGCGCAGTGCGCGACAGATAAGATGCGACAGCAGCTCCAGTTGACGGGCGGTTTCCAGGCTTAGCCAGACATAGCCATGAATCGGCGTTTCAGCCACATGATGTTCATCGTGCTGACGGATCAGCGTGCGCAATTCGTTAACGGTCTCGTTCAGTTTTTCGCTGTTGGCGAGAATCGGCTGCGGATTACCTTCGAACAAGGCATGGGCAATCGTCAACAGCGCCTGTTGGGTCATTTGCTGCGTTTCCCGCAGCGTATGGGCATTGAGCATGACGAAATGGCTTTCACGGGTCGCCCACAGGGCATTGATCTGCAATTCGAGCATGCAAACCAGATTACGATTGACGGTCTGAATGGCTTCAAAAATAGATTTCTGGATGCGCGTCTCTTTGCTCGCCGGCGTAATAAGTCCGCGCATTTTTACCACGTCACCTAATAGCTGTTGCAGATGTTTATCCAGACGGGGACGTTCTAACAGATTAGGCGACAGCGCGGCCTGATACACCCGGTTATAGGCCGTCACGCAGTGCGCCAGTTGGATGCGCCAGTGAATGAAGGCGCGCTGCGGCCAGATTCCGGTGAACAGCATGGCGAGGAGCGCCCCCAGAATGACATCGCCGCCGCGCCAGAGTGCGGTCTCCATATCGCCAGCGGGCGCACCCACGACGACAGCAAGCGTGATGCCAATCAAGAGCGCCTGATACGGTTTTTTTCCTAACGCGAGCCATCCACACAGGAACATAGCTGCCGCACACCAGAGCAGCATCAGTGGCAATGAGAATAGCTCAAGACGCAGCGCCACCAGACCCAGCACCGATCCGAGGATCGTACCACCAATCCGCTCCCAGGCACGGGGAACCACGTTTCCCCAGAACGAGATCGGCCCCATAATCACCACCAGCGTAATCAAGGGCCATGTCCCTTCCGGAATGTTAAATAAACGAACAAGCAAAAAAGTCAGGATGAAGGCCAGCGCGATGCGAATACCATGCACAATGCGGTAATGGCGATACAGGCGGATTTCAAATGGACTCAGTGACTTGTCGGCACGCACTCATGCACTCCGTCAGGAAAAAGCAAAAAATGATTGTACCTGTTTTTACGCGCAGAAGTTCACTGTGGCGGACAGGACATCTCGCTAAGCGTAGTCGCTCCGCGCCGGTCCGCCTGGTTTTAGGCTTACTTCGTGGCAGGTTGCACCGCGATATACATCTCGATATCCCAGTAACCGTCTTCGCAACCGTTATTCAGATAGACTTCAAAGCAGGGTTTGCATGCCATTTCATATGCCTTGTCCTGCATCAGGCTATTGAAGAACTGATACCACGGCGTGGCAAAATCATTATTATCGACGCGTGCAACTGCCGTCGCATATTGACCGCCGTCGATTTCGCTGAGCGTCACGCCTTCGCTGTTTTCCGGTATGACAAAATCAGCAGGCACGGAAACGACCGTACTACAGCGCAGTTTTTCGGCGGGCACTTCATCCGGATTGTCGAAGTAAACGGCGATCCACTCCTGCGCCACAACCTGCTTGCCATCGACCCACATCATCAACTGGTCAAAGCCTTGTTTCACCGTTTGCTCCCACGGTCCCACCAGGTGGAAACCTGCAACGGTGCGCTTATCAGCGTTTCTGATCTCGTAATTCATGTTGCCTCCATCGTTACACTGTATTTATATACAGCATAACGAAGACTAAACCGCCGTCACAAGCACTTTGTGGTTATTATGTGAGCGGAACCGAACTCCTGCCAGTCTCTGTCAGTACGATTCAGACTTTGTGATGGAAATAATCACTCAGACGGGAGAAGACGCCTCCCTTACCGATGGCTTCCAGCGTGACCAGAGGCCAGTGAGCGACCAGTTTGTCGCGGTCGTAGAGTTCGATTTCCCCGACCCGTTGATGGGCGGCAAGCGGCGCTTCCAGTTCCTTCTTATCCAGGATGTACTTCGCTTTGATGTGCGGGATTTCCGCCTTTGGCAGCGCCATCCAGAAATCGTGTTCGGTACCTAACGCGATTTTCTCTTTATCACCGTACCAGATACGCTCTGTTCCGACCTGCTTACCGCTGCGCAGGATTTGCACCGTGTCGAAATTTTGTTGTCCCCAGTGCAGCAGTTTACGTGCCTGCTCCTCACGCCCTTTTGGGCTATTCGCGCCCATCACCACGGCAATCAGTCGGCGCTGACCGTCCACCGCAGAAGCAATCAAATTGAACCCCGCGCCTGAGGTGTGCCCGGTTTTCAGGCCATCAACGTTCATGGTTTTATCCCACAGCAGTCCGTTACGGTTTTGCTGGGTAATACCGTTCCAGGTGAGGCTTTTCTCACTGTACATGTGATAAAACGTCGGCTCACCATGAATGATTGCCCGGGACAACACCGCCAGATCGTAAGCTGAACTGTGCTGACCAGGGGCATCCAGTCCGTGCACCGTCTCAAAATGGGTGTCCCGCAAATTGAGCTTCTTGACGTAATTGTTCATCATCGCGACAAACTGCGGTTGCCCACCAGCGATGTAATCTGCCAGCGCTACGCAGGCGTCGTTACCGGAATCAACAATCAACCCACGGCTTAAATCGCGCACGGACACCCGGTCCCCTTCTTTGAGGAACATCAATGAGGATCCGGCGAACACCGGGTTGTCCTTCGCCCACGCGTCGCGTCCCACGGTGACAATGTCGTCCGGGGTAATGCGCTGGCTGTCAATGGCGCGGTCAACCACGTAACCGGTCATCAGCTTGGTCAGGCTGGCAGGATTGCGCTGTTGATGTTCATTACCCGCCGTGAGAATTTGCCCCGTGGTGTAATCCATAAGCACCCATGAACCGGCTTCAATGCCAGGTGGCGGTGGCGCAAAGTCAGCCGTACCGGCAGCAAGTGCAGAAGAGAGATGCATCGCGAGTAAAGAAGCGGTAATAAACAGACGGGGTTTCAACAGCATGTCCTCAGACGTTTCAAAAGAGCCGTCCTTTTTACGGAAATTCTGATAAACGAACAGGGAATAATTGCAAGAAAATGTGACTTATCGCACATTGATCCCTGTTTGATTGATCCGTTGCACCTTATCTCCAGCCGCTTTCTGTCTTTCTTCTCTGTGAGTCAGGCTGATTACCACGCCGAATTTTGGTACTCTGTGCAGTCCAGGCAGCGCGCAACCAGAAGTCACGGAACCCACTTATTTATGAATGACGGCAAGCAACAACCCACCTTTCTCTTCCACGATTACGAAACCTTTGGCATTCATCCGGCGCTCGACAGACCTGCGCAATTTGCCGCTCTGCGTACCGATAGCGAATTCAACATCATCGGTGAACCTGAGGTTTTTTACTGCAAACCGGCGGATGACTATTTGCCCCAGCCGGGCGCGGTGATGGTCACCGGAATCACCCCGCAGGAAGCGCGAGAGAAAGGTGATAATGAAGCTGCGTTTGCCGCGCGGATCCACGCCCTGTTTACGGTGCCGAAAACCTGCATTATTGGCTACAACAACGTGCGCTTCGACGACGAGGTTACGCGCAACGTGCTGTACCGTAACTTCTACGATCCCTACGCCTGGAGCTGGCAGCATGATAATTCGCGCTGGGATCTGCTGGACGTGATGCGCGCTTGCTACGCCCTGCGCCCGGAAGGCATCAACTGGCCGGAAAATGACGACGGCCTCCCCAGCTTTCGCCTGGAGCATCTGACGAAAGCAAACGGTATTGAGCACAGCAACGCGCACGATGCGATGGCGGATGTCTATGCCACCATTGCGATGGCGCAACTGGTGAAGTCACGGCAGCCACGTCTGTTTGAGTATCTCTATACGCACCGCAATAAGCACAAGCTGGCCGCGCTGATTGACGTGCCGCAAATGAAACCGCTGGTGCATGTTTCCGGCATGTTTGGCGCATGGCGCGGCAACACCAGTTGGGTTGCACCGCTGGCCTGGCATCCGGATAACCGTAATGCGGTGATCATGGTCGACCTGGCCGGTGATATTTCGCCGTTGCTGGAGCTGGACAGCGACACCCTGCGCGAACGTCTGTACACCGCCAAAGCCGATCTGGGCGATACCGCCGCCGTGCCGCTGAAGCTGGTGCACATCAACAAATGCCCGGTGCTGGCGCAGGCGAACACGCTGCGCCCGGAAGATGCCGACCGTCTGGGGATTAATCGCCAGCACTGTCTCGATAATCTGAAAGTCCTGCGTGAAAATCCGCAGGTGCGTGACAAAGTGGTCGCCATCTTTGCCGAAGCCGAGCCGTTCACGCCGTCTGACAACGTCGATACCCAGCTTTATAATGGTTTCTTTAGCGATGCTGACCGTGCGGCAATGAAAATTGTGCTGGAAACCGACCCGCAAAACCTGCCGGCGCTGGACATCACCTTTGTCGATCCACGTATTGAGAAACTGCTGTTCAACTATCGGGCGCGTAATTTCCCCGGCACGCTGGATGAAGCGGAGCAACAGCGCTGGCTGGAGCACCGTCGTCAGGTCTTTACGCCGGAATATTTGCAGCGCTACGCCGACGAGTTGCAGATGTTGTATCAGGAATATGCGGATGATAAAGAGAAGCAGGTACTGCTGAAGGCACTGTGGCAGTACGCTGAAGAGATCGTCTGAGAATCGCCCTCCGCGCCACGGCGGAGGGCCTGTTATCACGCTTTCTGGACGGTGATGCTCCAGGCGGCATCGCCAACCTGCTGATAATCTGTAATCGCATGCCCTTCTTCAGCAGCCCACTGTGGGATCGCTTCTGTCGCCTGTGTGCAGTCAAACTCAATTACCAGTTCGTCACCGCTCGCCATTTCAGCCAGCGCGGCTTTTGCTTCAATCAGTGGGAACGGGCAAACCTGTGTGACCACGTCCAGTTTTTTAATCGCCATCATTAATCCTTACGCTTAATTTGCCGCAGCGGTTGCCAGACGGGCTTTACGCTGCGGTCGAACAAACACAATCCATGACGCGGTCCAGACGCCAAGGATCATAAATACCAGGCCAATCCAGCCCTGCCAGGTCATCATCGCCGTCATCACCAGACCGTTACCGATAGAGCAGCCACCGGCAATACTGGCGCCAAATCCCATCAGGATCCCGCCGAAGCCGCTGCGCAGCGTGGTTGCCGCATCGGCAGCCCGCACGCGGAATTCACGACTGGCTTTCGCCGCGATGAACGAACCAAGGAAAATCCCCAACACCAGGAAAACGCCCCAGTTAAGGAATTTGCTGTCTCCCGCCACCAGGAACTGCAGAATGTTAGCCGTCGGCGAGGTGATCCCGAGCCCAAACATACGCCCGGTAGCTTCGCTCAGCGGCCAGGCCAGCAGCGCGATAAGACCAATCAGTACCGCCGTCACGAACGGATGCCAGCGTTTTTCAAACAAAATATGTGCAAGCCCGGTACGACGCGGCGGCAAAGAGGCGACGTTCAGCTTTGGCTTTTTCAGCTCTTTACTGACTACCCAGAGCGTCACCACCAGCAGAACGGCGATCAGCGGCCAGACGGAGAGGTTCAGCGTGTCAGCAATGGAGTTGTGCTCCGTGCTGTACGTTTTTAACGTCTGGTTTAAACCGCTGGCATGGGGCGAACGCATTACCGCGCTCATCACCATGTAGGTCGCCAGTGCTATCCAACTGCCGATCAGCCCCTCACCCGCACGATACCAGGTTCCGGTGGCACATCCGCCCGCATAGACAATTCCAATCCCGAAGATATAACCGCCAACAACGGTACCGAGCCACGGGAACGCGCCCGCATCGTAACGAATCACTCCCGCCTGAATCAGCGCAAAGGCACCGACGCTCTGCACGGAAATCGCAATCAGCAGTGCATAAAACATACGGTTGTTTTTAGCGATATACATGTCGCGGAAACCGCCGGTCAGGCAGAATCGACCACGTTGCATTACAAAGCCCAACAGCGCGCCGCAGATAACCCCGCTTAAGATCATTGAAAACATAAATTCATTAGCCTGAAGAATATCAATCAGGAAATTATTCCTGAGCATGCGGCCGGGAACCAATAACCAAATTCTCTAATTTAGAACGAATAGTTATGAATAATGACGGGAAATAAACCAGAGACATAAAAAAAGCCGGAGTGGTTAACTCCGGCTTCCTGCCCGGTGTCGCTTCGCTTACCGGGTCTACAAACCTTATGAGTTACTGGGCGATATCTTCGTACTGCGGAACCGGGTTGCGGAAACTTTTGGTCACGCAGGCCAGATACACCAGACCAATACCGGCCCAGATCAGCCCCAGAACCATAGAGCTCTCTTCCAGGTTGATCCACAGCGCCCCAACAGTCAGCGCGCCACATACCGGCAGCACCAGATAGTTGAAGTGGTCTTTCAGCGTCTTGTTGCGTTTTTCGCGGATCCAGAACTGTGAAATCACAGACAGGTTCACGAAGGTAAACGCCACCAGCGCACCGAAGTTGATCAGCGCCGTCGCCGTCACCAGGTCAAATTTAATCGCCATCAGCGCAATTGCCCCCACCAGCAGCACGTTCCATGCCGGGGTACGCCACTTCGGATGAATGTAACCAAAGAAGCGCGTCGGGAATACGCCGTCACGGCCCATCACGTACATCAGACGAGAGACGCCTGCGTGTGCCGCCATACCGGACGCCAGAACGGTCACGCTGGAGAAAATCAGCACGCCCCACTGGAAGGTTTTACCCGCCACATACAGCATGATTTCAGGCTGAGAGGCATCCGGATCCTTAAAGCGAGAGATATCCGGGAAGTACAGCTGCAGGAAGTAAGAGGCACCGATGAATACCAGGCCGCCAATCAGCGCCGTCAGGAAGATAGCCTTCGGGATCACGCGCTCTGCATCTTTGGTCTCTTCAGACAGCGAAGAGATACCGTCAAAGCCCAGGAACGAAAAGCACAGAATCGTTGCTCCGGTAATCATTGGCACGACGTGCGCGCCTTCCGACCAGAACGGACGCGTGCTGGTCAGCGTACCCGCACCTTCACCGTTCGAAACGCCGTAGATGATCAGGCCAACAATCACCGCCACAATGCCCATCTGCAGGATCACAATCAGGGTATTGAAGTTTGCCACGGTCTTGATGCTGCGCAGGTTGGAGATGGTCATAAAGGCCACCAGCGCGACAACAAAGATCCACGACGGTACGGATGGCACCAGCGCTTCAAAGTAAATTTTTGCCAACAGGATGTTGATCATCGGCATGAACAGGTAGTCCAGCAGAGATGACCAACCAACCATAAAGCCGACGGTCGGACTAATGGATTTCTGGGCGTAGGTATACGCTGAGCCAGCGGACGGGAAACGGCGAACCAGTTTACCGTAGCTCAACGCAGTAAAAAGAATAGCGACCAGCGCAAAGGCATACGCCGTTGCAACGTGACCGTCAGTGAGGCCTGAAACGATACCAAACGTATCGAACAGCGTCATTGGCTGCATATAGGCAAGGCCCATCATGACAACCGGAATCAGCGTAAGCGTTTTACGCAATTCCACGCGAGAGGTTTTTGGAGTAGCGTTATGCGACATGGTCATTCCCCTTTACGGCGAATGCCGTCGCGTAAGCAAAAAATTGCCCCATCTTCTGGATTCCTCAGCGACAACAACTGTCGGTTTTTAGTAAATATCTATCCGGTACGAAGCCCGGCCTCTTTGTATGAATGATTGGTTTGATGCAAAAAAATAACCGACGCGTATTAAAACGTCGGTTAATGTCATTTTTTGCAAGCGGCGCATTGTGCACTAAAATGAGGCGAAAAGACAAGAGAATGAGTAGCTTGTCGCGAACTATTTTTTCTTAAATGTTTGATTTTTCGCTATCGTCTTTTTTATAGATCCCCGCAATAGCACTATTTGCTAAAATCGCATCCCGCCACCAGGCGCTGGCGAGCCCCGCCGTCTGCTCATTCCACCCCATCCATACTGGTTCAAAGAGAATTTGCGCCGCCACTTTTTTCTCGATCAGCGCCCCACTTTCCAGGAAGCGCTGCGCCAGATAACGCGGAAGATAACCGCATCCCAGACCGCTGATTTGCAGTTCCAGTTTGGTTTTAAAATCGAAGACGGTGATGGCCTCTTGATCGTCAAGCAGTTGCGTCGCCGTTGCAGCAGCGAGAGGCGAACTGTCGCCGACCACAATCGCGCGATAGCGTTTGATGGTACTGCGGCTCAGCGGCTCGGCTTCTTCAGCCAGCGGATGGTGTGGCGCAACGGCGAAAATCTGTTCCAGCTCACCCAGGCGAGCAACGCTAAAGTCGCTGGATGAAGGAGGTTCATGCATCGCGCCAACAATAATATCCGCCCTGCCCTGGATCAGCGCATCCCACGATCCCCCCAACACGCCGTTAATGAATTTCAGGCGCGTGACGCTGTGGTGCTGATAAAAGGATTCAATCAGGGGGGCGAGCAGGGAAAAAGGAAAGGTATCGTCCACGCCGATCACCAGTTCATTTTCCCAGCCTTCGTGGAGTTTTATCGCCTGCTTTTCCAGTTCCCGCACGGTATGCAGAACTTCTCGCCCTTTCTCTAACAGCATTTGCCCCGTGCGCGTGAACCGGGCGCGATGGCCACTGCGATCGAGGATCTGAATGTTGAGGTCGCTTTCCAGACGGTGGACGGTATAGCTGAGAGCTGACGGCGTCTTATACAGTTTGGCGGACGCCGCCGCGAAGCTGCCCTCTTTCTCAAGGGCATCAAGGATGATGAGCACGTTCAGCAGTGGTTTCATACACGCCCCCTTGCGTTGTATGGCGACTAACTGCTGGCGGTATGCATTACTCCAACGGCATCACCAGCGGATCGGGATACTGGTATTCAAACCCAAGCTCATTACAAATCCGGCTGCCATCGATAATTTTACCTTTACCGTTATCCGCTGAATCGCGGAACTGCGGCGGCTCCATTCCCAACAGACGCGCCATCTGCGGATAAAACACATTGCGTGCAGGATGCGAAGGCGCACATATATTATAGATGTGTCCCCCTTTCGGTGCCTGTAACAGCAGCGTAATGGCGGCAATCACATCTTCCAGATGCACCAGATTGACGCCATGTTCTCCGTCAGGCGCGGTTTTGCCCGCGAAGAAGCGGCCTGGATGACGCCCCGGCCCTACCAACCCGGCCAGTCGCAAGATATCAACCGAGGTACCCGGTAAATTATGCAGCCAGTCTTCCAGCTCTTTTAACACACGGCCGCTGGCGGTGACCGGATTGCGCGGGGTTCCCTCTTTTACCGTCCCCTGGACATCACCATAGACGGAGGTCGAACTGGTAAAGATAATGCGCGGAATACGATACGCCAGCGCGCTGTCCACCAGCTCCTGCATCGCCTGCAAATAGAAGTCTTCTCCCGGACCGCTGCGTCGAGCCGGTAAGGTAATCACCAGCGCATCGACATCCATCAGCGCATCCAGATCGTCTGTTTCACACACCAATTCAGGCTCGAGCCGTAGTGGATATCCTTCGATCCCACTCATTCTGGCCGCTTCCACGCCATCCTGGGTGGTTTTGCTCCCCGTCACCTGCCAGCCTCTGGCAGCGAGCGACATCGCCAGTGGCATGCCTAACCATCCTAAACCGACAACTGCGACCTTTTTCATCCGTTTTCTCCTGACTCCAGCACTATGTCTATAAGGCTACGCCAGCGTTTTAAGACTGACAATTCATACTATAAATAGGAATTAAAAAAAGCGCTTGCTTTAAGGCGTTAAAGTGGTTTAGGTTAAAAGGCATCACATGAATAAGCATTCATCGAGAATTTTATGACACGCGTTCAATTTAAACATCACCATCATCACCATCATCCTGACTAGTCTTTCAGGCGATGTGTGCTGGGAGACATTCAGATCTTCCAGTGGTGCATGAACGCATGAGAAAGCCCCCGGAAGATCATCTTCCGGGGGCTTTTTTTTGGCGCGAAATTCAGACAGGTTCAGACAGGATAAAGAGGAAAAGAGAATGTTAGACAACAGCCGTTTACGCATAGCTATTCAGAAATCAGGTCGTTTGAGCGATGACTCACGCGAATTACTCGCCCGCTGTGGGATTAAAATTAATTTACACACTCAGCGCCTGATTGCGATGGCAGAGAATATGCCAATTGATATTCTGCGTGTGCGTGACGACGATATCCCCGGTCTGGTGATGGACGGCGTGGTTGACCTGGGCATCATCGGTGAGAACGTTCTGGAAGAAGAACTGCTGAACCGCCGCGCCCAGGGTGAAGATCCTCGCTACTTTACGCTGCGTCGTCTCGACTTTGGAGGTTGCCGCCTTTCCCTGGCAACGCCAGTGGATGAAGCCTGGGATGGCCCCGCCGCGCTGGATGGCAAGCGCATCGCCACCTCTTATCCGCACCTGCTCAAACGTTATCTCGACCAGAAAGGCGTCTCTTTTAAATCCTGCTTGCTGAACGGTTCTGTGGAAGTGGCTCCGCGCGCGGGCCTCGCCGATGCCATCTGCGATCTGGTCTCGACCGGCGCGACCCTGGAAGCCAACGGGCTGCGCGAAGTCGAAGTGATTTACCGTTCTAAAGCCTGTCTGATCCAGCGTGACGGTGAGATGACCGACGCCAAGCAGCAACTGGTCGATAAGCTGCTGACCCGTATTCAGGGCGTTATCCAGGCTCGCGAATCGAAATACATCATGATGCACGCGCCAAGCGAGCGTCTGGAAGAGGTCATCGCGCTGCTGCCAGGCGCCGAACGCCCAACTATTCTGCCGCTGGCTGGCGATCAACAACGCGTGGCGATGCACATGGTCAGCAGCGAAACCCTGTTCTGGGAGACGATGGAAAAACTGAAAGCGCTCGGCGCCAGCTCGATTCTGGTGCTGCCAATTGAGAAGATGATGGAGTGATGGCCATGAGCTTTAGCACAATCATTAACTGGAACGCCTGTTCCCCTGAGCAGCAGCGTGAATTACTGACGCGCCCGGCGATTTCCGCGTCTGACAGCATCACCCGCACCGTAAGCGAGATTCTGGATAACGTCAAAACCCGTGGTGATGACGCCCTGCGCGAGTACAGCGCGAAGTTTGATAAAACCGAGGTTGCGGCGCTGAAGGTGACCACAGCAGAGATAGCCGCCGCCAGCGCACGACTGAGCGACGATCTCAAACAGGCGATGGCTGTCGCGGTGCAAAACATTGAAACCTTCCACAACGCGCAACAATTACCGATCGTTGATGTGGAAACCCAGCCAGGCGTCCGCTGCCAGCAGGTGACGCGTCCGGTGGCGTCCGTCGGTTTGTATATTCCCGGCGGATCCGCCCCGCTCTTTTCTACCGTGCTGATGCTCGCCACCCCGGCCCGTATTGCGGGCTGTAAGAAGGTGGTGCTGTGTTCCCCGCCGCCGATTGCCGATGAAATTCTCTACGCGGCGCAGCTGTGCGGTGTGCAGGAAGTCTTTAATGTTGGCGGTGCGCAGGCCATTGCCGCGCTGGCGTTTGGCAGCGAATCCGTGCCGAAAGTAGACAAAATTTTTGGCCCTGGAAACGCATTTGTGACCGAAGCGAAGCGTCAGGTGAGCCAGCGTCTTGACGGTGCGGCGATTGATATGCCAGCCGGACCGTCCGAAGTGCTGGTAATTGCCGACAGCGGCGCCACGCCGGATTTCGTCGCCTCCGATCTGCTTTCGCAAGCGGAACACGGTCCGGATTCCCAGGTCATTCTGCTGACCCCGGATGCCGACATCGCCCGTCGCGTTGCCGAAGCCGTTGAACGTCAACTGGCTGAACTCCCGCGCGCAGAAACGGCGCGTCAGGCGCTCAGCGCCAGTCGATTAATCGTGACGAAAGATCTGGAGCAGTGTATTGCCATCTCTAACCTCTATGGACCTGAGCACCTGATTATTCAAACCCGTCATGCCCGCGAGCTGGTTGATGACATCACCAGTGCCGGTTCGGTGTTCCTCGGCGACTGGTCGCCGGAGTCAGCGGGTGATTACGCCTCCGGGACTAACCACGTGCTGCCGACCTACGGCTATACCGCCACCTGTTCCAGCCTCGGGCTTGCGGATTTTCAGAAGCGCATGACGGTTCAGGAACTGTCGAAAGCGGGATTCTCCGCGCTGGCTTCAACCATCGAGACACTGGCGGCGGCGGAACGCCTGACCGCTCACAAAAATGCCGTCACCCTGCGCGTTAACGCCCTGAAGGAGCAAGCATGAGCACTGAAAACACGTTCAGCGTCACCGACTTAGCCCGTGAAAACGTCCGCAATCTGACGCCGTATCAATCTGCTCGTCGTCTGGGCGGCAACGGCGACGTCTGGCTCAATGCCAACGAATTCCCGACAGCGGTTGAATATCAACTCACCCGGCAATCGTTGAATCGTTACCCGGAATGCCAGCCGAAAGCGGTGATTGAAAATTATGCGCAGTACGCCGGAGTTAAACCGGAGCAGGTACTGGTCAGTCGTGGCGCAGATGAAGGCATTGAGCTGCTTATTCGCGCCTTCTGCGAACCGGGGAAAGACGCGATTCTCTTCTGCCCGCCCACCTATGGGATGTATAGCGTCAGCGCCGAAACCATTGGCGTCGAATGCCGTACCGTACCGGCGCTCGCCGACTGGCAACTGGATATGCAGGCCATTTCTGACAATCTGGATGGCGTGAAGGTGGTTTACGTGTGCAGTCCCAATAACCCCACCGGACAATTGATTAACCCGCAGGATCTGCGCACGCTGCTGGAACTGACGCGCGACAAAGCCATTGTGGTCGCCGACGAGGCCTATATCGAGTTTTGCCCGCAGGCAACGCTGGCGGGTTGGCTTTCTGAGTATCCTAACCTCGTCATTCTGCGCACGCTGTCCAAGGCGTTTGCCCTCGCTGGTCTGCGCTGCGGCTTTACGCTGGCGAATGAGGAGGTGATTAACCTGTTGTTGAAAGTGATCGCGCCCTACCCGCTTTCTACCCCTGTTGCCGACATTGCCGAACAAGCGCTGAGCCCGCAAGGCGTCAATGCTATGCGCGAACGCGTGGCGCAGATCCTGCTTGAGCGTCAGTACCTGGTGAAGGCGCTTAAAGAGATTGCCTGTGTTGAACAGGTTTTTGACTCCGAAACCAACTACATTCTGGCGCGCTTTACCGCCTCCAGTAGCGTATTTAAATCTTTGTGGGATCAGGGCATTATCTTACGAGACCAGAACAAGCAACCTTCTTTAAGCGGCTGTCTGCGTATTACTGTTGGTACCCGTGAAGAAAGCCAGCGCGTCATTGACGCTTTACGTGCGGAGCAAGTATGAGCCAGAAGTATCTCTTTATCGATCGTGATGGAACCCTGATTTCCGAACCGCCGAGCGATTTCCAGGTGGATCGCTTTGACAAACTCGCCTTCGAGCCCGACGTAGTGCCGGTGCTGCTGAAGCTGCAAAACGCGGGCTTTAAGCTGGTGATGATCACTAATCAGGACGGTCTGGGAACGCAAAGCTTCCCGCAAGCCGATTTCGACGGCCCGCATAATCTGATGATGCAAATCCTGACCTCTCAGGGCGTGCAGTTTGATGAAGTGCTGATCTGCCCACACTTGCCTGCAGATGAGTGCGACTGCCGTAAGCCGAAAGTGAAGCTGGTCGAACGCTATCTCGCTGAGCAGGCGATGGACAGCGCCAACAGCTACGTGATTGGCGATCGCGCTACCGATATCCAGTTGGCTGAAAACATGGGGATTACCGGGCTCCGTTACCATCGCGAGACGCTGAACTGGACGGCAATCGGCGAGCAACTGACGAAACGCGATCGCTACGCCCACGTTGAGCGCGTCACCAAAGAGACGCAGATTGACGTCAAAGTGTGGCTGGACCGTGAAGGCGGCAGCAAAATTAACACCGGCGTCGGCTTCTTCGACCATATGCTCGATCAAATTGCGACACACGGCGGGTTCCGCATGGAGATTACCGTCAAAGGCGATCTTTACATTGACGATCACCACACCGTGGAAGACACCGGTCTGGCGCTGGGCGAAGCATTAAAACTGGCGCTCGGCGATAAGCGCGGTATCAACCGTTTTGGCTTTGTGCTGCCGATGGACGAATGCCTGGCGCGCTGTGCGCTGGATATCTCTGGGCGTCCGCACCTCGAATACCGTGCCGAGTTCACCTATCAGCGCGTCGGCGATCTGAGTACCGAGATGATCGAACACTTCTTCCGATCACTCTCCTACACCATGGGCGTGACGCTGCATCTGAAAACGAAAGGTAAAAACGACCATCATCGCGTGGAGAGTCTGTTCAAAGCTTTCGGCCGTACCCTGCGCCAGGCCATTCGCGTTGAGGGTGATACCCTTCCCTCCTCCAAAGGAGTGCTGTGATGAACGTGGTGATCCTCGACACCGGCTGCGCCAACCTGAACTCGGTGAAATCCGCAGTCGCGCGTCACGGTTATGATCCGGTGGTCAGCCGCGACCCGGACGTGGTGTTAATGGCCGATAAACTTTTTCTCCCCGGCGTCGGTACGGCACAGGCGGCAATGGACCAGTTACGCGAGCGCGAACTGATCGAGCTGATAAAAGCTTGCACGCAGCCAGTGCTGGGCATTTGCCTCGGAATGCAAATTCTGGGGCGACGAAGTGAGGAGACGAACGGCGTCGACCTGCTGGGCATCGTCGATCAGGACGTACCGAAGATGACCGATTTCGGTTTACCGCTGCCGCATATGGGCTGGAACCGCGTCTACCCGCAGGCAGGCAACCGGTTATTCCAGGGCATTGAAGACGGCGCGTATTTCTATTTTGTGCACAGCTATGCCATGCCGGTCAATCCGTGGACCATCGCCCAATGCCACTACGGCGAACCGTTCACCGCCGCCGTACAAAAAGATAACTTCTTTGGCGTGCAGTTCCACCCGGAGCGTTCGGGTGCCGCTGGCGCACAGTTGCTGAAAAACTTTCTGGAGATGTGATGATTATTCCGGCTTTAGATTTGATCGACGGCACCGTCGTGCGTCTCCATCAGGGCGATTATGCACAGCAGCGCGATTATGGCACCGACCCACTACCGCGTTTACAGGATTACGCAGCGCAGGGTGCCGAGGTGTTACACCTGGTTGACTTAACCGGCGCGAAAGATCCGGCGAAACGACAGATCCCGCTGATAAAAACCCTGGTAGCTGGCGTGAACGTACCGGTCCAGGTCGGCGGCGGCGTACGTACAGAAGACGACGTTGCGGCCCTGCTGGCAGCGGGTGTCGCTCGTGTGGTGGTTGGCTCCACGGCGGTAAAGTCGCCAGACATGGTGAAAGGCTGGTTCGCGCGTTTTGGCGCTGATGCCCTGGTGTTGGCGCTCGATGTCCGCATAGATGAGCAAGGAAACAAACAGGTGGCGGTGAGCGGCTGGCAGGAAAACTCCGGCGTTTCGCTCGAAGAACTGGTCGAAACCTATCTGCCAGTGGGCCTGAAACATGTGCTCTGTACGGATATTTCTCGCGATGGCACGCTGGCGGGCTCGAATGTCTCCTTGTATGAAGAAGTCTGTGCAAAATACCCGCAAATTGCCTTTCAATCCTCCGGTGGCATTGGCGACATCAATGACGTTGCGGCCCTGCGCGGAACCGGCGTGCGCGGCGTGATCGTCGGGCGTGCGCTGCTGGAAGGCAAATTCACCGTTAAGGAGGCGATCCAATGCTGGCAAAACGTATAATCCCTTGCCTCGACGTTCGCGATGGTCAGGTCGTGAAAGGCGTGCAGTTCCGTAATCACGAAATCATCGGCGACATCGTCCCGCTGGCGAAACGCTACGCCGATGAAGGTGCCGATGAACTAGTGTTTTACGATATTACCGCGTCCAGCGATGGTCGTGTGGTCGATAAAAGCTGGGTTTCGCGCGTCGCGGAAGTGATCGACATTCCTTTCTGCGTGGCGGGCGGGATCAAGTCGGTTGACGACGCGGCCAAAATTCTCTCGTTTGGTGCAGACAAAATCTCCATCAATTCGCCAGCCCTAGCTGACCCGACGCTGATTACCCGTCTGGCAGATCGCTTTGGCGTACAGTGTATTGTGGTGGGTATTGATACCTGGTACGACGCTGAAACCGGTAAGTACCATGTCAATCAGTATACCGGCGACGAAAGCCGCACCCGCGTTACCACCTGGGAAACTCTTGACTGGGTACAGGAAGTGCAAAAGCGCGGTGCCGGAGAAATCGTCCTCAACATGATGAACCAGGACGGCGTGCGTAACGGTTACGACCTCGAACAGTTGAAAAAGGTACGTGACGTTTGCCGCGTACCGCTGATTGCGTCCGGCGGTGCGGGAACCATGGAACACTTCCTCGGGGCTTTCCGCGATGCCGATGTCGATGGCGCGCTTGCCGCCTCCGTCTTCCACAAACAGATAATCAATATTGGTGAATTAAAAGCGTACCTGGCAACGCAGGGCGTGGAGATCAGGATATGTTAACAGAGCAACAACGCAGCCAACTGGACTGGGAAAAAACCGACGGACTGATGCCCGCCGTCGTACAACACGCGGTGTCCGGTGAAGTGTTGATGCTGGGCTATATGAACCCAGACGCGCTGGATAAAACCCTTGCAACCGGCAAAGTCACCTTCTTCTCACGCAGCAAACAGCGCCTGTGGACCAAAGGCGAGACGTCGGGCAACTTTCTGAACGTGGTCAGCATTGCGCCAGACTGTGATAACGATACCCTGCTGGTGCTGGTGAATCCTGTCGGACCCACCTGTCACAAAGGCACCAATAGCTGCTTCGGCGAGACCAGTCATCAGTGGCTGTTCTTGTATCAACTTGAACAACTACTCGCTGAACGCAAAACAGCCGACCCGGCAAGTTCCTATACCGCGAAACTGTATGCCAGCGGCACCAAGCGCATCGCACAAAAAGTGGGTGAAGAAGGTGTCGAAACCGCGCTGGCAGCCACGGTACATGACAAATTCGAACTGACCAACGAAGCATCGGATTTGATGTATCACCTGTTGGTCCTGCTGCAGGATCAGGATCTCGACCTGACGACGGTCATTGAGAATCTGCGCAAGCGCCATCAGTGATCGTAAGGCGTAAAAAAACCGGGCCAGTTCAACTGGCCCGGTTTTTTCTTGAGGGGGTAATATTACTGCGCTTTGGGTTTGTAGTTACGCAGCGCGTTACGCCCCAGCACCACGCCGGCACCAATCATTCCACCGAGCAGTACCGCCAGTACCAGGGTAATCGCTTTTTTCGGGCTATCGCGACGAATCGGCAATGTCGGCTTCATCACGTAGCGATAGGCATGAATACTGTCAGGCTGCACTTTCAGCGCCTTAACCGCTAAGAGATTCTGACGGGTCAGGTAGTAGTCATCCGAAAACGTTAACGGTCGGGTCGCTTCGTTATTCACCATCGATGAAAGCGCATCGCTCCCCAGCATAAACATGGTGTCCTGAGAGACCTGATCGGCCTGCTGGACCTGCGGCAGCTTGATGTTGGCCTGTTTCGCAACGGAAAGCGCCTGGGTGATCTGGGCAATGCGCAGTGCTTTTTGTTCCTGAGCGACCTTTTCCTGCGCTACGAGCGAATGCTCTAAGTCAGAAGCACGTGTTTTAATGCTCATCGCGAGGTCAGTATTAATTTCTTTGGAGACCGCTTCATCAACCTGTTGAATGTACTGCGCCAGCGTTTTTTGCGCAGATTCAGCCGAGGTTGCCTGATAGGAGACTTTCAACGGAAGAGGCTGGCCTTTTACAGACGCGTCGATGGTCAGCTTCTCTGGTTCTTCCTGATTATCGAGCGTTTCAGAAAGTGCGGAAAATGCCGAGTTAAAACGGCCAATAACACCCGACTGAACATCGTTCACTTTTGGCGCATCCTGACCGTAAAGGATACTCATGGCATTGGTATAGGATGCCAACTGGCCCGCATCAGGTTGAGTAATAATCGCCGTTGAGGTCCATTTTTCTTTCGCCACCGCCAGGTAACCCACGGCCAGAGCGATAGCCACAATAATGCAGATGATTATTGTCACTTTACCGCGCCAAATCTGAATCACTAAGTCAATCAAATCAATCTGTTCCGGTTCGTTGCTGCGCCCGGATAGGTTGTTATTTTCCACTGTCATCATTGCCCTAAACAAGAAAGCTCTAAACTCGCCACAGTTTATCGGGAAACGTAATTTATGCCATAGGAAATTTGACAGGATTGCGAAAATTCTGGTAGGTCTTTAACCCATTATCAAGGACTCCCTTCCCCTCAGTTGACTAATCAATCACTGCCAAAAAGATCGCGGGTATAGACTTTTTCGGACACATCTTTGAGCTCTTCAGCCATGCGGTTCGAGATAATGACGTCAGCCTGTTGTTTAAACTGCGTCAGGTCACGTTCGATTCGCGAGTTGAAAAACGTCTCGTCCTGCATTACGGGTTCATATATTACCACTTCCACACCTTTAGCTTTAATGCGCTTCATGATCCCCTGAATGGAGGATGCGCGAAAGTTATCCGAGCCGCTTTTCATGATCAGACGATAGATTCCCACCACTTTTGGTTTTCTGGCGAGAATGGCATCAGCGATAAAGTCTTTACGAGTGCGGTTGGCATCAACGATTGCGGAAATAATATTATTCGGGACTGACTGATAATTAGCCAAAAGCTGCTTGGTATCCTTTGGCAAGCAATAACCGCCGTAACCAAATGAGGGATTGTTGTAGTGATTGCCAATACGCGGATCCAGACAAACTCCCTCGATGATCTGGCGGGTATTTAAACCTAAACTTTCAGCGTAGCTATCGAGTTCGTTAAAATAGGCCACGCGCATCGCCAGATAGGTGTTGGCAAAAAGCTTGATCGCTTCTGCTTCGGTAGAATCTGTAAACAGCGTAGGAATATCTTGCTTCACCGCCCCTTCCTGAAGCAAAGCGGCGAACCGCTCTGCCCGTTCAGAGCGCTCGCCGATGACAATACGCGACGGATATAAGTTGTCATAGAGCGCCTTACCTTCACGCAAAAATTCAGGGGAAAAAATAATATTTTGCGTTTTAAATTTCTTACCCATCGCAGCGGTAAACCCAACCGGGACGGTAGACTTAATTATCATTACCGCATTTGGATTAATCGCTATCACATCCTGAATGACAGACTCGACGCTTGAAGTATTGAAGTAATTGGTCTTCGGATCATAATCGGTCGGCGTCGCAATAATAACATAATCTGCGTTTCGATAGGCGTCACGCTTATCCAGTGTGGCTTTGAATTTAATTTTCTCCGACATTAAGAACTGCTGAATTTCTTTATCGACAATCGGAGATATCCGATCATTCAACATTTCAACACGAGAGGGGATGATGTCTAACGCAACCACATCATGATGCTGTGCGATTAGCAGACCGTTGGACAGGCCGACATATCCGGTACCGGAGATGGTGATTTTCATTGCATGCTCTCAGAATTAACTTAATTAGACATCATGATGTATTCACATCCTGACACGTTATTATTGTTTTAGCGTCTGAGCGAATAATATGTCAACGAAGCCTAATACAATTAGGATTATCTTTATCATCCTAAAGGGACAATATTAAGTTAATATTAAGCGATGAAGATTATGCAATAAGAATCAGGATAAAAAAAAGCCCGATCATTAGACCGGGCTTCTGACACATAATGTAATTAATCCATCCATTCGGTATGGAAAACGCCTTCTTTATCAGTACGCTTATAGGTATGCGCACCGAAGTAATCACGTTGTGCCTGGATCAGGTTAGCTGGCAGTACTTCAGCACGATAGCTGTCATAGTAGGCAACGGCCGCAGAGAAGGTCGGTACCGGGATGCCATTCTGAACAGCGTAGGCAACAACATCACGCAGCGCCTGCTGATATTCATCAGCGATGTTCTTGAAGTACGGATCTAACAGCAGATTGGCGATGCCTGCATTCTTCGCGTAGGCGTCCGTGATCTTCTGCAGGAACTGCGCACGAATAATGCAGCCTGCACGGAAAATCTTCGCGATTTCACCGTAATTCAGATCCCAGTTGTACTCGTCGGACGCCGCACGCAACTGAGAGAAGCCCTGCGCATAGGAAACGATTTTGCCGAGATACAGCGCACGACGAACTTTCTCAATAAACTCAACTTTATCACCTGCAGGCTGCGCTTTCGGACCGGTCAGGACCTTAGAAGCAGCAACACGCTGGTCTTTCAGCGAGGAGATGTAACGCGCAAAAACGGATTCAGTGATCAAAGACAGCGGTTCGCCGAGATCCAGAGAACTTTGGCTTGTCCACTTACCGGTACCTTTGTTTGCCGCTTCGTCCAGAATGACATCAACGAGGTATTTACCCTCTTCATCTTTTTTGGTGAAGATGTCTTTAGTGATATCAATCAGGTAGCTGCTAAGCTCGCCGTTGTTCCATTCCGTAAAGGTGCTGGCCAGCGCTTCATTAGAGAGATTCAGGCCGCCTTTCAGCAGAGAATAGGCTTCAGCGATGAGCTGCATATCGCCATATTCGATACCGTTGTGAACCATTTTCACGTAATGGCCTGCGCCATCAGCACCGATGTAAGTCACGCAAGGCTCGCCATCTTCAGCAACTGCGGCGATCTTAGTCAAAATCGGCGCAACCAGCTCGTAGGCTTCTTTCTGACCGCCCGGCATGATAGACGGCCCTTTCAGCGCGCCCTCTTCACCACCGGAAACGCCGGTGCCGATGAAGTTGAAACCTTCAGCAGAAAGTTCACGGTTACGACGAATGGTGTCCTGGAAGAAAGTATTACCACCATCAATGATGATATCGCCTTTATCCAGATACGGTTTGAGAGAATCAATGGCTGCATCGGTACCCGCGCCTGCTTTCACCATTAACAGGATACGACGAGGCGTTTCGAGGGATTCAACAAACTCTTTCACCGTGTAGTAAGGCACCAGTTTCTTGCCAGGGTTCTCGGCAATCACTTCTTCGGTCTTTTCACGGGAGCGGTTGAACACGGAGACGGTATAACCACGGCTCTCGATGTTGAGCGCCAGGTTGCGCCCCATCACTGCCATGCCGACGACGCCGATCTGTTGCTTGGACATTACATACTCCTGTCAGGTGTGGTCACCGCGCGACGTATGCGCGGCTTGAATGTATTGCAGATGTTAACTCAGTAATAGGATAGCTGAATAGCTTTTCATAAACGGGATCACATCGATTGTATATTCGTTATTGGCTGATAAGAGGTATCACAATTACTTCCCCTACTCATTCGTTTAAGATGAGCAAAATTTCTTTTGTTTTCTCTTCCATTAATTGCGTGTTTGCTCGTGACTCAACATTCAATCGTACCACCGGTTCGGTATTGGAGGAGCGCAGGTTGAAACGCCAGTCGACGAACGACATGCTGATCCCGTCGGTTCTGTCCACCGCCAGCGCCTCGCTGGCAAAGTGTTGTTCCACCCGAGAAATCGCTGCCGCCGGTTCCTCCAGCTTGCTGTTGATTTCGCCGCTCGCCGGGAATGCCGCCATCCGGTCTCGTACCAGTTCACCCAGTGACTGTCCCTTCAGACACACCAGTTCCGCCACCAGCAACCACGGGATCATTCCGCTGTCGCAGTAAGCAAAATCACGGAAATAGTGGTGGGCGCTCATCTCGCCGCCGTAGATGGCGTCTTCGTGGCGCATCCGCTCTTTAATGAAAGCGTGACCGGTTTTCGACATCACCGGCGTGCCGCCCGCCGCTTTCACCACATCCACCGTGTTCCAGGACAGACGCGGGTCGTGAATGATTTTGGCACCCGGCTGTTTTTCGAGGAACGCTTCCGCCAGCAGGCCGACAATGTAGTAACCCTCAATGAACTGGCCTTTCTCGTCGAACAGGAAGCAGCGGTCGAAATCACCGTCAAAGGCAATCCCCATATCCGCGCCATGTTCAATCACCGCATTGCGGGTATCGGCGCGACACTCCGGCAACAGCGGATTAGGAATGCCGTTCGGGAAGTTGCCGTCCGGGGTGTTATGCACTTTGATCAATTCTACCGGCACGCCCAGCGCCTGAAAGCGCGCGTCGATGGCGTCCACCACCGGGCCTGCCGCGCCGTTACCGGAGTTGATCACCAGCTTCAGCGGGGTGAGGTTTTTAACATTGATGTAGCCGAACAGATGGTCGATATAGGCATCACGCAGGGAGATTTGCTTATAGCTTCCGCGCTGCGCGGGGTTCACCGGCGGGAAGTCGTTGGCCTCGGCCAGACGCTGCACGTCACGCAGACCGGTATCGCCACTGATGGGACGAGCGCCTTCGCGCACCAGCTTCATGCCGTTGTAGTCCATCGGGTTGTGGCTGGCGGTGACTTCAATCCCGCCGTCCACGCCAAGGTGGAAAGTCGCGAAGTAGATCTCTTCGGTGCCTGACAGGCCGATATCCAGCACGTCAACGCCGGCATCCTGCAACCCTTTTGCCAGCGCCAGCTTCAGCGCCTCACTGGTCAGACGCACGTCGCCGCCCAGCACAATGGTTTTCGGCTTCAGAAATTCGCCGTAAGCGCGACCAATCCGCCACGCAATCTCTTCATTCAGCTCTTCGCCCAGCCTGCCGCGAATATCGTAGGCTTTGAAACAG